>JANYKD010000358.1 GCA_025361735.1 Phycisphaerales bacterium
CGGCACGACGATTTCCGGCGAACAACGGGAAACCCTGCGCGCCGCACAGCGGGCCGTTGAGGAAAAAACCGTGAAGGACTTGAAGGCCGATCTCGCAGCCCACGAAGCCCTCGCCGGGGCAGGAACGAAGAAATGATCCAGTACATGGATTTTGCGGAGTTCATGGACATTCCAGAGGCGACTCGGGCGGTGCTGCTCGACGCCAGAGCCAAGCGAGACGGGAAGACTCAATGCACATACTCCTCGATGCCAACCAACCCACCGGCTGGATCGTCCTTGGCTCAATCGTCGCCGGACTCATCGCGCTCGTGAACAGGCTGTTTGACTCCAAGTATTTCCGTGAAGAAGTGCTGGAGACGGTTGGAGAATTGCGCCAACGCGACGAAGCACAGGAAGCCCGGATCAACCGCCTGTTGGGCCGCATCGTCGAACTGGAGAGCCAGGCCGCACATAAGGATGCGCTGCTCAATACGCAGCAGGAACTCAAGCACGCCTGCCGGAGCCGTCTTCAAACCGCGTGCGTGTGCATCGAACTGTACCGGCGCGCTCACGGCCAGCACGATGACGACAGCCTCGACATGAGCGAGTGGATGTGCGTTGAAAGCCTCAAGGACAACCAATGAACCAACCCAATTTCATCGTCGGTGTCGAACAACAGCCCGAAGAACTCTTCGGCATGTGGAAGTCTTTGGGCATCAACACGCTTTCCGGCATCGCGCAGGGCCGCGATCCGGTGGCCTGGGTGAAGGCGGCCAACGCCGCAGGGCTATACCAGATTCGACCCCCGGTTGGCGATCCCTCGGTCGATGCGGGCAATCCCCTGCTGCTGGCCTGGTCGTTTCCGGATGAACCGGACTTGAAGAAGATCCCGGTTGCCGACTTGAAGGCGATGAAGGATGCGACGATCCCGAGCCAGGTCGTGCGGGAGGTGCCGTGGCGAATGAACCTTTCGGGCGGGTACGTCCTGCAACTGGTGTCGGGCGGCCCCACCGATCAACAGTACACCGCTTATTTGGAATTGGCCGACTGGGTGTCGCACGACCTTTTCCCCGTGGCCGGGTGGAACGGGGCGATCCCATTGTTCAGCCCGACCGCCTGCATTGAGAAACTGCGAAAGCTCGACCCGTGGAACAAACCCCACCTGATGTATATCGAGTGCGCGCGGCAGGGACTCGCGAATTTGCCCAACGGCGGCCGCAGCCCGACCGTCGCGGAAATGAAACTGCTCATCCACCAGGCCCGCAAGGCCAAGTGCAAGGGGATGATCTATTTCCCCCTGCAAGTGGAATCCGGCTTCCAGTGGGATGCCACCAGCCCGGAAATCAAGGTGGAGATCATCAACCAAACCTTTTTTGGAGAAGACTATGGCGATTAAGAACAAAGCCCTCGAAGTGCCGGCCGACCTGGCGAACCTCAACGGGGTTGACGATGCACCGCCCAAGATGGAGATGGCCGCGCTCCCCCCGGAAGCAGCGGCTGCACCGCCGCAGATGCTCACCACCAACGTCCCCGGAACGATCGCACCGGCCGCGATGGTCTTCTCGTTACCCGAACTGAAGCAGGTTCACTTTTACGAAGTGTTCCCGCACATGGCCCCACGCGCGGCAGGACCGGCAAACCCTGGTGTGTTTATGAATGCGGACGGCTCGGTGTACACCCCTCGCCAGCGCCGGGGCGGGCAATTCGCGGCACACCAGATCGTGATCCAGCACAAATGGGATGTGAACCGCATCCGCAAGCTGGTCGTGCCGAGCAATACCCTGCCCGACGACTACGGGACAAAGGACTACGAGCAGGTGATTGCCCGTGTCGAAATCATCTTCGACTTTGAAGATCAACTGCACAGCTGCTTGGAAGCGTTCGGGCAGAAGGCGCTCGATCCCATCACCCAGGGACTCGCGCGCAAGGGACTTCTGAGCGCGTATGACGATGTGGAGACGATGCCCGGCTTGAAGGGGCAGCGGTTCGCGAGCGTGTGAGGAGGCGGTCATGGCCCGTTGTTGCAACGAAGTGAAGTATCTCAAAGCCCTGGCCGCCCTTCCGGCGAACCACCACGCCAAGACGAAACTGGAGGCTTGCGCGCGGAAGATTGAAGAAAACGAGCGGGATTGTGAAGCCCGCTTTTACAAAGAATGGTACGAACTTTTTGGAGAACTCATGGCTCGTGAAGCAAAGATCATCGCGGCATTGAAGGACGAATCGACCAAGGCCGTGGAGGCCGAGAAGGCCGTCACCGCCGCAGTACAGAAGCGACTGGACGACCTGAC
>JANYKD010000367.1 GCA_025361735.1 Phycisphaerales bacterium
GCGACGGCGGCAACATCCGCCAGACCAGCCAGACGATCGGCGGCGTTACTACACTGACGCAGTGCGGTCTTGCGTACGTAACGCTCTACCTTGACCGGGTCTGGGGTCTGCAGAAACCGATACCGCAGAAGCGGTTCTTCGTCTACTTCATCGCAATCCTGGGCCTGGGTCTCTTCCGGACATATGCTTGGGCTGAGCGCTTGGCGATGATCGAATTGCTGGTGCCGATCGGGCTTCTGTTCTTCTGCTATCGCGGCCAGACTTCCCACCCGATCATTCGCCTTATCCGAGTTGCGGGCCCAATTCTTGGAGTTGCAGCCCTGATCTTCTTTTTCGGTGTGATGGAGTTCTTCCGATCCTGGTCTGCCCACTACTCTGATGTCGAGGACAGCTTCTGGGGCTTCGTGATGAAGCGGTTTCTCGCCTACTATTATACGGCACTCAACAATGGCTCCGGACTGCTGCTGACCGCAAAATGGCCAACCTTCGAAATGGGCTACGTGCTGTCGTGGCTCTACCGTTTTCCGGGCCTGATCGGCCCAATTTTCCGGATTGCATTTGACCTCCGTGGATCGGGCTTAAATTTTCTTGGTCGCTATGCCGATCCGGAATTCACCAACATGTCGGGGATATACACGGTCTACTACGATCTGGGAGTCCCGGGGGGATTGGCCTACGCCTGCGTCTGGGGTTGTCTCGCAGGGGCTGCCTATGCCTCGATCAGGGCGCGTCGAGGCATGCTGCGACTGCTTTATCCGTTGTTGTTTCTCTCGATCCTCGAAACGATGCGGATACTTTATCTGGCTGAACCTCGAGCCTTTCCGGCAGTACTTACCGTTGTCGTGGGGCACACCTTGTTCCGTGCCCGAGTTGCCGCGCCAGGGAAGCAGCATCAGATGCGGCGCGCTCGTCGGCATGAAACGGTTGATGGGCACCGTTGGTTCAGGCCGCGTTTCGGCCGCTTCTTCGGCCGCTGAGGCGTGATGCAATCGCGACAATCCTGCGGTCCGGGGCGTAGCTGGAAGTCCTGATGACCGTCGCCATCAGCATCAATGGTCGCTTCCTTACCCAGTCGATCTCGGGTGTTCAGCGCTATGCCTGGGAGGTCGTCCGCCAATGGGATCGGATGATCGCTCGCGAGAGCGGGGCAGGCCTGATTGCGGACGTCGAATTGCTGTGTCCGGCTGGCGCGAAGCTGCCGGGTCCCTTGACAGCGATCCAGGTCCGCACGGTAGGCTCGCTGCAGGGTCATCCATGGGAGCAATGGTCCCTGCCGCGGGCGGCGCGCGGGCGGCGACTGGTGAATCTCTGCAACGTCGCACCGTTGATGCACGGATCGCAGATGGTCACCGTCCATGACGCCGCGGTGTTTGCGGCGCCGACGGGCTATAGCCGCAAATTTCTGGCGTGGTATCGCTTCGTGTATCGGGCGCTCGTCGCTCGTGGCGCCCGGATCGTCACCGTATCGGCATTTTCGCGCGACGAACTGCGACGGTTTCTCGGTGCAGGCCTCGCCATCGACGTGGTGCATGAAAGCGGCGATCACATCGCCGAAGTTGCGCCCGACGGCTCGATAGTCCCGCAGACCGATCCTCCCGGCGGCCGTTTCGTCCTCGCCGTGAGTAGCATGAATCCCAACAAGAATTTCGGAGCCATCGTAAAGGCGTTCGAAAGCAAGGCCTTTCCTGGGGTCGAGCTGGTCGTCGCCGGCGGCACCAATCCCAAAGTGTTCGCCGCTTCGGGCGCCCTTCCGGATGGCGTGCGTCACCTGGGGTACGTGACCGACGGCCAATTGCGCGCCCTGTACGAGGCGGCGGCCTGCTTCGTATTTCCGTCGCGCTACGAAGGCTTCGGCCTGCCGCCGCTCGAAGCAATGATGTGCGGTTGCCCCGTCATCTCTTCTAACGCGGCATCGATGCCTGAGATCTTTGGCGCGGCGGCGCTCTATTTCGATCCGGACGATCCCGTAGAGCTGGCTGAACGCCTCCAGGAGGTGCTTGGCGACCCGGCAGTATCGTCCCGGCTGCGCGCCGCCGGGCTGGATCGCGCGCGGCAGTTTACTTGGCAACGATGCGCGGCCAGCTTGTGGGCCATCGTGAGTGCCGATACCTGGCCCGCTTCTCGCCACGCCCCGGCGGTTTCGTCTTGAAGTCCAACGTCAGTCAGGGGTTTCCATGCGCAGTTGCGTGATCTTCGGCGGTGCCGGCTTCATCGGCACCCATCTTGCCCGGCATCTGCTCGAGAGCGGGCGCTTCGAGCGCATCTACATCGCCGACATTCGGCCGTCACCGCTGGCGGGTCAGCAGGGGATCGTCGCGTCGATCGTCGATGTGCGGCAGCCGGTGCCAACGGATCTGGTTACTGAATCGCCCGAATGGATCTTCAACTTCGCGGCGATCCACCGTGAACCCGGCCATCGCGCCGAGGAGTTCTTCGATACGAATCTGGCCGGGGCGACCAATGTCTGCGCCTTCGCCGAAACCGTGGGCTGCAACAACCTCTATTTCACCAGCAGCATCAGCGTATACGGGCCCACGTCAGGGCCCACTCCCGAGTCGGCCCGCATCTGCCCGATCACCCCGTACGGCGGCTCGAAGTATCCGGCCGAAGTCATGCACCAGGGCTGGCAGCAGCGCGGCGCCGGGCGCCGGCTGGTGATCGTCCGCCCCGGCGTGGTGTTCGGCCCGGGCGACCCGGGCAACATCCTGCGCATGATCCGCGCGATCAAGCGTGGCTACTTCGCATTTCCGGGGTCCAAGAACGTCCGCAAGTCGTACGCGTACATCTACGGCATGATCGACAGCATCGACTTCGTCATGGCGCGCACCGATCCCGTCATCGTCTACAACTACGTCGAATCGCCCACGGAGCCCCTGGGCGAACTGGCCAACATCACCAAGACGTTCCTCGGGTCGTCGGCGCCGGTGTTCGCGATCCCGATGCCGCTGCTCAAGGTGGCCGCGTCCGGCGCCCAGGCGGTGTTCGGCAGCCGCAATCCGATCCACCCGGTGCGGGTGAAAAAGGCCGCCATGTCCACCCACATCGTGCCGAAATGGCTCGCCGATGCCGGATTCACGTTCCGCTATCCATTCGACCGGTCGCTCGAACACTGGCGCGGGATCACCCCCGGCGACTTCGAGTGAGCGCGCCGGCCCTGCCGAAGGGGCTCGAGGGCAAGCGCGTGGCACTGGTCCATGAATGGCTCGTGGACTATTCCGGATCCGAGCGTGTCTTCGAGCAGCTCATCGAGATGTTTCCCGACGCCGACCTGTTCAGCGTGGTCGATTTCCTGCCCGACTCGCTGCGCTGGTTCATCAAGAACAAACCGGTCAAGACCACGTTCGTGCAGAACCTGCCGCGGGCGCGGAAGAGCTACCGCAGCTACCTGCCGCTGATGCCGCTCGCGATCGAGCAGCACGACCTGTCGTCCTACGACTTGGTGATCTCCAGCGCGCATGCGGTGTCGAAAGGCGTGCTCACCGGACCGCGCCAGCTTCACATCAGCTACGTGCATTCGCCCATGCGCTACGCGTGGGACCTCCAGCATCAATATCTGCGCGAGTCCGGGCTCGATCGCGGGCTCAAGGGCTGGCTGGCCAAATGGTTCCTTCACAAGCTGCGGCTCTGGGACCTGCGAACGGCCAACGGTGTCGACTGCTTCATCGCCAATTCGAAGTTCATCGGCCGGCGCGTCGCCAAGACCTACCGGCGTGAGTCCGACGTGGTGTATCCAGCTGTCGACATCGATGGCTTTGCCTATGTCGAGCGCAAGGAAAACTTCTACGTGACCGCTTCTCGCTTCGTACCCTACAAGCGCGTGGACGTCATCGTCGAGGCATTTGCCGCCATGCCCGAGCGGCAGCTCATCGTCATTGGCGATGGCCCCGACAACGCCAAGGTGCGCGCCAAGGCCGGGCCGAATGTCAGGTTTCTCGGCTACGCGCCCAAGGCCGAACTACGTGACCATCTGCAGCGGGCCAAGGCATTCGTGTTCGCCGCCGAAGAAGACTTCGGCATCGTGCCGGTCGAGGCCCAGGCTTGCGGAACCCCGGTGATCGCCTTCGGGCGCGGGGGCGCCCTCGAAACCGTCAACGGGCTCGACACGCCGGCGCCCACCGGCGTCTTCTTCGGCGATCAGACCGCCAACGCCATCCGGCGCGCCGTCGATGCCTTCGAGGACAACAGCGCCCGCATCCTGCCGGCGTCGTGCCGCGCCAATGCCGAACGCTTTGGCGCAGCCCGGTTCCGCGCCGAGATGGCCACCGTCATCGAGCGTGAATGGGAGAAGTTTGCCCGATAGGATATCCCGCCAGGCTGTGTGGCGGCTGCTTCCTGAAGGCGCTGAAGACGTAATGAGGCAGGTGTTCGATAATCGGGAGATTCCCGGCCAAATCTGTGCCAAAGCATGATTTGGGCACCCGCTTTGCTTTACCCGCGTTAGGCTTCGACTTCCCGAGGGTCATGCCAGCAGGACGGGCGCGTTTCATCCACATAATGTTTGCCGGGTGCTGCCACCCGCCGACACGAACACACGTCAGGCGGCAGTTGGCACCACAGTTCTTCGGAGGATCCCATGCACACACCTTCCCATTCCCAATCCCTGCTCGCGATCTGTCTCGGCCTGATGCTGGTGCCGGTGGCCGGCGCCGACGTGTACAAGTCGGTCGACGCCAACGGACGCACCATCTACACCGATCGACCCGCGGGCGATGCCTCCAAGAAGGTCCAGACCCCCAAGGGCGGCAATGTCGCCAAGAGCGCTGCCCCGGGTGCCGCCCCCGCAGGGGGTGGTGGTGGGG
>JANYKD010000383.1 GCA_025361735.1 Phycisphaerales bacterium
CGGCAAATGCCGAGAGGCCGTCGACAGGGACAGCGTTGGTAGGGACCGCTCGCCGAGCGGTCCGTCGCACGCCGAGAACGGCGGTTTCGGCGAAACCGCTCTGCCTTTGGCCATCGTCCGTTCGACCATCCCCGCCGTGACCCACGTCGATTACTCCGCCCGTATCCAGACCGTCGACCCGCAGCGCCACGGGAGATTCTACCGCCTTCTACGGCGTTTCTTCGAAAAAACCGGCTGCCCGATGATGGTCAACACCAGTTTCAACGTGCGCGGCGAACCGATTGTCTGCACGCCCGCCGACGCATGCCGCTGTTTCATGGCAACCAACATGGATGCGCTGGTCCTGGAGGATTGCCTGCTGCTCAAGAGCGACCAACCCGCGGCCGTGCAACACGACGTGGATGCTTATCTGGCCAAAAGGGAACTGGACTGAGAGACACGACCCATGCCACTCATGGAAATAGAACTTCATCCGGAAAAAGGCCAGTTGCGGGTCTTCGGGCTGGCACTGGCGATGATCCTGGCCGTGCTGGCGTGGCGCCTGCACTGGACCATCGGCATCGCGGCGGCTGTGGCGGCAGGGGTCACGGTCGTCTTCCCGATGGGACTCCGCTGGATCTACGTGGTCATGATGATTGTGCCATATCCGCTGGGCATGGCGCTTTCATGCGTCGCGCTGGCGGCGATCTATTACGGTGTGATTACACCCCTGGGCTGGCTGGCCCGCCTCTGCGGCCGGGATGCGCTGGGCCTTCATTCACGTCGTCAGGCGCCGACGTATTGGGTGAAGCGCAAGGCCCCGGGGACGCACGAGAGCTACTTCCATCAGTGGTAGTGGTCCGTAGGCGTTGACGTCATGGGCCAACGGTAGGACAGGCATTCCTGCCTGTCGTACGACAGACATTCTTGTCTGTCGCTTCCACATCAGCTCATCCGTGACGGTGCGGTGACCGTTCAGAACACCGTGTAGATTAGTGGAGCCAGACCGGACCCGCCCAGCATCGCCAATGTGGCCACAGCGATCAGCACCACCACAATCGGCAACAGCCACCAGTTCCTGTTCTGCCAGAGAAACAATCCGAGTTCCGACAGCAGACCGGCGCGCCGCTGTCGCGACATTTCCAGGAAATCCCTCGTGTCCGAAGTAGTCTGCTCAATCTCGACAGCCATGGCAGATCATCCCAAAAAGACGTGTCACCTCGTGGCACACTCACCCTAATTAAACCTTCGCCCGACTCGCTGACCAGAAGATGCGTATCGGGCAACCAACAGATGTGAACGCCCCTATTCATATTCCATTAAGGCTGGCGAAGGCAAGAAAAAAATGGATTTTCCGCATAGGGCGACGTCAAATGACTATATGATGACATATGCTTAATCTTGCGCGGGCGGGCGCTCACTGGTAGATCGTCCGGAAGTCGCGGTATTTGGAAAGAGCATACCGCATCCGCTGGAGCTGCTCCGGCGGAGCGGCCGAGGCAAGCTTGATCGCACTTTCCAGGGTTGTCGCAGCCTGGTTGAACCGGCCTGTCTCCGCATAGGCCGCCGCCAGCGATTCCAGTGCCGAGTAGTCCTTCTGATCGGTCAGACGACACGCCTTCTCGGCAAACCCCACGGCCGCCGCGCCATCGCGCACGGCGCCGCTCGGTGCGGTCGCCAGCAGCCACGCCAGCTCAACGAGGTTCTCGGGTGCGTCGGCGCCGTTCTCCACGCCCTTGCGCAGATGCTCGGCCCCTTCGCGCAACTGGCCTTTCGCCACCAGAAGTTCGCCCAACAGCGCCTGCGACTTGCCGTGCTTGGGGTCGCTCTGAATCGCCGCACGCAATTCCGCCATCGCCTCGTCGATCTTCCCGGCTTGCAGGAGATAGCCGGCGAGGTTGTTCCGATACTTCGGGTTGGCCGGCTCGCGCGCGACCGCCTTGCGGACATGCTCGGTGGCCTCGGCGTATTTCTTCTCGTTTCGCAGCAGCAGCGACAGGCTGAGGTGGCTCTCGGCATTATCGTCCAACTCGATCGCCCGCTGCCACTGCTCCCGCGCCCCGGGCAGATCGTCCAGCGCCATCAGCGTGGTCCCGAGGTTGGTATGCAGCAGCGCATCCGCGGGACGGCGCTCCAGCGCCTTGCGATAAAACTCGGCCGCCTGCTTATAGTCTTTCTGCTGCGCGTAGAACCCCGCCAGTGCGATCAGCGGCGCGACTGCCTGCGGATGCTGGCCGGACAACACCCGGAGTTCCCCGGCGGCCGATGGCTTGCCCAGCATAGCGTCATACCCCGCGAGCATGAGGCGGATGTCGGAGTCGCCAGGCAGAAGAGCGGCCGCCGCCTGCGCCTGCTCGATCGCCTTGTCAATTCTTCCGGCCGATTCCAGCAACGCGGCGAAGTTGATCCGCAGCCGCCAGTCCCCGGGTTGCAGGCCAATTGCCGTCTCGTACGCCTTGATCGACGCCTCCACGTCCGCGGCGTTGCCCGTCATTTCCTTCATCTGTGCCTGCACGCGGGCGATGCGCTCGGCGTGTTCGAGCTGGCCCGTAAACGGCGGCCGCGACATCATCTCCGCCATGGACGCCGCCATTCGCCGATCGTCGTACGGCGTCAGCGCCAGCGCCGCCCGCACGGACTGCGGATCGAGCGCCACGCCGCCCCCCGGGCCATCCTGCAACACCGATTCCACACGCTCCAGCAGCGTCCTGGCCACGAGCCAGTTGCCTTCAAAACGATAATGCACGTGCTCCCAGAACAGGCGATCCCCCGGAATCCGCTGGCCCAGGGCAGGATCGGAGCGGATCGCCTGCTCGATGTCGACAAGCGCGGCTCCCGTAGAACTGGCCACCTCGTGAATGATCCCGTTCTGGCGGGAGTCCGTCCGGAACTGCAGGGCATCGAGGTCGACAGCGCGCTGAAATGCCTGCTCGGCCGCCGCGAGATCGTTCTTTGCCAGCAGAGCCCGGCCAAGGCGGTAGTGCAGTTCAGCGTATTGATCGTCAATCGCCATGGCCGCACGATATTGCGTGATCGCCTTGTCGGTCCCCGCAGCCTTCTCCGCCGCGCTTCCCTGCTCAACGGCCGCCTGCCATTGGTTCAGATCCGCATCCGACAAACCCGGCCGATGCAGCGAGGCAAACGGCGGGGAATCCTGCAGATTCACGCCCATCGTGCACAGCATGACCCCCGCGCCGTCGCGCCGGCACGCAGTGACGATGTCTTGCAGATTCCGGCGATAGTGCCCGTAGACGCCCTGTCGGCGCGGATACGCTGCCGGGATGATTCCCGCCGCGAAGGTCTCCATGCCCTTCCACTCTTTCGCACCGGCCGCATCTTTGTCATCGTGCGAAAGGAACGAGGAAAGCAATTGGCCCGTGCGCGTGGAACGAACGAAGATGCCCGTGCGAATCAGGCTCAGGTTCGGCGAGAACGACTTGAAGACCGTCGACGGCCCGAATGGCCCCACCACTTCGTTGTTGCCGATGTAGAGGATGAACAGGTCCGCCTGGCGTTCGGCGCAGTCCTTGGCCATCGGCAGAAGCACATGCGAGTTTATGCCCGCGATCGCGGCCGTGTGCACCTCGATCTTTCTGCCGGGATGCCGCGCCTGCAGCATGCACTCTAGCATCCGGCCGAAACTGTACGACCCGTCCGGCGTGCCCATGGCCGCGGACTCGCCGAGAATGATGATCCGGAACGTCCCGGGCGGTTTGGCATCGGGAATGCGGAGTTGGTCCCCAACCGGGGCCATTCGACGAGGCGCGAACTGCCATGTGAACTTCTCGTTGCGGTTCCAGGTGCTGGTAACGGGGTCGCGCTGCAGATAGGCCGTCGGCCGCCCGTAGCCGCATATCCACAGCACGGTTTCAAGCAGCAGCAAAAAGACAATGGGCGACGCCACCATGAGAAACAGGCGCATCGCCCATTTCCGCCAGCCGCGAAAGCGGGCGAGTCCTGGATCACGCCTGGACGTTGGGGAACCCGGCGATGGGGGCATGGTCTTATTATTCAATAGCATCCGGGGCAAGCAAGGGAAAAGCCCGGCGACCGGCGTCAACGGGCTTTATTCCTGCAAACGCGACGATGTATCGGTCCATCGCGCTATGTTTTCGAGGCACATCAGTTCACGGCATCGACCATGATCTTACGGATACTGGAAGCAAAACCGTCACCTTTTCGGCCATCATGCCGGCTTGGGCTCGGCGAAACTGAACTTGCCGGGGATCAGCACCGGATAGATGCCTTTGTCGTCGGGCTTGCTGAGCGGTTCCATGTCCCAGGTGCATTCCTCGGGTTTTGGCGCGTATGCGAACGTCGATTTCAGCATCTGGTCCCACTTGGTTTCCTGGCCGGAATAGCAGGAAAGTTGGCCCATGATGGTCACGAGGGTCGATCGCGCCGCATGGTCGCTGGCCAGTGGTTTGCCGTCGCGGATGGACTTGAAGAGGGCGACGTGTTCAAGCACATAGGGATTCTCCCGCTTGCCGGCGAATTTCCAGGCGTTTTCGCCTTCGATCCGGCCGGCGTCGATAAAGGCCCTCCCCTTGGAGCCAAGGACGATGGAGGATGATTCGTTGTAGCAGTTGGGCTGGGTGCGACAGAAGGCGTAAACGCGAATGCCGGAGGCGTAATGGTAGACGACCGAGTGGTGGTCAAAGACGTCGCCGTAGATATACGGCATATCAAACGTGGACGATCGCCCGGCCAGGCCGTGGCACTTCACCGGCACCGCTTCCTTCATCGCCCAGGTGGCGCGATCCATGTTATGCACCAGCGATTGCGGCACGTCGTCGCCGCAGAGCCAGCGGAAGCGATACTGGCAGGAATACTGCCACTGAATTTCGGTCATGCCTTCGGGGCGGCGCTGCACGACGCCATAGGGCGGGCGGATGAAGTTCTCTTCGATGGAGATGATCTCGCCGATCTGGCCGTCGTGGACGCGCTGCACGCACTCCCTCATCTCCGGAGCCCAGCGGGAATGCAGGCCGGACTGGAACGAGAGCTTCTTCTCCTTCGCCATGGCGGTGGCGTCCATAAGCATTTTGATGCCGTAGGGATCGATGGCGTGCGGCTTCTCGCAGAAGGCGTGTTTGCCGGCGGCGATGGCGGCCTTGACATACAGCGGGTGGAACTTGGCGGCGCAGGCGATGAGGACGACATCCACGGCGTCGATGACCTTCTTGTAGCCGTCGAGCCCGACGAACATGCGGTCGGGCGTGACATCGACCTGGTCGGGTTTTTGTTTCTTGAGACTGTCGAGTTTTCCCTGGATCCGGTCCTTGAACAGATCACACATGGCGACGAGTTTGGTGCCCGGGTCGGCGTCCATGGCGTCGCGAACCGCTCCCGAGCCGCGTCCGCCGCAACCGATGACGCCGATCTTGATCGTCTCCGACCCGGCCGCATGGGCCGAGCGTGCGACCGACAACGCAGACACGGCGGCCGCCGACGTCTTGATGAATCCCCGACGCGAAACTTGCGAGACCGACATGGAAGGCTCCTTCTTGAAATGAATTGCGTCCAACCACTGTTACACCTCGTCCGCGCGAGGCGTTGTTGCGGCACCGGAACTGAGCCTGCTCAGTCCAGTGCGCCTTCTACTTTGCCGGCCGCACCTTGCACGCCACATCCCCGGTAAACGCCGGCACGGCCACGCTCAGTTTCCCCTCGCGCGATTCGGCGCGGTCGGTGCGAATCACCTTTCCGTCCTGCGTGTCCCACCATTCCACGCCATACGCGCTATCGGGCAACCCATCAACGCTCATGGTGGCCGCGTCGATCCGCTGCGGCGGACGATTTTCCATGACGATGTTCCACCACGTCGCCTTCTCATCCTGCAGCCAGAGGTAGGCGTCACGCTCGCCGGCGAGGCCGAGCAGCCGCACTCCCTTGTCGCACGATGCCGTCGCCGGCTTGAGTTTTCCGCTGGTCCAGGGGATGTCGGCGACAAACCGCGAGATCGGCCGATAGTGCCCGTACAGATCGCGCTTGTGAATGTCGTCCCAGAACCAGTCGCACACGGTGCTGGCGTAGCCCGACAGCGCCGACGCCCACAGCGCGTTGTGCAGATGGACGTACCGGGCATCCTTGTCGAGTTCGGGCGCGTGGTGCCAGTCGTTGTTGGTAATGCCGAACTCACTGAACATCAGCGGCCGGCCCTGCACGAGCGGGCTGATCGCCTTCCACTTCGCCTGAACTGACGCCACCTCGTCTTTCCACAACTCGCCATTGGCCGGCCGGAGATAGAAGTGCGTGTCCGCCGTGCTCAGTTTCGGGTGTCGGAAGTCCTTTGTGGGTACGGACCAGGTGCTGTTGGCGAGCATGTGGCGGCTGGTGTCGAACTGCTCGAACGCTTCGGCGATCCGCGAATAGAACGCATCCGTCGGCTTGCCGGGATCCATCTCGTTGAATACTTCCCAGGCGGCCACATGCGTCGAATAGCCCCAGCGGGCCGCGGCATAGCGGGCGAGCTTTCGCGCCGCCTGCGCCGCACGCTCATACTCCGCCGTCCCATCGCGGCCGAGCAGATTCATGTAATGATCGCGCGTCAGTAGCACCAGTTGCAGATAAACGCCGCTCTGCTCGGCCGCCTCCACGATCTGGTCCAGCATGAAGCAGTCCGGCTGGTTGTAGACGCCCACCGCCGGTCGATTCACATCCGCCTCCCACAGCAATTCCGGCCCGCCGCCAGCTTCGGTCAGCGACAGCCCCGCGAGCCACGCCGAGCCCTTGGCCGTGATGACAAATCGCAGGTCCGGCAACCACGACTGGCCGGCCGCGCTCGTGAAATCCTCGCTGAATTTGGTCCAGCCGCCCTTGGCCGCGAGCGTTCGTTTGCCGCCAAGATCCACGTTCACGTCCACGCCTTTCTCGACGCGCACCGAGCCCGAGAGCACGTATCGCGTCCCGGGCTTGATTGCCACGGGATGAGATGGAGACGCCGCGATCGACGCCCCCGCATCGCCGCTGATTTTCAGGCACATGCGCCCTGCGTGGTATCCTTCGCGATCCGGCATCATCACGATCGGTGGCCGCCAGTCCCACGACCGCCCCCAGGCGCTCTTGCGGGCCTCAATGGCCATCGCCCAGTCCTCGGCGCACGCCCAGACGCGCGCATAGTTGGCCCCGTTCTCGCCGAGTTTGTGTATCTTTTCGGCCGCCGCGTACGAGTTGGTCACGAACGCCACATTCTGCCCCACGGCAAAGAACGGCGTGCCGTCGTCCAACTCCAGGTAGCGCGGATCTTTCCGCGAGACGCGCACCGATCCCTTTTCCGCCGAAGCCACACAGTCAAACTTCACCTCGCCCGATCGCGTTGTGCCCGTGTGGTCCTTCACCAGGGCGGCCGCCGAATACGCTCCCGCCTCGGCCGGGGCGAAGCGCGCCATCCAGATCGCCTGGCCCACGGGATAGAGCCACTCGCTGTTGTTTCCACCGCGACTCGACGGCTTGCGTTCATAGTTCTGGTACAGGAACGCCGGCTGCACGATCTTCTTTCCCGACGGGCTCGTCAGTTCGACCCCGATCTCCACCTCGTCCGGATCGAATGGATTCTCGTACTTGCCGTCGACTCGGATCGTGAACTCGATCTTCCCCAGGCGTCCAACCTGCGCGCCACCTGCCACCAGTTCCACCCGCGGCTGCCCCCTGGCCGCGAACATCAGGAGCAACAGCGCCGCACTGATCCCGATCAGTCTCATCGGACCACCTCATCCAGCCAATGTGCCGACGAACATCTCCCGCCACTCAGCGCCAATCGGGCCATTCGGGCCTTCGTGCTTCTTTCGGTATTCGGATTTCTGATTTCGTCATTTTGCTTCCACGATTCCCAGTTCCTTCAGCGTCCCTCGCAGCCACGTCAGCGATTTCTCGATCATCGGTCCGCCGGCGCCTTCGCATTCCATGCTCAACATGCCGGTATAGCCATTGTCGCGCAGGATGGTCAGGCATTTTTTGATGTTGTCCGCATTGACCCCCTCGCCCAGCGAACAGGCTGACACGGCGATGCCCGTGGCGTTCCCGCGGATGGAGTCGGCCAGCGACTTGGACACGTCCTTCACATGCACATGCGCGACCTTCTTGATGAACCGCGTGAGAAACGCCGCCGGGTCCCGGCCGGCAATAAACGTGTTGCCCGTGTCCAGGTTCATCCGCAGATACGGCGAATCGACAAACGCCTGCATCTCGGCCATCGCATCCGGATTGGTCGTGAAGTACCCGTGCGGCTCGATGTTGACGATGATCTTGTGGGCCTCGGCCACCTTGATGATCTGCTCGTACTGCCACTTCATGTGCTTCATCGACTCCTTGTCGTCGATGCCCTCCGGCGCGTGCAGCCCATCCGTGGTATCCACGCACGGACAGCCGATCTGGGCGGCCCAGGCGATCGACTTCAGCACGTACGGCACGCCGCGGATCGGCCCATCCTGGTTGGACAGCGGATAGGCCGCGTCAACCTGCGAAAAGCGGACTTCGTACTTGTCCATCTTCTTGCGGAGCAGGATCGGGTCTTCGTACAGCGCGACGTGCGGCTGATATCCCAGCCCATGGATCCACGACACCCCGTCGATCAGCCCGCACTCGATGTAATGGACGCCGTTCTTCTGCGCCCACTGCAGGCATTTCTCGAACGACCAATAGGCGGAATTGAACGCGTCGGTGTGGAATCCGATTTTCATAGAGCCTTTCGGTGAGATGTTTTCAGCGGCCTGCCCGGCCTGCGCGATGGTGACCATCGCCGCGGCCGAGAGCGAAGTCTTGAGCACAGTACGACGGGTGGGATCGGGTTTGAACATAGTTGCCAGTTGTTAGTTGCTAGTTGCCAGTGGCCAATTGTCGGCTATTCCAACACAACCCACCCGACGGTTCAAGGGCTCAAAGGCTGCGCTCTTAAACCGTCATTGCCCTCACGATATGCCCGCCCCTGTCGCCCGACGAACCCCCTTTATTTGCAAAGTAACGCTCCCGTATCAACGCCGGCCCAAGATCCTCGACTTCGCCAAATCCCAACGCCGACAGCTTGGCGTGCAGCACCTCCGTTTCAAAATAGCTCTGGAAGGCCTCACCCAGCAAGGCGACGCGCGCCGACAGCTTCTCGCGCAGGCCGGCGTGTTCGTCCCCGTCGCCGCTCGCGACCGGCGGATTGGCGTAGTCAAACACCACATGAGCACCCCCCGGCAGGCCGGCGATGAAGCCAAGCGTCGACAAAACGGCCGGCTCCGTCAAATAAGGCACCACACCCAGCCAGGTGAAGAAGGTCTGTTGCGCAAGATCGAAACCGGCCGCAACCAAGCCGTGCCCCAACGACTCCATTTCGAAATCAACGGGCGCGAACGTGAGCGCCCGCGGCACCGCGATCCCCGCCTCGGCCAGCCGCTTGCGCTTCCACGCCTGGGTCGCCGGGTGATCGACCTCGAAGATCCGCAGGCTTTCGCCCAGCTTAGTGCGATAGGCGTACGTATCCAGACCCGCCCCCAGCACAACCAGCTGCCGAACCCCGCGTCCCACGGCGGCCGCCAACGCATCTTCGGCAAAGCGCGTTCTCACGGCAATAAACAGGCGCAGCACTCGTCTGGACGGGTCGTCGTCCGATTGGCGGGCCGCCGCCTGGCCATCCACGCCCAGGATGCGCGCAGCTAGCGGATCCGCAAAAATGCGGCCGCCTTCCAAGACCTGATGGGCGGCCCGGTGTCTCGCGGCACCCAATGCGGTGCGGCTTGGCTCTCCTTGCTGCATGTGAAAAAGCCTAGTTCTCGCGCCGGAGTCCGTCAATTCGGCAATGGGGCAATCGGAACCACCAGCTGCGTCCGCATCTCATTCCCCTTTAGATCAACTGACAACGGAGATTCCTATGAATGCGAATGCCCAGGGACTTCAGATAATGGTGGCGCACGGTTAATCGAGAACTGGCTCGAAGCCGTCGATGTCCGATATCGAGAGTGCAATTCGGTTACTGGATCAACAAAAGTACGATCAACTTGGCATAAGCTCGGACGATTTGGGCACATCATGCTCGTCTCCGGCGGCGTCGGGCAATATCGCGTTGGGATCGTAATCGAGGACAAGCTCAGCAGGGAAGGGGAGTCCGACGCCGAAGAAACGGACCCCGACACAACCCCGACACCGTTTCATTCGCCATTCCTCTGGAAGCACCCAGGCACCCCGCACCCGGCTGCTCTTTTCTTGGCGCCGTTCCCGAGGCTGGTTATGCTGCATTGTGGATCATCTCGCCTGAAGATTCGCACGAGGAGTGAGGAAACATGCGCGATTTCGACCCCTATCGGATTGGGACTCTCGCGGCGCTGGGCTTCCTGCTGGCGGCGGGCCTTCCGGCCCAGGGTGACGTCATCGTCGAGGCTTGGGGCTCGAACAGCAACGGCCAGCTTGGTAACAACTCCGGGACCAGCAGTTCCGTCCCCGTGGTCGTCAGCGGCCTCTCCAGCGGTGTGACCGCCGTCGCCACAGGAAGCTACCACAGTCTGGCCGTCCAGAACGGCGCCGCCTTCGCCTGGGGCTGGAACGCCAACGGCCAGCTTGGGAACAATTCGACCACCGAAAGCCTCGTCCCCGTGGTTGTCAGTGGCCTGACCAGCGGCGTCACCGCCGTGGCGGGCGGATACCAGCACAGCCTGGCGATCCAGAATGGCGCCGCCTTCGCGTGGGGCTACAACGGCTACGGCGAGCTTGGAAACAACTCCACGACCAACAGCCCCATCCCCGTGGCCGTCAGCGGCCTGACCAGTGGCGTGACCGCCGTGGCGGGCGGGAACGGCCACAGCCTGGCCATCCAGAACGGTGCTGCCTTCGCCTGGGGTCTCAATGGCCACGGCCAGCTTGGGAACAATTCGACCGGCGGCAGCCTCATCCCCGTGGCCGTCAGCGGCCTAAACAGCGGCGTGACGGCGGTGGCGGGCGGAGCTTTCCACAGTCTGGCCATCCAGAACGGCGCCGCCTTTGCCTGGGGCCGAAACGCCGGAGGCCAGCTCGGGAACAATTCGACCAGCAATAGCTCGGTCCCCGTGGCCGTCAGCGGTCTGTCCAGCGGAGTGTCCGCCGTGGCGGCCGGATACGGACACAGCCTGGCGGTGGTCAACGGCGGGGTCTGGGCCTGGGGAAACAACCCCGACGGCGAACTGGGGGACGGCACGACGACCACTCGCCTGGTCCCGGTCCAGGTCGATCCCACCGACCTGCACGACATCGTCGCCGTGGCGGCGTCCTACGGTTCCAGCTATGCCCTGTCCGCCGATGGCAGCCTCTGGGACTGGGGCATGAACAACTTCGGGCAGTTGGGGCTCGCAAACACCACGACCCCCTGCGTCACACCCCAGCACCTGCTCCCGCCAACGGGCTATGCCTTCACCTCCATCAGCGCCGAGGAACAGGGCGGCCACGTCGTCGCCACCCTCACCGCCCTCCCCGAGCCCGGCAGTCTGGCGCTGTTGGCCCTGGGCGGCATGGCCCTCCTGGGCCGCGTGCGACGCGGGAGGTCAACGCCAAGCGGAGGGTGAATGCCCGGCGCAGAAAAAGGGGCGCGGAGCGGAAGAGGCTCGTCTTGTGAAATCCCTGCGTGTCTCCGTGGTTGATTCAGTTTGGTTACCGCTGTGCCGCACTGCGAAATCTGCGGACAAATTTTTCGCTGCACCCGAACAAGCGAAGGACCTTCACGGCTTCGCCATCCTGTCGGTCTCCTCGAGTCTGAAACGCGTACTGGCGTCGCCAGCAACTCGCTCCACGTCCTGCCCCCGTCATCGCTGCGTTTCATCGTCCCGCACGTGCCCCCGTGACCGGCCGTCCACACACAGAACATCGTCCTTCCATCCGCCAACAACACGGTCGTCGGATGCCCCCTGATAAACCGCCTCCGCCCCCCGCGCCACGACCACCTGACGATTGGTATCGCCCGACAGATCCACCGTCGGCAGAGCCCCGCCAAAGACAATGCCCTGAGTCAGCAACACAATCGGGAGCACAAATCGCATCGCGTGAGTATGCGAACCAACCCCATTGAATGCAAGCGGGGAATGGGACGGAGACTACGCCAAGCAACCTCGCGAACGGACAATGGAATCGGCCGGCGACGTGGCTGGCAAATGGCCGCAAGAAGGCACCACAGAGCGTCTGCGCATTCCTGCAGCCGATCGTCCGAGTGCTGGCGGCCGGATCTGAGAGTTCCCGATTTGGGGATTCCGGCAGGAACGCAGCGAGTGAGTAATGAACCACTATCTGAGTTGCCGTCTCATTCCCTGCAAGGGGTGGCGCTATTGGCGACAATTCTGATAGGAGAGACGGGGAGGATTCCCGGGCAAAAGAATAAGTAGAAAAGCGAGTAGATCGGGTTGGAGTCGGCGCAAATGCTTTTCTGGAATGAGGTTCTGGACGATTTGGGCTGTGGACGGGGCGGAAAAATCGCCCCTGAATCGCCCCCAAAACGCCCCCGAAATCTCCCCCAATCCTCACCCGAATCTCTCCGCTGCCGGGTGACTCGGGTGTGGCGACGGTCGGGCAGGAGGAATGCGGAGGGCACCAATGCGGAATCTCTGCTGGCAACTGGCAACTCAAAAACGCATTGAGGGGGGCGAGGATGAGTTTGGTATGAGCATAATAGCATATATGACACTGAGTTAGGTAGTTGTAAATAGAAAATGTGCGGGTTGTGTTTTGAGAAAGTTGGCCGGTAGTTGCCAGTTGATAGTTGGTAGTTGCCAGGGCCAGGGAGGGCGGGCCATTGAGAGACGGGACCTTCTTGGCGCGGAGCCAATTCAGCAATCCTTCGACAGTCATGTTGACATCGTTGGCAGGCAAGCGATCATTCCTATCCGCTTCGTAGTTGATAAGAGGACCTTGGGTCCGGGGAGAGTTTTGGGCATGACAACGTCACACTCCGTAGCAGATCCTGCTCGCAAAGGCATTCGGGTCGATGTCCGGCGTTTTTCGATCACGATAATCCCGCTTCTGGCATCGGTCATCCTCTTTGGAATCGCGCTTCACTCTCTTTTCGATTGGGGGTGGCACTACGTCGTCATCACGCCATGTATTCTGTCCATTGGGCTCGCGGCCACAATTTCCTGGGCAATTCGGTTCTCAAAATGTCGCTCCATCTGGTTCGGCCGCCTCCTCGGAGGCCTTACCGCGATCCTCGCTTATGGGATGAGTTTCCACGCCGGGCTTGTTGCCATTGGCGGCGCTGCATTCCTGTTCCGCTTCGATCTGCTGCCCGAATACGTCCAGTGGCGTCTGGAAAATACAATCGAAAAAGACGTCGGCCATTCGTCCAGGAAGGCCGACGGGCCGAGCGTGGGGAAGAACGGCTTCTCGGCTGTCTTTGAAATTGGCGCCATGGTCTTCATCTGTGGCGCCGCGGCCGGTGTGGCTCGTCGGGCTTTCTGTGAGAGTTGCGGAGTGTGGATGCGACGAAATGTCGTCACACTGCCGCCCGGATCTGGGATGGACGTTTGCAAAGCCCTGCGCAACGCCGATGTCGTGGCTCTGTCCCATCTCCTCGGATCACGCCAGGAATCCGGAGCCCAGCGATATACTGTTGTTGCCGCCGAATCATGTCCGGCCTGCGGCCAAGGTCCATTGATCACCGTCAAGGAAGTTACCCGGGGAGGTGGTTTCAGCCAGGCGTCACAGATCGACATGGCTTTCGGTAAGACGCTGCTCGCCCAGCAAGCCGTGTCCGCACCCGTGCTGTCCGCACTCGCCCCGTTTTTTCCTGACCATTTCCGCCCTGCATCTTCTGCCGAGGTTCAGTCACCAAGCGTCGGATCGTCGCAGCCCACTGAACTTCGGGGGTTGGCACTGGCGCAAATCACCAGTGTCAATGGCCGATATGCCGGTAATGCACTGGCCGGGGGAAAGTTAATCCTCGCGAACATCGTTTCCATTGGTATCGCCGTGTGGATGCCGGGGGGATTCATCGGCGGCCTTTTCCTGCTGGCGCATGTTGTTGAGGGCAACGCCGTTTCCCCGCTCGTCCGGCAGATCGGAATTGTCGCAGGTGTGGTTGCCATAGTGACGAGCGTCGTGGCGATGGTGCTGTCTATCCGGAATCTTTCCTGGTCGATGAATTGGTACGTGCGCAAACTCCTCCGCGACGAAGTCTGCCAGCGTCCCGACAAGATCGTCAGACCCGAGGCGCCGGATGCCACTTTTGTGGAGGTCGTGAATCCCGGGAATATCAACAAAATCCGCCTTGATGATGCCGACGATGTTGGCTTCATTGTGGTTGATGAAGCGCGCCGCGAAATCCGTTTCGAGGGCGATCGCGAACGCTGGCGAATTCCGTTTGCTGCCATCCATGCCGCGAAGCCATTCATCAAGACGAGCGATCTCAGCATTGGTCTCAAGAGCATTCGATCGTTCATCACCCTCACGATCGCCATACCCGGTGGAACCCGCGATTTGACCATAGGTTTCCGCGCGGTCAGCGCGGTTCGAAATGCCAACAAAGATCGCAGGCAATTTGTCGACCGCTGTACGGAAGCGATCGCCCGCCTGCAATCCTCCGCGATACCGGCTGCCCCAGGTTCTGGTGGCCGACTCTTTGCTCAGCGGTTGTCATAATGATTTCATCTTGATCCTCTCCCGGAAGGAGAGGGAGGGTTGATGCCGCGGAGTACCGCGGCCACGGGCTGGAAGCCCGTGCCACCATAGAGGGGGCGATCCTGGAAGATGTGCCGGAGTACCGACACGACACAGCCGGGACGGCTGTGCTACAAACTCAAAATGGTACCGTCCGCTGCTCTACCCATCGTACCAACGTGCGCACGCCCCAACCCGTTGGGCCTTTGGCGTAGAGGGGGGTGTCTTTTTCGACATCCGCTACGCCGGCGATGTCGAGGTGGGCCCAGGGGAGTTCGGGGGGGACGAAATACGACAGGAAGATGCCGCCCTGGGTGGGGTGAGCTTCGCGGCCGCCGGAATTGACGATGTCGGCCGGTTCCGACTTCATAAGGTCTTTGTAGTCATCCGTGAGCGGGAGACGCCAGATCTTTTCGCCGGCGGCGCCGGCGGCCTGCTGGAGCTCGGCGAGGAGCGGGTCGTGGGTGGTCATGACGCCGGCCATGGATTTGCCGAGGGCGACGACCACGCCGCCCGTGAGCGTGGCCAGGTCGAGGACGGCCGCGGGTTTGTATTGCTCGATGCCCCAGGCGAGGGCGTCGGCGAGGACGAGGCGGCCTTCGGCGTCGGTGTTGGTGACCTCGACGGTGACGCCGTTGTACATGCGGAGCACGTCGCCGGGGCGATAGGCGTGGCCGGAAACGTGGTTCTCGGCGGCCGAGAGGAGGCCGACGACGTGGATGGGGAGCTTGAGGCGGGCGATGGCGCACATGGCGCCGAGGACGGCCATGCCGCCGCATTTGTCGAAGATCATGCGCTGCATCTTGTCGGCCGGTTTGATGGAGATTCCGCCGGTGTCGAAGGTGATGGATTTGCCGACGAGCAGCAGGGGGGCGGATTTGGTCCTGGCGGGTTTGTGTTCCAGGGCGATGAGGCGCGGCGGGTTGGGCGAGCCCGCGCCGACGGCGAGCAGGCCGCCCATGCCCAGGCGCGTGAGCTCTTTGTCGTCGAGCACGCGGCACTTCAGGCCGACGCGTTTGGCGGCCGCCTGGGCGACGCGGGCGAGTTCGGGGGGATTGACGGTGTTGCCGGGGCGATAGGCGATGGTGCGGGCGAAGTTCTGCGAGTCGGCGATGGCGATGGCGCGGTCCAGGGCCTGGCGGGCGGCCGGGGTGATTTTGGGGATGACGAGCGTGACGGTGGCCGGGCCGACGGGGGTGTCGTTGTCCTTTTTGGCGGCCGTGCCTTTGCATTCGGTGAAGCGGTAGAGGGCGAGCGCGGCGCCCGTGGCGAGGGCATCGACGGCGTCGGCGGTGGTGCCGGCGGCCGTGTCGGGGACGAGTATGGCCAGGTGTTTCACGCGGCGTTTGCGGGCGGCCCGGACCAGGGCAGCGCCGGCCTCGCGGAGGGACTGGAGGGCCGGTTGGGATGTGGAAAGTGGAAAGTGGGAAATGGAAGGTGGAAGCTGGGGGCCGAGCCCGACGGCGAGGAAGTGGCGGTGTCCCTTTTTCTGCGGGACCAACTCGGCGGCGACTTCGCGCGCTTTGCCGCGGAAGACGTGGGCGGCGATGAGGCGGCCAAGGGCGTCGCGCTCGGCGTCGGGGAGAGCGAGAGAGCGCGCGTCGGGGGATTCCGGCAAGGCCACGGCGAGGGCGTCGGCCGGCGTGGGAATGGTTTGGGACAAAACGATCTTGACGTCGGTGCTGGTGGGTAAGGCCATGGTCCGTACTCTATTCGCGGACGAGAGGCGGGGAAAGAGGGATGCGACGGAGTTGTCGCGATGCAAGGGCGCGGAATGCAATGATCGGACAGGCACCGCCTGAATCTTCTGCCCCAGCTTCAACCACGCTCCTCGCCAAACCGGATGTTCCCCGGATGGACATCCAACATATAGATTCCATATCGCCGCGCCAGCACGTCGAGTATGGAGTTCACGTCTGTCCAGTGCGTCGCGAATTCCTCCTGGATGTCCTCCATCCACTGGTGGATCACTTCCGGCGGAAAATCCGGTGGTGAGTCAAGCTGAGCACCGGCGAAGTCCAGGAGAAACGGAGGTTGAACGATCGACATCTCCAGTGCCAGCAGGTCGCTATCCCAGTCCACGAGTGTCGGCACGTGATGCCCCAGGACCTCGTTTACGCTAAACTCACGCAAGCGTAGATAGCAGGCCAATTCCCGCGAAAATGTTTCCGGGCGGTCGAAAACCTTCAAGGCGGTGCGGAAATTTGTGGCCCACACGTCTCCATCCTTGCCGAATCCGAGCCGGCATTCCAGAACGAGCCCTCGCGTGGTAGCATACTCCGCGGTACGAGTCTCCTTATTGTCCGGCGAGGCAGGCATGAGCGTCTCCACACAGGTTGCGGGTTATTCCTCGAGGGTCCGCCTTGAACTGCACATGGCCGGACGGTGTTTTCCATTGGCTCAGATTGGCCGCGATTGTATTGTTTTTGATGAACCACCGGAACTCCCGGCCACCGAAGGACGGGTCGTACTCTGGATCGACGGACACCCGCGCCATTGGGCGGTGACGTTGCGTCCGAATCATCCCCCGGGGCGCGTCATTGCGGCGGGGTTTTCCGAGGTGGTGTGAGTTTCACTGTAGCGAAGCGGGATATCAATTCGGTAGTTTTGGTCCGACCGTTCCCGATAGTTTGACAATGCGACGGAGGCCATCGAAGTCGATGTCGAGCGCGCGGCCGTCCGCATGGACCGCATGTAACTGCCCTCCGCCACCGGGCACATCGGTGCAGGCAAGGGTGAAGCCTTCCTGTTCAAGGAACGCTTCGGTCATGGTCCGGCCATCAATATCCCATTGCGAGATCGTCTGGGTAAGCACCGTCAGGATCCGCTCTGTCGGAATCGGGCTCAGCGGGGGCAGCTTGAGCACGAGAAAATAAAGAGCTCCGCCGTCGTACGGACCTCTGTAGTAGGCATCGGCATTGAGTAGTCCGGCGGCCACCATGGCCAGGTTATGGCCGGGCCACTGATCGAGGGGCAGTTTTCGTTCACTCAACTCGGCAACACCGTTCTTCTGCCCCCACGCCCGGAGAGACTCGACTCCCCGAATCGAAGCGGGAGGCAGCTTGCTGGCGGTGTTCGCCCACGCCCACATGAAGCAGCCATCACCTTCGGATTCCGTGCCAATGAGCTGAATTGGATGGATGCGGCCGTTGCCGAAATCAACAATGCTACGAGTGATGTCAACATTCCAGGCGTGTTCGCCCAGGTAATCCTGCAAAGCGAGTTGTTTGGCGAACGATCTTGCAGCGTGGTGGGCAAAAAGGGAATTCAAATCCGCCATCGGCATTCCTTTTTGGTGTTGAATCCAATGATCGTCTCTGGTCTGCAACATGTCAACGATGCGTTCTGTGTCCATGCCGGCGTGCCGGGACGTTGGACTGCATTCGCCTGAGGCAGGGATACTGGAGCACGGCTATTTGGCCGGATGTCCGGGGCGTTCAGGGCGTGTTCAGTTCAAACTGCCGGGTCGTGGGCGGGAGGCAGGAGCGGTCGTCGCAGGGTTGGTAGACGGCGGAGAGCAGGATCGGGCCGATGCCGGTCATGTCCCCTTTGAAGTGGACTTCGAGGATGGCCTGGCCGGTGAAGACGGGGATCGCCTGGCCGGCGAGGGTGAGGCTTTGGGGGTCGGGGTATTTGTAGAAGGCGACGGTGGGGGCCGCGTCGCCCAGGACGGCGATCTGGGTGGGGATCATGTCGCGGGCGGCGGGGTTGGCGTGGATGTGGTAGCCTTCTTCGATGCGGAAGAGAATGTGCAGTTCGCGCGGGTTCGGCCAGGCGGCGTGGAGTTCGACGACGCTGTCGGAGAGCTCCTGCGGCGATGGAGGACGGTTGTCTTGCGGTGCGGCGGGGACGGTGATGGCGGTGTGGACGGCGAGGTGCTCGATCAGGGCGGTGACCATGGAGGACATGCCTTCGCCCTGCTCGGAGATCTGGCGGGCAAAGGTGGCCAGCACGGCCGCGGAGATGTCGGTGCGGCCGAGTTTGACGGCGACCAGGGCGGCGACGGCGTTGCCGGAGGGAAGCGGGGAGTCGTGGGCGAGCTTCTGGCGGAGCGGGAGATCGGCGGCGTCGGCGGGGGTGAAGAAGAAGGCGCGGAAAGGCAGCGACGAAGGGGCGAAGGAAAGAATGCCCTCACCCCGGCCCTCTCCCGGAGGGAGAGGGAGAGTTGATGCCGCCGGGTACGGCGGCACACGGGCTGGAAGCCCGTGCCACGAGGGATTGGGGGCGTCGGCGAAGAGGGAGATCATGAGGTCGGCGATGTTGGCGGCGTGCTCCTTCCATTGTGGTTCGCCGGTGGCTTCATGGAGTTCGAGCAGGGCGTGGGCGAACATGGCGTAGTCGTCGAGGAACGCATCGTGCTGGGGCTGGCCGTCGCGGCTGGTGCGCCAGAGGGTGCCGTTGGACTGGCGGTGCGATGAGAGGAGGAACTCGGCGGCGTTGGCGGCGGCTTCGAGGTAGCGCGGTTCGGAGAGGATGCGGCCACAATAGGCGAGGCAGCGGATCATCAGGGCGTTCCAACTGGTGATGATCTTGGTGTCGAGCAGCGGCTGTTTTCGCTGCTTGCGGGCGGCCAGAAGCTTGTCGCGCGTGGGACGGAGACGGGCATCGAGCGCTTGCTCGCTCGTGCCCATCGCGACGGCGACCTCGGCCAGCGGACGGGGCAGGTGGAGAATGTTCTTTTCCGGGACGCCCAAGCCGTGATGCGGGTCGGCGAAATTGGGGCCCTGGTCCAGGCCGTAGATGCGGGAGAAAAGTTCGGCGTCGGGCAGGATCGGCGGGCGTGAAGTAGTGCCGGTGCCCTCACCGGCAGTCTGGTGCGGAGGCCCATTGCCGACGAGGGCGTCGGCACTACTTTGGGTGAGCAACGCGGTCACTTCGTCGGCGGTCCAGAGGTAGGGCTCGCCTTCTTTGGCGTCGACCTCGGCATCGAAGGCGGTGTAGAAACCGCCGGCGGGGCTGGTCATCTCGCGGAGGACAAAGTCGCAGATGCCGCGGGCGATTTGCGCGTATCGTTCATGGCCAAATTGGCGTGATGCCTCGGCGTAGACCCAGGCGAGCATGGCGTTGTCGTAGAGCATGATCTCGAAATGGGGCACGAGCCAGCTTGCATCGGTGGAGTAGCGGTGAAAGCCGCCGCCGAGGTGGTCACGCATTCCGCCGTCCGCCATGGCGTCGAGCGTGTGGCGGAGTTGTTTGATGAGCTTGTCGCGTTCCTTGGCATCGGTTCGGCGGGAAAGATAGACAAGGATCAGTTCGAGCAGGGTTTCGCGGGGGAACTTGGGCGCGGAGCCGAAGCCGCCGAAGGTGGGCTCGTAGTCGGCCGTCGAACGACGCAGGAGCTCATGGACGAGAGCGATGTCAAGCGTGGTGTCTTTTTGCGGGGCGGCCGGTTCGGCGATCTGGCCGAGAATTTCCATGAGCTGCTCGCCGCTGCGCTGGACCTGTTCGGGGCGGTTGTGCCAGGCGTCGTCCACGGCGCCGAGGATGGTGAGGAACCCGGGCATGCCCTGTCGCTCGATTGGCGGGAAGTAGGTGCCGCCGTAGAAGGGGCGGGTGTCGGGCATGAGGAAGACGCTCATCGGCCAGCCGCCGCGGTGGGTGAGGACCTGCACGGCGTTCATGTAGAAGCTGTCGACATCGGGGCGTTCTTCGCGGTCGACCTTGATGCAGATGCAGCGGCGGTTCATGTCGGCGGCGACGGTGTCGTTCTCGAACGACTCGCGTTCCATGACGTGGCACCAGTAGCACGTCGAATAGCCGACGGAGAGGAAGATGGGCTTGTTCTGCGCCTTGGCGGCCGCGAAGGCTTCGGGACCCCAGGGATACCAGTCGACCGGGTTGTGGGCGTGCTGGAGGAGGTAGGGTGAGGTTTCGTGGATGAGGCGATTGGGCATAGTGTGAAGGTGATCGGTGATCAGGTAATCGGTTATCAGTGATCGGTCATCGGGATTCACCGATCACTGATGACCGATCACCAATCACTGCTCCTCTATTCTATGGTGATTGTGCCCACGTCCACCACATCCTTGGCTTTTTCCAGGCGAAGGGTGATGGCCTGGCGTTTTTCGTTGGGGCGGCCGAAATTGGTGATGATCTCGGCCTGGAGCGTGGTGGGGCCGGAGAGACTCTGCTGGCGCGAGCCGTAGAAGTTGGCCTGGATCTTGTACTGGCCCTTCATGGCTTTGCGGATGCAGTATTCCTCGGGGCCGTAGCCCTGGGTGAAGTCGTTGGAGATCATCCCGCCGATGGTCGTGCGGTTGTGGTTATACATGCAGAGTTCGCCGGAAGGCTCGGTGACCCAGAGGTCCATGTCGGTGAGGTCGGAGTCCCAGGTGAGCACGATGCGTGCCTCGCAGTCAAGAAGTTTCACCAGCCGCTTGTCAAACGGGTTGGCGCCGGTCTGTGGAGGCATCTTGCTCAGGAGGCGGTTGGCCTCCATCAGTGCGATCACCTCGATGCCCGGGAAGCGGTCGTAGTCGTGCATGACAACATGATGCAGGAGCGAGAGCGCACGCTCATCGTCGATGGTCGGAACCGCGGAATTCAGCGAAGCCTTATCGCTGCGGGCGATGAGCGCCAACGCCAGATCGCGATGGCTCTGGGGTTCTTCGGGACGCAGACGCAGGACTTTCTCGAAGAGGTCGATGGCGAGATCGTACTCGCCGATCTGCACGAGGCGATAGGCCGCGACGCGCAGCAGGGCGGGGGAGTCGAGTTCGAGTTCGGCGATGTTGGTGAGAATGCGGATGCCGATGTCGCGCTGGTTCTTCTCGATAAAGAAGTTGGCGCAGTCGAGATAGAACGCGGGCGAGGCGCTGCCGGCCCGTTCCTTGAGGTAGACGTTGTAAGCGTCCCGCGGCTTGGCCAGACGGAGTTTGATGAGGTACGGGGTCTCGGGGTTCCAGGGTTTTATCGAGATGGTGGCGGTAACGGTGTCACTTTCTTTGCCGTCCTTCTGGGCGTCTGGGAGAGCAAGGCTGTCCGATGCGGCGGCACCATTGCGGGTGACACCGCTTGAGAGTCGATACAGCGTCGTATTACTGGCTGCCGGCGTGGACGGCCTTGCTGGGTCGGCCGGATGAATGCCCGGAGCTGGGGCCGCAGTTTCAACCGGGGTAGGATGGTTTCCGCCGTTAGCGGCGGCGGCGCCACCACCGAAGCCCCCGCGGCCGCTGACGGCACCGAGGGGTGCTGGCGAATCCTTGGCCGCGGGCGGGGCGATGTATTTGAAGTTGGCGGGGTAGGTGTAGCTCTTCTCCCACCAGGCCACGCGTTCGTTCCACATCTTGGCGACCTGTTCGATCTTGTCGGCCGCCTGTTTCTGTTCCTGCTTTTTCTGCTCGCCGATGCGTTTCTGGTAGGTGGCGTACATCTCTTCGCGCGTCTTGGGTGGCGTGATCTTGTATTGCAGGTATTGTTCGAGCGTTTCCAGAACGAGCAGTGATGTGTTGGGAGTGACCACGCCGAACTCGCGGGCCAGGGCCAGGATGGCGTCGTGATTCTTCTGCTCCTCGACGGCCAGTTCGGCGATGCGCCGCTGCGCCCAGGCACGCGGCACCAGCGAGCCCTCGGCGGCGCCGGCCTGGGTCAGCGCAACGGTGGTGCTGGACGCGATGCGGGTGCCATGGCCATAGTTGAGGGTGAGTTTGGCGGTGGGGCTGGTCAGCTTGCCGGCGATGACGACCCGGCCGATGGCGGGCTGCGGATGCGAGGGGACGAGGTCGGTAACGTTGCCTTCGTCCACCTTGACCGAGAGGAGGGCATAGGGTTGCCGGCCGAGGAGCGCGAGGGCCTGCGCGTCATCCATGCGGGTGAGATTGGCGTAGGCACCGCCGGAACGTTCGCCGATGGCGGAGAGGATGGCGTGATTGGCGCGCGAGTCGGAGGAGATCGCGTAAACGGGGACAGGGAGCGTGGCTGGCATCGCGGGGCCGAGATTCCCGTTGCCATCCGAGAAGAGCAGGGCGTATTCGACGCCCTGGGGAATGACGAGGCTGGCAAGATCCGTCGCGCCGTCATACGCGGTGTCTTTGAGGAATTGGATCAGGCCGCCGTCGTCGGCCGCGTTGATCTTGAAACTGCGGGGCTTTTCGGCGGAGTTGCTGAAGCGGACGACTTCGATCTGCGTGCCGTTGCACTGCTTGAGGAACGCGGCCAGGAGTTTGAGTTCGCGATCCTTGTCGGCGCCGGCCCGGCTGAGGCTGGCATCCCAGAGGATGGCGATGGAGCGGGGGCTGGCGCGGTCGATGTCGACGGCATCGGGATTGGGCAGGTCGCTGACGAGGAAGTAGTGCTGGAGGCCGGCTTCGGCGATGCGTTTCTCGACGGAGACCTGCTGGCGGGGCAGGCCGGGGATGGCGACGCGGAGATCATCCTTGAACTGGACGTCGCGGTAGGCACGCTGGTAGATGGTTCGGCCGTCGGCCTTGGTGGCCTGCATGTCGGTTGCGCCGGTGAGTTTTGGTTCGGGCGAGCCAAGCACCTCGACCTTGAGATTCATTTCGCCGATGCTTTGGCCCCATTGCAGCGGGAGCAGGTAGTTCAGGCCATCGGGTGTGGCGAAGAGTTCGGAGACATACTGCACGCGGACGGTGCGGGTGCCGTGGGCGGGGATGGGGTAGATGCGCGTGCGGTAGTTGTTGCCGGCGACGTGCTCCATGAGGCCGGGATCGACGCCCTTACGGAGTTCGGTCTCGTAGGTGATGCGGGCCTGGTGTTTTTCCACGGGGACGCCATCGACGAGTTGGCCGTTGACGTCGAGCCCGAACCCCGAGACCGTTGCCCCTTCCGGCAGCGGGAAGCGGAGTTCGCCTTCGAGGACGCGGTCGTTGGGGTTGGAGAAGGTGAGCGTGGTCGTCGTTTCGGCAAGATAGCCGTCGATCACGATGCGAAGATCGGCCTTGGTGATCGAGAGAGGGGTTTCGGTCTTGCCCTGTTGGGCGATGAGCTGGGGGCCGAGGGGTGGGAGCAGGGGTTTGCGACGCTCCACCTGGGCGTCGGCGACGGCGAGAAGAAGCGTCATGGCCGAGAGGAAAGCGAGAGTGCGCATACGACCTCCGTGATATCCACCGGGACGTTGTTTGGGGGATTGGACGCGCGCCATTAACGAAAGTTCCCGGCCGAGGATGGCGGCCATAGTGCGTGACGGTAATTTGGGCCTGGCGTCATGCAACATTCACATGGTTGGTGCGTTCAATATGAATAGAGTCCGCAAATACAGGGAAGTCGCAGGAGAATATCATGTTTAAACAAATCGGCATGTGGGCGGCGTTGCTTGCGATGGCGGTGCTGCCGCTGGTCGCACGCGGTGCGGTGGCCGTGGGCGAGAAGCCGCAGTGGGCGGCCAAGGACATCGATGGCAACCAGATCGGTC
>JANYKD010000404.1 GCA_025361735.1 Phycisphaerales bacterium
GGCGTTCTTCTACTGCTATTTCCACGAGGGCGGGTTCTCGGTGCCGACGATCCAGGCGGTGCGCACGGATACGGCCAAGCTCATCCACTATTACGGGCATGACGACTGGACGGAAGTGTTTGATCTAGCCGCGGATCCGTATGAGATGAAGAACCTCGCGAACAATCCGGCGGCCACGGCGTTGCGAACGTCGTTGGAGGCCGAGTTCGTGAAACAGGCCAAGGCAATCGATTTCCGCATTCCCTCGTTTGCGGACAAGGAAGGGTCCAAGAAGGATCGGGAACCGGCCGTTGTGGGCGACGCCGAAATGCTCAATGCCTGGGTGCTGGACTATCGTTTTGATAAGGATGAGGGGAACGCGGTCGTTGATGCTTCGGGCAAGGCGAACCACGGAAAAAGCAGAGGTACGACGCTTATCGCAGGTCCCAACGGCGCCAACGTGCGGCACTTTAACGGCAGGTCATTCATTACGGTCGCCAACTCGCCGTCACTGAACCCGACAGGGATTCCCTGGACCATCAACGTGGTGTTCAAGGCTGAGAAGGAAGACGGCATGATTCTCTCCCGCGGCGGTCCGAGCCACGGGTACTGCCTCTACCTCGATAAAGGCCGGCCGACGTTCACCGTGGTGACACGCAGGCAGGTCCATACAATCGCGGCAAAGGCGTCGGTTGTCGGCCAGTGGGCGGACGTGACCGCCTGCATTTCAGCCGAGGGACACCTGGTGTTGCAGGTCGGCGGCAACGAAGTGGCCCGGTCGGAAGTGTCCGCCACGATCAAGACCGAGCCGCGCCATGACATGCAGATCGGCGCCGATCGCGCCGCCAAAGTCCTCGAAGGCAAAGATGTCCCCGATTTCACGGGCGATATGGAACGGGTCCGGCTCTACAGTGGCGAAGCGCCGTGATGAAGAAGATCCGGCGCGTGGATACTCCATTGGATCGGCGTTACCTTTGCGGCAGGAACGGTGTTGTCCGAGACGCGCTGATTGCTATGGGAATGCCGAATGAGACAGATTTTGATCTTTGCCAATCCGATTTCGGGGCTGGGCAAGGGGCTGGGCATGGCTCGCCGGCTCGAGCGGTGTTTCGCTCGCCAGGGAATGCGGCCCCTGGTCATTCTTGAGAAAGCAGATCGGGCGGAGTTGCCGCCGCTGGACACGATTGAGGCGGCCATTTCCATCGGGGGTGACGGGACCTTGCGCCATGTGGCCGAGCGATTGGTCACGGAGACTCAGGCGGCGGACCTCAATGTGCTCCCGTTCCCGATGGCCATTGTGCCCATGGGCACGGCGAACCTCATGGCACTTCACACGGGCAATACCTGGCGCGACGACCGACTGGAGACGGAACTGCCGGCCGCTCTGTGCCGGGGCCAGACCCGGCTCGTGGACGTGGCACGGACGCAACGCGGGATATTCCTGATCATGGTGGGAGTTGGCGTGGATGGATCGATCATCCACGAATTACATCGAACGCGTACCGGGCCGATCTCCATTCTGAATTACCTGCGGCCGACCATGCACGCCCTGTGCAGCTACGATTTTCCCGAAGTCGCGGTGGAGGTGGACGGAGAGCCGGTCTTCCCGATGCAGAGCGGGCTGGTGTTTGTGGGCAACGCCAGGGAATACGGGACGGGGTTTCCACTGCTGACGCATGCGCAAAGCGACGATGGGCTCCTGGATGTGCTGGCCATACCTGTAAACAGCCGGTCGCAACTGCTGCGGCTCGGCATGGCGATGATGACGGGGGAGCACGTGCGCGAAGAAGGCGTGCTTTACGTGAGAGGAAAGCATGTGCAGGTGCGCTCGCAGCGGCCAGTGCCCGTGCAGATCGACGGGGAAGTTGCGGGATTTTCTCCCGTGACGGTTGACTTGCTGCCGATGCGGGTCCCGTTTATTGTTCGCGGCCAATGACCCTCCAGGAAATCATCAAGTCGGAGTCGGCCCCGTTGTTTGTCATCGCAGGGCCGTGTGTGATCGAATCGGCGGAGTTGTGCCTCTCGATCGCGCGGTTCATGCGCGACCGCTGCCGCGAGCTGGGCCTGCCGTATATCTTCAAGGCCAGCTTCGACAAGGCCAACCGCTCGGCGGGGTCAAGCTTTCGCGGCCCGGGCCTGGTTGACGGGCTGGCGGTGCTGCGGCGCGTCAAAGAGGAAGTCGGCGTGCCGGTGTTGACGGACGTCCATGAGACTGAGCAGGTGGCGACGGCGGGGGCAACGGTCGACGTGCTGCAAATACCAGCGTTCCTGGCGCGGCAGACGGAATTGCTCATGGCGTGCGGGCGCACGGGCAAGGTGGTGAATATCAAGAAGGGACAGTTCATGTCGCCCCAGGAAATGGGCAACGCCGTCGAGAAGGTCCGCTCGATGGGCAACGCGAAGGTCATGCTCACCGAGCGCGGCACGTTCTTCGGCTACAACCGGCTGGTGAACGACATGACCGCGCTGGCGGTCATGCGGGATTTCGGTGTGCCCGTTGTGTTTGACGCAACACACTCGACTCAGCAACCGGGCGGCATGGGTAATGCCAGCGGAGGGAATCCGAAGTTGGCCCCCCTGCTGGCGCGGGCCGCGGTGGCGGCCGGGGCGGATGGGTTGTTCATCGAATGCCATCCGGAGCCGGCGAAGGCCAAGTCGGATGCCTCGTCGATGGTCACGCTGGAGGCAGCCGCGAGGCTGCTCGGAGAGTGCAAGGCGATCGCGGAGTTGCGTAAGACGTGGAAGTAGGAGGGTTCAAGGGTTCAAGGGTTCAAGGGTTCAAGGGTTCAAGGGTTCAAGGGTTCAAGGGTTCAAGGGTTCAAGGGTCCGACTCTTGAACCCTTGAACCCTTGAACCTTGATTCTTCCCTTGCACCCGTGCGTAGAGTATTATGGGACAACCGTCGGAATCATGGCATCCCTGACACTCCAATCTTCGCGCAGCCTGGGACGGGCGATTGCCGTTGGCAATGCGGCCTGCCGGCAGGCGATTCTTGCGGTTCTGGCTCGGGAGGGACAGACCGCATTCGAAACCGACTGCCCATACCAGGCAATGGCGGAGTTATCGCGTAAGCCGCAGGGCTACCGGATGGTTATCCTCAGCCTGCAATCGCTGTATCGCGAGGAACTCGGAATAATCGCGGCGATCAAAGCCCACTGCCCGGACATGGATGTCTGGCTGTCGCAGACGGACGGCCGGACGAGCGCGTTGGCCGACGCACTGCGGCTCGGGGCTGACGGGATCATGGCCAACGACGGCCTGCATCGCTTGAGTCCGCCGGTCGACAAGTCGCCGGTGCCGGCGGCTGCGCCGGTCGCCACGCCGCCCACGGTTGGAGCGGCCCGCGAGATGGTGAACCGGCCAAACGAACCCGTGATGTCGGTCACGTCGACCGACGATCCTGTGTTGACTGCTGACGAACTGCGTGCGTTGCTCCAGGAACCACCCGCATGAGCCGATTGCCTTCGGAAAGAATTCTGGTCATCGCGGATGCCGACCGTCAGGTTCGGGCGACGCTGGCTCAACTGTTGCCATTGGCCGAGGTGACTGCGGCGACGAGCTGGTTTGACGCGATCCACGAACTCGGGCGGGAACGCTTCACGACAATTCTTGCGGCCGCGGAGCCGATTGAACGCCGGCCGGAGTCGGCGGTGCGGGCGGTTCGCGGCATGGCCGGCGACGCCCGCCTGGTGTTGTTTGGACATCCCACGCTGGAACCGTTATCGCGAAAGATGCTTGAATTCGGCTGCGACGATTACGTCGTGGCACCGCCGACGGCACTGGAACTTGGCCAGGTTCTGCGGGCGCCGCGCATGCGGATTGCGCCGGAGTTGAGCAGGGCTTCCATCGATGAAGCTCCGGCGAAGCAGGAATTTGAGCCAATCGTGGGCAATGTGGCTCTGGCCGAGATTCTGCTCGACGCCATGCTGGCAGCGCCGCACAACCCGCTGGGACATGCGGTGGCCGCTCTGTCGGCGCAACTCTCTCCGGATGCGGACGTAGTCTTTACGGCCAGGGACGAGCACGCCCCGGCCGCGCCGCAAGGGCGGATTGTGCTCTCGCATGCGGTGCGAAGCGAAGAAGGCGAGATCGGGCAGTTGCACCTGGTCTTTGCGGCACACGAGGATGCCAACGCGGCGCGGCATCTGCTGGCGCGGCTGGCAGCGCTGGCCGGCAAGGTGCAGACGCTTCGAGACCGGCAGGCTTCGCTGCAGAAGCTGGCAATCACCGATGAGCTCACCGGGCTGTACAATGCCCGCTACTTCCGCCATTTCCTGACGCGGATCGTCGACCTTTCAAGAAGCAAGCGATTCCCGGTGACGCTGTTCATCTTCGACATCGACAACTTCAAGCAATACAACGACCACTACGGACACGGGGCCGGTGACGAGATCCTCAAGCAGACCGCGACCTTGATGAAGCGGTGTTGCCGCGAGCACGACCTGGTGGCACGGATTGGTGGAGATGAGTTCGCGGTGGTCTTCTGGGAAAAGGAAGGCCCGCGCGTGCCGCGCCAACCCGGCGCGGCGTTCGGGAAGCCGCCGCAGACACCGGTTGAAGTGCTTAACCGTTTTCGCAGGCTGTTGGCCGCTCAGGATCTCCCGAGCCTGGGCGCAACCGGCAAGGGCGTGCTGACGATCTCCGGCGGCATCGCGGTATTCCCCTACGACGCGTGGGATGTCGACCAGCTCTTCACGGCGGCAGACAATCAACTGATGCAGCGGGCGAAAAAGGCGGGGAAGAATTCAATATATCTGGTGGGATCGGAAGAGCGATTGCCGACGGAGAAACCGGCGGACGAAGAGAAAATGCAGGACGGGGATTAAACACGAAGACACGAAGGCACGAAGCGGGTTCTGGTATGATCTCACGCACAGACGCGGGGACAAAAAGAATGACTGTGTTTCAGGTTTTTTCTGCGTCTCTGCGCCTCTGCGCGAGTTGGAAAGTGCTTTTGCTTTGCCTGCTGTCGATTCGCGTATCGGCTCAGGAGGATGTGGCCAAGAGCCTCGGCGAGGGCTTCAATGTCTATCAGTCAGGGCACTTCTCGCTGGTGACGAATTCGCCGGCGATGGCCGGGCAGGCGCAACTGGCGGTGCTCGAGGATACCTGGGAGACGTTCTTCCGCGAGACGGCGCGGATCGGCCTGGAACCGAAGAAGCCGGAGCAACGGCTGGCGTGCGTGCTGTTTGAGAAGCGGGCGCAGTTTCTCGACTATCTCAAGAGCCTTGGCGAGACCGAGGCCGACTGGACGGCCGGGATATTTCTGGCGCAGCGCGGGCAAACGGTTTTCTTTCACGATGCGGACAACCCGGCATTTGCGGAGATCCTGCAGGAACTGGCAACGCTGGATGCGGACCTCGCCCAGGCCCGGGCGCAGTTTGAGAAGACGCCCAACGGCGAGACGGCGCGGCGCATCCAGTTGCAGGAGAAGATCAAGCGGCTGGCGAATCAGCGGGCGGACTTCCATCGGCGATTTGTCGCCGTGGCATCGGCGTCAACGCTGGGTAAATCGCGGCACGAGACAGCCCACCAACTCTTCTTCACAACGGGCCTTCAGAATGCCTCGCGGCAATATCCATGGTTCCTGGCCGAAGGCCTGGCGTGCCTGTTCGAGACCGCCGACAAGACCGGCCAGTCCGGGCCGGGCCTTCCGAACGAATGGCGGCTGATGAGCTATCGGCGGGCGAAACAGGCAAATGGGTTGCTGACGGTGAAGGAACTGCTCGCATATACACCCGGCAACCAGGACGACGAGCGCACAGTGGCGTGGCGTTACGCCCAGGCGTGGGGGCTGATGCATTACCTCTGGAACAGCCGCCCGGCGGACTTGTGTGCATTGATGGCGGATATCAACGACAGTCCGGACGCGAAGGCATGGCCGGGGATTTTCGAGAAACGGCTGGGCTCTGATCTGGGTGAACTGGACCGGTGGGTTAGAGAGGATGTGGAAGCGCTCGAAGCCAGGAAACTTCCGTAGGGTCCGCTTCAGCGGACGCGCCGTACCGCAGATCACATCAACCGCGTCCGCTGAAGCGGACCCTACACCAGTTGCGTGAATTGGATCGGCGCGTGAGAGAGGCCGTGGAGGAGATGGTGCCTACGTCCAAAGCCCCGGGGCGTTGATGCGGAATTGTTTTGCGTTTTCCCAGTGAGGACAATTACTTGCGACAAAAAATCTTGTGCCTTGCCGGATGAGCCGGTAGTATTCCAACCCACCATCCATATTGGGATTGGGTGGTGCAGAACGTGGGTTCGCGTTCGGCAAATCATTTTGTGAGGAGACCACATGACTGAGACCAACCGTATCGGTGGAGAACAGAATGTTCACACCGGCCAGATCTTCATCGCCAGTTTCCTTGTCCTGATCGCCGCCGGCATCGGCTTTGGCGTTCGCGGCGGCATCCTGGGCGACTGGTCGGCCTTGTTCGGGTTTACACAGACCGAGCTCGGCGGCATCACGGGCGGCGGCCTGGCCGGGTTCGGATTCACGATCATCATCTGCTCCTTGTTCATCGACAAGGTGGGCTACAAGTTTCTATTGTCCATCGCATTCGCGTTGCACCTTCTTTCGGCCATTCTGACCTTGGCCGCTGGCCCGGTATTTCATGCGGCCGGCAAGAACGCGACTTACTGGTGCCTCTACGTCGCAATGTTCATGTTCTCTCTGGGCAATGGGCTTGGCGAAGCGGTCATTAATCCGCTGACCGCGACGCTCTTCCCGAAGAACAAGACACACTGGCTCAACATCCTCCATGCCGGCTGGCCGGCGGGATTGGTCCTGGGCGCGCTGTTCGCCTTCCTGTTCGTGGGTAAGGGAGCCGCCGTCATGCCGCTCCGTTGGGAAATTCCCATGCTCGTGTTCATGGTCCCCACGGTGTTGTACGGAATTATCACCCTCAAGAACAAGTTCCCGGTCTCCGAAGCCAGTGCCGCTGGTGTTGGTCTGCCGACCATGATCGCCACCGTGCTGACCTCCCCGATCTTCCTGTTCCTGCTGTTCATCCATGCCATGGTCGGCTATGTCGAACTCGGCACCGACTCCTGGATCAGCAACATCATGAACAACGTCATCCCGGGCAAGGCCCTGCTGTTGTTCATCTACACCTCCAGCATGATGTTCATCCTCCGGTTCTTCGCCGGCCCGATTGTCCACAGGATCAATCCGCTCGGTCTGCTCTGCATCTCCGCGTGCTGCGGCGCTACGGGCCTGTTCCTGCTCGGCACGGTCAACACCGGACTCATGTGCGTGGCGGCAGCCACTGTCTACGGCATCGGCAAGACCTTCCTCTGGCCCACGATGCTCGGTGTCGCCGGCGAACGCTATCCCAAAGCAGGTGCTCTGGGCATGGGTCTGCTCGGTGGTGTGGGAATGCTTTCAGCGGGTTTCCTTGCCGGTCCCGGCATCGGTTACAAGCAGGATGCGAACGCCTCGAAGGATCTCCAGCGGACCTCAATGGCGGCATACGACCGTTACAAGGCGGCCGACAAGAACAGCTTCCTCTTCTTCCCCGCGATCCAGGGCCTCGACGGCGCCAAGGTTGCCGTTCTTGAAGACGATGGCAAGGGCATGGCCGATGAACTGGCCTTGAATGAGAAGAACAAGAAGAAGGACGAAAACCTCGACAAACTCAACACCTGGTGGACCACCGCCAAGGCGACCGCCGCGGCTGACAAGAAGCCGGTGATCGATGCCCGGTTGTACGGTGGCCGCATGGCATTGAAGCTCACGGCTCTCGTGCCGTCGACGATGGCGATCTGCTATCTGCTGCTGGTCGGGTACTTCGTCTCCAAGGGCGGCTACAAGGCGGTCCACCTGGACGCCAACGGCAACGAAGTTGAATCGGCTGGCCATTGATAGGTGCAAGCCACAGTCTATTGTGACAAGCCAAAGCCCCCGGACCTGCGTCCGGGGGCTTCTTGTTTGCCATCTTCCGCCCGGTGCCCCGATGCTCTATGATACTTGCATCATGGCTAAGAGCAGTTCCCGTTCGATTGCCCACTCACAGTCGGCCTTCGCAAAAGCCCAGCAGGTCATGCCCGGCGGAGTTTCCTCGCCCGTGCGCGCCTTCAAGGCGGTTGGCGGCACACCGATCTTCATCCGCGAAGGCGAGGGGAGCAAAGTCACGGATATCGACGGTAACGTGTATATCGACTACGTGGCGTCTTATGGCCCGCTGATCGCGGGCCACTGCAACGAGTCGGTCGTGGCGGCGCTCTCCAAGGCCATCGGCAAAGGAACCAGTTTTGGGGCGCCGACCGAACAGGAAACGCTGCTGGCCGCCCTCATCTGCGACGCCATCGCTTCCGTGGACATGATCCGCTTCGTCAACTCCGGGACCGAAGCGACCATGAGCGCCCTGCGGCTAGCGCGGGCGGCCACCGGACGTGAGAAGATCGTCAAATGCATCGGCTGCTACCATGGCCATGTCGACAGCATGCTGGTGTCGGCCGGAAGTGGTGCCCTGACCTTGGGCGCGCCGTCAAGCCCGGGCGTGCCCGCATCGGTCGGATCGACGACGTTGCTGGTCCAATACAACGATCTGGATGGCGCCAAGGCGCTCTTCGCCCAGAACGCCGGCCAGATTGCCTGCTTCTGTGTGGAGCCCGTGCCGGGGAACATGGGCGTCGTCCTGCCGGCGGCCGGATATCTCCAGGGACTCCGGGAACTCTGCGACCAACACAAGACGATCCTCCTGTTCGACGAGGTGATGAGTGGATTCCGCGTGGCCTTCGGAGGTGCCCAGGAGCGATTCGGCGTCCGCCCGGACCTCACGTGCCTCGGTAAAGTGATCGGCGGCGGTCTGCCGATCGGCGCATACGGCGGCCGCAAGGACCTCATGGAAATGGTCAGCCCCTCGGGCAGCGTCTACCAGGCCGGCACGCTTAGCGGCAATCCGCTGGCGACCAGTGCCGGGCTGGCGATGATCGAGATGCTCCGCGAACATGGGCTGTATGACGTGCTCGAGACCAAGTCGGGTTACCTTGAGGATGGATTGTCCAAGGCCGCCCGCAAGGCCGGAGTGCCGCTGACCATCAACCGCTGCGGCTCGATGATCACACCGTTCTTTGTCAAAGAGGACGGACAGCCAGTCACGAATTTTGAGCAGGCGACGGCCAGTGACACCGGGGCATACGCCGTGTTCTTCAACGCCATGCTGGAGAAGGGCGTCTACCTTCCGCCATCGCAATTCGAGTCGTGGTTCGTGGGATTGGCGCATTCACAGGACGATCTGGATGCGACGCTCAAGGCGGCCGCGATTGCGTTCAAGCAAGTGGCTACGGTACGAGCGGGCTGAGTAAGCCAGAGGCGGTTCAGGTGTGTCGGGAGGGGTAGAGTTCAGATCCGGGGATTCACCGCGCAGCACATTCGCAGCCGTGTTCGAGGCCCGCGAGATCGTAGCCGGCGCGTCGCAGGCGTTCACATTCTTCGTCGGTGGCGTCCATGACTTGGTAACCCGCGAAAGCGGCCTCTTTAGGGCCAACGGCGCCGCCGTCAGACGACAACAGCACGAGGACATCGCCACCGTAGCAACTGTGAGGATGGTGGCTCGTGACGACGGCGAGGCACTCAAAGGTGTCTGAAAGCGGAGAAGTCGCGCGGATTCGCATGGTATCACCTCTCTGAAAGGCCCAACCATTTATCCGGGCATCCGTTCCCGAGTTATCAATATCCAAGTCCCACGTCAGGTTGTACACCTGCCATCCACCAAAATCCAGTGGAAAACCTGCGATCTATGACCGCGAGGCCCCGTCGCAAAAAGGACCGCGACCATTGGCCGCGGCTACACACCTTCGGATGCAGGCGAGGACGTCCACACTCCCACGTCACTCCGGCGTGAGTTCATACGCCTGTCCCGCCTGGGTCTTGAACACGATCAGGCCGGCTTCACTTGCAGATTCGACGGGCTTGCCGGCCGCGGTGACGCGAAGCGGGATCGGCGAACGCAGGCGGCATTCGTTTCCACCGGCCGAACGCAGGGTTGCGCGCGCCAGCCGGCCGTCTTTCCAGTCAAGGTCAACGTCGAAGTTGCCACGGGCACGCAGTCCTTTTATCGAACCGTTCTTCCATGCCGGAGGCAGGGCCGGCAGGAGAGCCACCTCGCCGGCATGGCTCTGGAGCAACGCCTCAGCGATGCCGGAGGTGGCGCCGAAGTTGCCGTCGATCTGGAAAGGTGGATGGGTGTCGAAGAGGTTGGCGAGCGTGGACCGGGCCAGCAGCGCCTGCACATGCTCGTGAACCTTGGCGCCGTCGGCCAGGCGGGCTGAGAAATTGATCACCCAGGCCCGGCTCCATCCGGTGCCGCCGCCGCCGTTGGCGAGCCGCCGATCGAGGGAGACCCGGGCGGCTTTGGCCAGATCGGGCGTGCCGGACAGGGTGATCTGGTTGGATGGATGCAGGGCGTAAAGGTGCGAAATGTGACGATGCCCGGGTTCGGGCTCATCGAAATCCTCGAACCATTCATGAAGCTGGCCGTGCTTGCCGATCTTGAACGGCGGAAGTTTGGCGCGGGCGGCGTCCAGTTTGGCGCGGAATTCGGCATCCGTATCGAGGATCTTGGATGAAACACTGACGTTGGTGAACAATTCGCGGATGATCGCGGTGTCCATTGTGGGGGCGTAGCAGATGGATGCAATCTGGCCATTGGGCAGGCGGAACGCGTTCTCGGGCGAGTTGGATGGCGCGGTAACCAGGTAGCCGTTCTTGGGCTCGGGCGTGAGGAAATCGAGGTAAAATTCGGCCGCCTCTTTCATTGTCGGGTAGTACTTGCGCAGGAACTCGATGTCGCCGGTGAAGAGATAGTGGTCATAGAGGTGCCGGCAGAGCCAGCCCGAGGCGGCCGGGAAGCAACCCCAGGCGGCGCCTTCGCCCGGCGACGTGAAGCCCCAGATGTTGGTGATGGTGTGCGTGACCCAGCCATGGGCGTTGTACTGGATCTTGGCGGTCTTTCGGCCGGGAATGCGCATGTACTCGATCAAGTCGAAAAAGGGCTGGCCGCAATCCGAGAGGTTGGCCTGCTCGGCCGGCCAGTAGTTCATCTGGTCGTTGATGTTGCTGTGATAGTCGGCGTTCCAAGGCGTCTGGATCCCGTCGGCCCAGATTCCCTGGAGGTTGGCCGCGAGGCCGCCGGAGCGTGAGGAACCGATGAGCAGATAGCGGCCGAAAGCGAAATAGGTGGCGACGAGCGCGGGATCGAACTCACCCGCTTTGACGGCCGCCAGGCGTTTGTCGGTGGGAACACTATTCTTGTCCCAACCGCCCAGATCAAGCAGGCAGCGGCGGAAGATGGCCTGCTGATCTGCGAGATGGGCCGAGCGCAGGACAGCGGGACTTTTCGCTGCCGCCGCGGCAAGAGCGTCGGCTGATTTCTTCGCAGGATCGCCGCCGAGGTAGGTCGGCGGGTTATTCATCTGGTAATTAGTGGCAGCGGAAATGATCAGAGTGGCTGAGTTGGCTTTTTCCACACGCAGCATATCGCCATCGACCAGGACGCGGCCGCCGTCGGGGATGATCTTCAGCCGCGCCACCACGCTGAGGCCGTCGCCGCCCTTGCCGTCGGCCATCCGGCCGGACATGACCAGTTGATCGTCGCCGGCCACCTTGGTCGCGAATCGCTCGAAGCGTTTGAGTGACGCGGTGAAAGCGAGTTGTCCGGGCTGTTCGACGGTCCAGCGGATGACAATGACGTCATCCGCGTGGCTGGCGAAGACCTCGCGACGGTGCTTGACGCCATCGACGGTGAAAACGGTCGTGGCAATGCCCGAGTCCAGGTTCAACTCGCGGCGATAGTCGGAGGCGCCGCCGGTCTCGGCGGCCGCGGAGGAGAGTTTCCAGGCGCCGATGAGACCCCCGGCCCCACCAATGTTGCGGACAATGACCGTGAGGACGTTGCGGCCGACGCGAAGGTTGCTGGCAACGTCGAAGGTGAACTTCTTCGAGAGGTCGTTGGCCTCGCCGACTTTCTGGGCATTGACGTACACGGTGCCAAAATCGTCCACGCTGCCGGTGGTAAGCGACCGCAGGCCGGCCTTGACCTGCTCGGCAGTGAGGTCAAACACGGCGCGATAGACGGCGACATTCTTGCCTTCGATTTCCTTCTGCGGCCCGGTGGTGCTGACCTTCACCCATTTGCTGTCATCGAACTCGGGCTTGGTCTCAGGGCGCGCGTCGGGCGAATCAACCTTGAGCATCTTGAATTCGGCGATCTCGATCGTCGCCGGCCCCCTCTCCACACCTGCCAGCCGCAACTGGAGGTCGCCCAGGGTCTGGTAGCAGCCGAAGGGAAGCCTCGCGCTGGCGGCATGGCCCGAGCCGGCGCCGCGACAGACGAAGTACTTATAGGTGAGCTTCTGCGCCTCGACGTAATTGCCGACGAAGAGCATCTCACGGATCTTGCCGATATTGGCCGCCGCCTCCGGGTTGTCCGCATCCTGCGGCGATCCGGACCAGACGGAGCTTTCGTTCAGTTGGATCCGTTCAATCCCCGCGCCCCCGTAAACCATCCCTCCGAGCCGGCCATTTCCGACCGGCAGCGCCTCGAGCCACCCGGCCGGCGCAGCGGAACCGTCGGCCAGTTTGTCCGCGCTGGCCGCCGGACGGTCGTACCAGAGAACATAGCGGGTATCGACTTCCTGACCCGCCACCACAGCTGCCAGAACGAACATACAAGCGATGACGACGATTCTGAGCATGGCGGCGTTTCCTTGGGCTGAAGTTCTCTCCTATTCTTATGCGAGAACCGCGAGAAAGGAAACCCCAGGGGGCGGCGCGGCAATTCTTGCGTGTGACCGGAAGCGTTGGCAATCGGGAGGCCGTGCCGGGCTGACGAATTCGGAGCCAACGCGATCCTCCAACTTCTCTTGCGCTACGTTCCGGGCGTCTGCTCTTCCAGCCCCGTCGGGGCGACACAGATTAGCCCATGGCGTAAGCCATCGGTAACATATGTAGCGTGAGGTCCGCAAGCCCCGTAGGGACGACACAAGTTCTGTCGCCCCTACGGGGCTCAGGAGGTATCGCCGTCGATGTTCCCCATGGCTGACGCCATGGGCTAATAGCTACCGCCCCTACGGGGCTGCGGAGAGACCGCCGCCTATTTCCCGGCCAGTTTCGCCTCGATCTCTTTCTTGGCGGCGGCGGCACGTTCCTTGGTACGGGCATTGCCCGACGCTGCGGTGACTTTGTCCAGCACTTCGATCGCCTTGGTGCGATCGGCCTTCGTCGCTGTCCGCTCTTTGTTGGTGCGGTCGGCCGCGGAAACGGCAGCAGCATAGGCCTCCTCGCGAATCGGGGCGGTATCCGCGAGCGCCATGGCCATGGCCATCGCCTCCGGCTTGCCGATTTCGCTCAACGCGCCCAGCAGCAAACGGCGCTCGTCGTCGCGCTGGATCAGGGCCGAAGCCTGTTTGCATACGTCCAGCCGCTCGGCCGCCGGGAGTTTGGCGTTGGCGGCGGCGCTCAGCGCGCCACGCAGACAGACCAGCTTGTCGCTGTCATTGGCGGAACTCTTGGCCAGGCCCAGAAGATCCTTGGCCGCGTCAATCGTCGGCCACTCGGCGAGCACGCGAATCGCCGCCGAGCGCACGGTTTCGGTGGGGTCCTTGATGCTGTCACGCACTGCGGCCAGAGCCCTGGTGCCGCCGACGGCGCGCAAGACGCGAAGAATCGCCATCTTCTGGGGCGGCTCGGCCTTGGCCAGCGCCGCGGCCAGTTTCTCGGCGCACGCATCCGCGTTGCTCGTTCGAGCGGCGACAGTGCTGAGTGTCTGCTCGGCCGTGCGCATTTCCTGCTGGTCCCGCGCCTTGCTCAGAAGGTCAAGGAACGCGGGAATGTCGTTCTCGCCCGCGAGGTCGCCAAGTTGCTTGACGGCCGCCAGGCGGATGTCGGCGTTGGCGTCGGCCGACAACTTCAGAAGTTGCGGGACGGCGCTGGTGATGCGGCGACGGGCAATCATCGTGATGCCATCGAGCCGGCGGAAATTGTCGGTGGAACTGAGCATCGCCAACACCGCGTCGTCTGCTTCCTTGACGCTCATGCCGGCCAGGGCATTCTGCGAAGCCGCCACAATTTCCTTGTCGCCGTCGGCGAAATTGTCCACCAGCACCGGCACCGCCGAGGCCTGGCCAAGTTCCGGCAGCGCCGCAATGGCCGCCAGTCGCACCGGCTTGGGTCCGGTCTTGGCCAGCGGCAGCAATGCCGGCACCGCGCTGGCATCATGTCGCCGCGCGAGGGATGGAATCATCTGCGCCTGGCGGTCCGTGGACAATTTGGACAACTCGCCAACGAGCGCCTTGGTCACGGCCTCGCCGGGAAGTTCGATGCCGACACGCAGAGCGGTCGCGAACGCGTATCCATCGGCACTATTGAGCGACTCAATCAACAACGCGGTGCCCTCGGCTCCACGCGTCAGGATCGCCCCGCGAAGAGCAGCGGAGCGGGTGACGACCGGTGCCTGCGTAGCCCGCACGCGGTCGTAGATCGCCGTTGCCACTTTGGTCTGCCCCGCTTTGGCGAGGTTCTCAGCGCAGATCACGGAGGCTTCGAGCACGGCCGGAGTATTCCCAGCGGCTTCGAGCGCCTTGGCGGCCGGCTCGGTGCCGATCTTCCCCAGCGAATAGGCGGCCGCGGCGGCAACCGCGGCGTCCGTGTTCTTCAGCAGCCCGGTCAGCGCCTCCACGGCTTGCGCATCGTGCCGCACGCCGATGGAATTGATCACGCCGATCAACGGCTTGCCCGTGCATTTGGGCAGGGCATCGCGCAAGGCCGCGTCCACCGACGCATCGGGGATCGGTTCCAGCGCGTAGCGGGCCATGTGCGACATCTTCTCATCGGGCAGCAGTGCGGCCAGCACCGGCACCGCCCGCTTGTCGCCGAACGTCGCCAGTTCGCGGCAGGCGTCGAACTTCGCCTTGATCTCCGCCTTCGGATCCTTCAACGTCGCCAGCAGCGGTTCGGTCTTGTCCTGGGCTGCAACGGACAGCGAGAGCACAAGGCAAAGTGCCAAGTGCAGAACGCCAGACGGAATCTGCGATTTGAAATTTGAAATCTGGATTTCGAGTTTCGAGCTTTGGTTTCTCATGTCTATTCCTTTCCTTGTCCCTTATATCTGGTACGGTTCTCTCGCCGCGCGCGAACGCAGGCGGTTGGCCTCGGCATCGTTGATAAACTCTTCCTTCACCGGGTCCCACTTTAGCGGGCGCCCGAGCCAAATCGAAATGTTCGCGGCATGGCATGTGGTCATGGTGCGATGCGCTGTCTCCGCACTGGACACGGTGACACGACGGGAACGCACGCAATTGAGGAAGTCCCGCATGTGCCCGATCGGGCGCTGCGTGCGGGCGGTGTAGTCGTTGACGAGCTTCTTGAAATCGGCCAGCAACGCGCGATTGGAGAGATCCGGGGCGGCGTATCCATCGGCACAGGAGACCCAGCCCTCGGTTCCCTCGTACTTCACGCCGCAGGAACCGCGCCAGCCCTTCAGGGCAAAGATGCACTTGATGCCGTTGGGGAAAGTGGTGATCAGGCCGTCGCCGTCCTGCTTCGGGGCGGAGCTGTATTCGATGGCCGACGTGTCATCGGAGTTGATGCCCATCTGGCACTGCGACACCGTGTGGCTGCCCCATTCGCCGACGCTGCCCGTGTGCATGTCATACTGCCCGTGCCAGCCGCCGCGCGTGTAGCGTTTGTTGTAAGGACGCCAGGGAATCGGGCCGAGCCACATATCCCAGTCCAGTTCTTCCTTGGGCGGCTCCGGTTCGGCCGGGAGCCAGTCGTGCGTCAGGCTGCCGCCATACATGTGGGCATAGACGGTGTGAATCTTGCCAAGTCGGCCGCTCTGGGCGACTTCGTTGCAGAAGATGAAGTTGGCCTCGGAGCGCCGCTGTGTGCCGCTCTGGTAGACGCGCCCGGAGCGGCGGGCCGTGTCGGCGAGCACGCGTCCGTCGGCGATGGTCATGCAGGCGGGTTTTTCGCTATAGACATCCTTGCCGGCCCGCATGGCGGCGACACCCATGGCCGCGTGCCAGCGCTCGGAGGTCGCGATGACCACGGCGTCAATGTCGGTGCGGGTGGCGAAGAATTCGCGGTAGTCGTGGTACTGGGCGCAGTCGTTGGTGCCGTACTTCTTGTCGATCAGGGCTTTGATCGCATCGCGACGGTCCTGACGCACGTCGCAGATGGCGACGAACTGCACATCGCTTTCGCCCATGGCCCAGTTGACGTCACTGGTGCCGCGGTTGCCGATGCCCACGCCGGCCATGACGATTCGTTCCGACGGCGCCACGCTCCCGTTCTTGCCCAGCGCCGAACCGGGAACCACCAGCGGGGCGGCCATGGCTACTGCCGCAGTCCCGATAACCTGCCGCCGCGAAATGCCGGCGGGCGTCCTTGGTTTGTAGTTTCTCATAGGATTTGGAGGACAAACAAGCCCGCGAGGGGCGTTGGAGACAGGATTCGCATGGATCGCCGGGCCAATCCCGACGGCATGCAATAGTGGATACCGCGGGGGAACCGTTGTGTTTCCCCCGACTCAAGAAGGCCCTGATTCGGCTGGCGAGATAAAGCACATTGGTTTGGCTGTCGATGAGAAGAACAGACGCCTGTTGGTATACGTCTGATTCCGTGTCTTATCGGAAGGAACCGCCATGTCCGCTGTCGCCGTTCACGGTTCGCAGGAACGCTTGGCCGAATTGATCGGCAGTCTCAATACCATCGCGACCCTGCCGGAGATCACGCTGCGCATCACTGAATGCGTTAACGATCCCCATTGCACGGTGGCGGAGTTGCACCATGTCCTGGCCAACGATCCCGCGCTCGTCAGCCGTCTGCTCAAGCTGGTCAACAGCGCATTCTATGTCCGCGCGACCGAGATCGACTCGATCCAGCGGGCCATCGTCCTTCTCGGTTTCGACACAGTTCACCACCTGGCTCTGGCCGCCACGATGGGCCAGCTCTTCCGCGGCGCTCACATCTGCGAGGGCTACAGCGGGCGCGATCTCTGGACGCATTGCATCGCCGTGGCCGCGGTTGCCCGCGAACTGGCCCGCCGCACACATCACATCACCCCGGAAGAAGTCTTCCTGGCCGGCCTGCTCCACGATCTCGGCTTGCTGGTGTCGCTTCAGGTCTGTCGCGGGCAACTGCGGCAGGTCTGCGAACAAGTCCGCGCCGGCACGATGACCTTTGCCGCGGCGGAGACGGAAATCATCGGCGTGGGCCATCAGGAACTCGGCGCGGCCATCGCCAGACAATGGAAGTTCCCCGAAGCGGTCTGCGTCGTGGCCGGCCATCACCACGCCCCGGCAACGGCCCCCGCCCGCTGGCACACCATGGCGGCCATTGTCCACATCGCCGACGTCATCTGCTGCTGCCAGGCGATCGGCTTCGACCTGACGGCGCGCCTCGATACGCTCGGTCCCGCGTGCATGAAGCTTATCCCGCCGGAACTGCTTGAAGAGGCCACCGCCAGCGCTGCCGAGTGGGCCAAGCCGGCGATCGACATCCTGTCGTGAATTCGCTACTGCCACGATCGTCGAACGCAGTCCGCTCGCGGCGATAATCCGCCGCAGCTGCATCGCCATGGCATACCCGCCCAGTCCTTGGCATAATGCCCCACCATGCGGAGACTCGCCACACGCCTCGCCCTGCTCGCCCTTGCCTCATCCCCGGTCGTTGCCCAGGAACAGCAGAACCCGCCATTTCGATGGGGTGGCGGATCCAGCCCGAACATGGTCAGCACCGCCAGGAATCTCCCCTCCGACCCCGGCAACATCCCACCGCTGTGGGAATTGCCGCTGGGCGGACATCAATACTCCATCCCCACGATTGACCGCGGCCGGATCTATATCGGCGCCGATGACGTGGGCATCGACCGCCCGGGCTACAAACCCTCCAAGGGCGGCGCCGTCATCTGTATCGACCAGGCCACCGGCAAACTCATCTGGCGGCTGGCCATCCCGCGCTACATGCCGGGCGTGAAGCCCCCTTTCCATTTCGACCAGTGGGGCTGCGGCATCTGCTCGGGTCCACTCGTCGATGGCGACCGCGTTTATGTCGTCGGTAACCGCGGCGAAATCCTCTGCCTCAACCGCGACGGCCAGGCCCGTGGCAACACCGGTCCATTCAAGGACGAATTGGCCTACATGGGCATCCCCGACGCGCCCGGCAACGAACTCGGTCCGACCGATGGTGACATCATCTGGCGATACAACCTGCTCACCGAGTTGAACATCGTCCCCCACGACGTCGCCGGCAGCACGCTGCTGATTGTCGGCGACCTTCTCTTTGCCACCACGTCCAACGGCCTGGACGACCATCATGGCAAGGCTCCCAGCCCGCTCGCGCCCAGCCTCATCGTGCTCGACAAGAACACCGGCCGCCTCATCGCCAAAGACGACGAGAAACTCGGCCCGCGTCTGGCCCACTGCAACTGGTCATCACCGTCGGCCGGCCGGGTCAACGGCAGGACGATCATCTTCTTCGGCGGCGGCGACGGCATCCTCTACGCCTTCGAACCGCCAACGCCGGGACCGGAGGTGCAGATTCTCAAGAAACTCTGGTCCTACGACGCCAACCCGCCCGAATATCGCGCCCGCGACGGCCAGCCTCTCGGCTGGAACGATCACATCAAGAAACGCACCGACGGACCCAGCGAGATCATCGGCTCGCCCGTGTTCTACGATGGACGCGTTTACGTCACCATCGGCCAGAGCCCCGTCCACGGCGACGGCCGGGGCTGTGTTTCCTGCATCGACGCGGCCACCGGCGCCAAGGTGTGGGCTTCACAAGAGGTCGATCGAACGCTCGCCACACCCGCTATTTCCGACGGCCTGCTCTATGTCCCGGACACCACGGGCAATCTGCATTGCTTCGACGCCGCGACCGGCCAGCGCCATTGGGTGCATCCGCTGGGCGCCAGGACCTGGGGCTCCTCGGCGTTCGTCGCCGACGGCAAAGTCTACGTCGGCACCGAGGCTAATGTCTTCTGGGTTCTCAAAGCCGGCAGGGAATTGCAAGTCATCTCCAAGACCCGCTTCAAGAGCGTCCCCATCACCCCGGCCGCGGCCGACGGCGTGCTGTACATCCCCACGCAGAAGAGCCTGATCGCGGTTCCGGCTAACTAATGCCGCCCGAGCACCGCCCGCGCGAGATGCAGTGCATTGTCGGTGAACCGCGGGCTACTTCTCCCGGATTGGTAGCGGCTCCAGGTCTTCAACAACAAGGTTCCGGGCATGCCTTGCCGCGGCCTTCATCTCGACCAACAATGTCTCTTCGCGACTATGCATCGTCCAGAACCCACCCTCAAAGCACCTGAAGGCCACCAACACATGCGGATCAATGCTCTCCCCACGGCATCGCCGCGGCCATTCGCTGATGGGCCAGGGCGGCGGCTGAAGGAAGCCGTAGAAATCGGCCCAGCCGCCATCAAGGTATGAGGCATATTCAGGGAAGACGATGTGCGGTGGCACGAATGTGTCCCCTGGAAGCAGAGCCATGAGTGCGGCCAGATCTGGGTTGGACTGAACGCCGCGCGTGTCAATTGGCAGTTCAGTCCAAAAGAAACGATCGAGCCGCGAAAGGACGGGCGCAAAATGGCGCAGGAACGACCGTGGGTGCGCATCACCCGGGCCTAGCAAATAACCCGGCACGATTACGTTGCGCGCTTGTCGAACGCGAATACCGCTCAGCACGGGCCGAAAATGCATAGACCTCCTGCTCGAACACACTAGTTACCGCGACAACGCGCCAGCATTAAATGTGACACAGAATACCACGTCATCAGTGGATGTCCACGGGAATGAAACATTCCGCGCCCACCCGCGTAAGTAGGAACGAACACTTCAACGGAGATTCAATCATGCATGGCTCGCTCTGGATTTGCGTAGGTCTGATATTGCTCCTGACTTCCTGCGCGGCGCAGCAGTCGTCGCCGCCGGCTCAATATGTCCCGGTCGACAAACTGCCCAAGCGGGCGGAGTTGCCCGACCCGTTCCGCTTCGAAGGCGGCTCCCGCGTCAAGACGCCGCAGGACTGGCCGCGACGCCGCGAGGAATTGGCCAACCTCATCCTCTACTACGAGTACGGCCGCGTGCCCCCGCCTCCGGGGAACGTCAAGGGCACGGTCGTCTCCGAAGTCCAAAGCGTCTTCCTTGGTGCCACCGTCAAGACGGTCCTTCTAGAAATGGGCCCGGCCGGCCACAAGATCACCTCGCGCGTTGAACTGACGATCCCCAACGGGCCGGGAGCGTGGCCGGTCATCATCTGCGGCGATCTCTGCTGGGGGCGCGTGAACGGCGATATCCTCGCCGACGCAACACGCCGCGGCTATGTCGTTGCCGACTTCGACCGCACTGACTTCGCCCCCGATTCCCGCGATCGTTCCAAAGGCGTCTACGCGGCCTATCCCGAGTACGACTGTGGTGCCGCCGCCGCCTGGGCCTGGGGCTTCGCCCGCGTGGTGGACTATGTGTACGATCAGCCCTGGACCGATCGTGAGAAGATCATCGTCACCGGCCATTCCCGTGGCGGAAAGGGCTCGCAACTGGCTGGCGTTCTCGACACCCGCGTCGCCCTGACCAATCCCAACAACAGCGGCTGCGGCGGCGCCGGGTGCTACCGCCTGCAGGCCCCCAAGTCCGAGGACATCGCCGCCATCACCAAGAACTTCCCCTTCTGGTTCTCCCCCGGGTTCACCTCATTCATCGGGCACGTCGACCAGCTTCCGTTCGATCAGCACAGCGTCAAGGCCCTAATTGCCCCGCGTGCGTATCTGAGCACCGAAGCCCTCGGCGACCTCTGGGCCAACCCTCAGGGCACGCAGCAGTGCCACCTGGCCGCCAGGGAAGTCTGGGATTTCCTGGGCGCCACCGACCGCACGGCAATCTACTTCCGCGAAGGCAAGCACGAGCACACGCGTGCCGACTGGAACATCCTCATGGACTTCGCCGACAAAGTCCTGCGCGGCAAACCGGTGGAGACCAAGTTCAACAACTACGCATTCCCCACGGAGCCCAAGCCGTATACGTGGAAGAAGCCATAGCCGCTTCTGAGATCTAAGATGGCGTCGACTTCGATGGCGGTGACCTTGAGGCCACCGAAGCCACACCATGACACCTGAGGCCCAAAGCGCCCGCCCTCTGGGAGATCAAGCGGCGGAAGTTCTTGCCACGCGGGAATGAGAAGGAGGCCGGCTTATTGTGCCGTCAGATCAACCATCGCGAGGAGAATGCTTCAAGCGTGTCAGGCCCACAGAGTACACCTTCTCTGTCAGTGTACCCCGGTACCAGCACCAGTTCGTATCTCTCCAGATCTTCCCTCAGGATAAACTCGTCGTCCGGAAGCCGGGCTTCACCAAGCGGGGCCTCGATGCCAAGATTGAACGCCCTGCAGTAGATGATGTAGGCGCCCGCGGCAACACTGATGGTCTCGCCATAGTCCAGACCGAAGATCGTCAGCCGGCCACTCGGCAAAAGCAAGTTGTGTACGAGGACGCGATCCGCAAGCGGCGATGCCAGTGGCTCTGCTGGGCTGTGGTATACATCAATGCGATGATCGTTACCGTCCGCAACGGTACGGTACACTAACGAGCGGCCAGCGCGATACCAGCCTCGCAGAAGCTTTGCGGTAATTGCTGACGACGACAATCCGCCGAGTTCCGACAGCTCATCCCAAGGTTCCAGCGTCGCGTCAAAAACCTGAAAGCAATTATGGCTGCAGAAGAAGCGAATCGTTGCGATGCGATCCATCGCCAGAGACTAATGGCACACCGCCCGTGCGCCAATGTCACCGTAGGGCCGCCCGAGGCCTCGAATTCCGCCTGCACTGATTTGGCGCCGTCTCCTACTTCTGCCGCGTGAACTCAAATGTCTCCACGTTGGTGACTTTGCCGCCGGCGTAGAACGACCATTTCTCGGTCAGCCGATCACCTTTGATCATCAGTTCCACACTGTCCATGTGCGGATCGTCGCGCGATTTGAGGTTGGCGCCGTCGACGTACTCGAATTTCAATACTCCATCCGCCGCCGATTTCAAACGCATGCGCGGCTGGTTGCCCATGGCACAATAGTGCGTGAAGAGCACGCTGTCGCCGTCGGCGGAATACATGTTGAACATCTCATGCTCGCTGCCGGGGAACATCGTTTCCATCACCACGGAATTTGCCGACGTCGACTTGAACACCAGCGTCCCCATCTTCTTCCCGTCCGCGGACGCCACGGGCTCCCAGGTGCCGACGAGTCCGCGGATCGTGTCCATGTTCGCATTCTTCGCCGTGGCCGCCGGCATTGCATCGGCCGCCTTTGCGCTACGCGGCAACATCTCGCCGGACAGCAACCCGGCTCCTGTAATCGCCAGGGCTGCCGCCAGAACGCATTTCAGGTGTGCGCTATTGGTCACGGGAGATCTCCTTTCATTCTGGTTGTCCGTCATCCATCCGGCGCAGGACCCCGCCCGCGAGGGCGCGACCCGCGTGCCCAAATAGTATGCCGCCAGAAAGGCCAGGTCATCCAGGATCGCTGCGCACATGCAACCTCACACCTTGGTCGCGGTAAAGGACCCGGGGAGAGTCGTCCCGTACGCGCTGAAACTCAGGTTGATGGAGACTTGCTTGCCCGTGGAGTCGAGGGTGCCCGTGCCGGTGCCGTTGATGGGACCGCCGGGGTGATTGGTATTGGCGGGAGTAACCACGGTGATCGTGAATGTTCCGTCGAGCGAGATTGTGCCGCTGACATTGGTGCTGACCACGTTTTCAGCGACCAGTGTTCCGCTGAACACGCCGTTGGCGTTTTGCGTCGTTATGGTCAACACGGCCGACTTATAGTGGCCAACGGAGGGAATGTTCAGCGTGCCATTATACGTGCCCACCAGGCTTGGAATCGGCGCGGTGACGTTGATCGTAAAGGTCTGAGCCACTGAAGTGTCAACACCGCCGTTGGCAGTGCCGCCGTTGTCCTGGAGCCGAACCGTGACGTGAGCCACGCCGGTCACGCCCGGGGCCGGCGTATAAGTAAGCGTGCCGTTGGGGCTGATCGTCGGGCCGGCGGAGAAGAGCGAACTGTTGTCGCTGCTGACCAGGAAACCGACGGTTTGCCCGGATTCGTTGATGCCACCGGGCGAGATGTTGGTGGCCCAGTTGGTCACCGTCCGCGCGCCGGCGCCCTTCACGACCGACTGATCCGCGCCCTTTGTGAAACTCGGAGGCCGGTTCACGGGGTTGACGGTGATCGTAAAGCTTTGCACTGCTGATGTGTTCGCACCACCGTTGGCCGTGCCGCCATTGTCCTGTAGCCGCACCGTGACATGCGCCACGCCCGCGTTGTTCGTGGCCGGGGTATAGGTCAGCGTGCCATTGGCGCTGATGCTCGGCAGAGTGGTGAAAATGGCATTGTTATCCGTGCTGACGAGGAATGTGAGCGTCTGTCCCGATTCACTCGCTGGACCCGCTGAGATATTGGTGGCCCAGGCTGCGACCGATTGAGCGCCTATGCCTTCGTTGGCGGCCTGATTGGCACCGACCGAGAAACTCGGGGCGGTGTTGACCAGATTAACCGTGATGGCAAAGCTTGCCGTTGACGTGCCGCCGGCGTTTTGGAGTTGCACGGTCACATGGGCCACACCGAAAGCGTCAGCCGCCGGCGTATAGGTCAGCGTGCCATCCGCCGCTATGGCCGGCACGGCCGAGAAGAGCGCATTGTTATCAGTGGTCACCGCGAACGACGGTGTCGTTCCGCCGGTACCTGGGTTGATGTTGGTGGCCCACGGGCTGACCGTCTGCGGGCCGGCGTTCTCGTTGGCGGTCTGGTCCGCTCCCTTGGCGAATGTGGGAACGGCCGGATCGATGATGTTCACCGCGAAAGTCTTGATCGTGCGCGCAACCGCAATGGTGTTCCCCAGGACGTCGGCCACCTGCTTGGCATTACGGATGATCGTGTACGTCCCGTTGGCGGCGGCCGTCCACGCCCCGGCCGGCGGGACGAACGAGTATGTCGCCGTGATGCTGGCCGCGTTGGCCGCCGAGCTGGCCGAGACGAACTTGGCCGTGGCCTTAAACCCGTGCGGACCCGTGACAAGAATATTGCCCGTACGCAGGGTCGAGCGTTTCACCTTCGACGGATCGGTGTAGACGACGCTGAACGTGTAGAGCTTGCCGCCGGCGGTTGTGACCGCCACGGCCTTCAGCGTCGATGCCGGCGCGGTTTTGTCCACGGCGCGGGTCGCCTGCGCATGCTGTGCCGGCAGCGAAGCGGCAAACTCCATGAATTGTGCGGCGCTGTTTACACCTGACAGAAACGTGCGCGCTTCCAACCCCTCGAAGAATAGACTGGACATCGTACCTCCGTCGGATCATGTTTTTTGCGGGACGTCAGCAACCAATTCACTATAGAGTCGTTCCCCAACGCAGCCGCATTTCGCTGCAAAGTTTTCAGTCCGCAGCCGCGTTTACGGCCGGACATCGCGGCCGGTTGACGCCGGACCAGAGCCACCAATGAGACGACGGACTGACGACTACATCTTCCCGTAATCTTTGGGTACTATCATTTTGTTCTGAGATCGATCAATTCCGGTGGTTCATTATCCGAATGTGGAAAGACACTGCCTTGAGTCATCGAATTACAACAGCGTTCCAACCATTCGCCACTGTTTCGCGAGAGATCGTTCGCGGAAGTGGTGCAGACACGCGGATTCCCCCTGCCGATCAGGCTCAAGTGTTTATCGACTTCGACGGCACCATCACCCAGGTCGATGTGATCGACGAATTGATCCGCCGTTACGCGATCGACGATTCCTGGAAGGCAGTCGAAGAGCAATGGCAGCGCGGCGAGATCGGATCCATGGAATGCCTGAGCCGCGAATTCGACGTCATCCGCGTCTCGCCGGCCCATTTGACTGCATTTCTTGCACAGGTTCCGCTGGATCCCGGGGCTCTCCGTCTCTTCGCGCTGCTTCGGGAGCGCGACGTGCCTGTTTCCGTGCTCAGCGACGGGGTGGACGTCTTTATCAATCACATCTTGTCCGCGGCGGGTCTCGGCGATGTGACCGTGCGCTCGAACACCATCGAGCAGCAAGGCGACCGGCTGCGTCTGGTCTGTCCCCATCATATACCCTCCTGCCCGGTTCGCGCGGCCCACTGCAAATGCGCGTCGGCGCAGTTGCTTGGGAACGGGAACCGGCAGTCAATCTACATCGGCGACGGCCGCAGCGACCTGTGTGCGGCCCGCAAGGCCCATTGCATATTCGCCAAAGGGATACTGGCCGCGTCCCTGGAGAGTTGCGGCACGCAATATACCTGTTTTGACAGTCTGTCGGATGTGCGCGCCGTTCTGGATCTGACCTGGACAGGAGTCACCGCATGATCCGGCCACCACTCGCACCACGCGCGGCCTGGACACAGGCCTCTGGTCTTCGTTGCCTCACGCGACAAGAGGCGGCCATGGGCCGGACCCTGCGCGACTGGCTCCGCGTTCCCAGCGTCAGCGGCGCGGAGGGTCCGTTCACTCGCCTGGTTGCGGATTGGTGTACGCGGCAGGGTTTTACTATCGACCTCTGGCAGGCCCGGGAATCGAAGCTGCCTCCACACCGTTCCCTCGGCAATCGCCATCTGCCGCTGGCCAATCGTCCCACGCTCGTCGCGAAACTGCCAGGCTCCGGCCACGGCCGGAGCCTGATCTTCAATGCACACGCTGATGTCGTGGATGCTCCGCATCCCGAACGCTGGTCGGCCGGTCCATGGTCAGGCGCTCTTCGCCAGGGTTGGATTCATGGCCGGGGTGCCTGCGACGTCAAAGGCCCGCTGGTCAGCGCTCTTTGGGCCATGCTCGCAGCGCGTGAACTGGCCGGCGACGGTCTCGCCGGCGATGTCCTGCTCGAACTGGTCCCCGGCGAGGAAGACTGTGTCGGCCTGGGCACGTTGACCAGCATCGCCCGTGGCGTCAAGGCCGATGCCGCAGTCATCCTCGAGCCCACCGAATGTCTTCCCCGCTGCGCCTCGCGCGCGGGATGCCGCTTTGACATCACCAGCCGCGGCCGGGCAATTCACGGCACAGTCAAATGGGAAGGCCGAGATGCCATCCGCCTCGCCCGTGCCGTGCTGGACGCCCTGGACACCCTCGAAGCCCGCTGGAACGACCGCCGTGCCAACGCGCTCTTCGACCCCTATCCTATCGCAAGGCCCATTACTGTAGACAAAGTATCCGGCGGTCGCTGGCAGGGGATGATCTGTGACGAATGTGTCTGCGCCGGCTATCTGGAATTGCTTCCGGAGGATAGTATCTCCGACTGGGAACGGCGATTTGAAAAAGAGCTTGTCGCCGAGGTGGTCCGTCGGGGCCGCGACGCGGGTAACGTAGAAATTCAGTTTACCGAGCGCTATGATGGCCATTGTACGTCGTCGCAATCCCCACTGTGCCAAATCGCCATGCGAGCAACAGTTGGAAAACACGACTGGAGCGCGTTCAATTCCGGCTGCGAGGCCGGCACACGGGCGAATCTCCTCGGTACGCCCACACTCGTGTGGGGGCCCGGTTCGCTATCGCTGGCGCACGCCGACAACGAGCGCATACGTTTTTCCGATGTGCGGCGCGTGGCGGCGAGTTTCACCCGACTTATCCTCGACTGGTGCGGGGAACCGGTCACGAAGGAGACAGAATGACAACATTGCTGGACACGGACGCTTCCAGTCCACCCGGGCTTCCCGATGGCGACAGCAGCCCCCTCTCCAAGGCATGGTTCGCCCGCGCCACGGATGTCCTGGCCGGGGGAATCAGCAGCTCGGCCCGCGCCACGACCACGGGGGATCAGGCCCATCCGCTGTACATGCACCACGGCCGCGGCAGCCATCTCTGGGATGCCGATGGCAATGAGTTTGTCGATTACCTGCTCAGCTACGGCAGTCTTCCGCTCGGCCACACCGACGCCGGCCTGCGCGATGCCCTCGTGGCCCGCATCGACCTCGGCACGATGTTCGGAACCTGCAACACGGTCGAGGTCGAGCTCGCCGAGCAGATATGCCGCATGGTTCCCTGCGCGGAGCTGGTGCGATTCGCCAATTCCGGCTCCGAAGCCATCTGCGGCGCCGTCCGCGCCGCCCGCGGATTCACCGGCCGCAACAAGATCCTCAAGTTCGAGGGACACTACCACGGCTGGGTGGATGTGCTGGCCGTCAGCAATCGCCCCACGCCCCAGGAAGCGGGCCCCGCGAAGACGCCCGCGAGCTGCCCGCATTCGCGAGGCATCCCGGCCGGAGTTGTCGCCGATGTCATCATCTGTCCTTGGAACGATCTCGACGCGCTCCGCAACATTCTTCGCCTTCACGGCCCGGAACTGGCCGCGGTCATCGCCGAGCCCATCGTCGCCAACAACGCCTGCATCATGCCTGTCCCCGATTATCTCGATGCCCTCCGCGACGAATGCACCCGGCATGGCATCCTGCTGATCTTCGATGAGATCGTCACGGGTTTCCGCATCGCTCCCGGCGGCGCGCAGGAACTGTTCGGTGTCGTGCCGGACCTGGCTGTCTACAGCAAGGCACTCGGCGGAGGTCTGCCGATCAGCGCCTTCGCCGGCCGCCGTGCCGTGATGGAACTGATCGGCCGAAACCAGGTCAAGCACGGCGGCACCTACAACGGCAATCCGCTCTGCGCCGCCGGCGCCCTGCACACACTGCGCATGCTGGCACGTCCGGAATCCATGTCGCGCATGCGCCTGCACGGCGGGTTGCTCATGGAAACGATCGAACGGGGCGCCCACGACCTGGCGATCCCCTGCATCGTGCAGGGACTCGGGGCCATGTTCCAGGTCGTATTCGGCCTCACGTCGCCGCCGCGCGATTACCGTGGAATGTGCCTGGGAAACCAGAAACGCTACGCGGCCTTCCGCGACGCGCTGTTGCACCACGGCGTCCATGCCAACAGCTCCGGCATGGCCTGCTGGTTCAACTCGGTGGCGCACACCAATGATGACCTTGACATCACCATTGATGCCATCACCCACGCCCTGAAGGCCATCGCCTGAGCCGAGGATCGATCCGATGCTGAACTCTCTGGTTAATTGGACAATCGACACTCTGCCACCCTCCGCAATTGCCTGCGCCTATCGCAGGATGCCGCCCTCGCTGGCGTCGACGCTGGGGCTCTTTCGCTTCCGGCAGACGGTCCGCTGGGCCGCCCGCCACAGCGCTTTCTACCGCCAGGCTTTCGCCGAACGGAATATCAATCCCACGAAGATCCGCCGCCCCGAGGACCTCGGCGACTTCTTCACCACCCCCGATGACGTCGCCGCCCGGCCCGAGGAGTTCGTCTGCCGGCCGCCGAATATTGTCTTCGAATCCTCCGGCACCAGCGGCCGCAACAAGCGCGTCTACTACAGCCACCAGGAACTGACCGAGATGGGCCACAGCATGGCCGCCGGCTTCCGGTTGATGGGGCTCACGTCCGCCGATCGCATCGCCAACGCCTTTGACTTCTCCATCTGGATTCCGGGCATAATCACCCACTACGGACTCATGGCCATGGGCTGTTTCTGCCAGGCATTCGGCAAGGTCGATCCCATCGAGGTCTATCGCCGACTCGAGTCCTACCGGTTCACGGTCATTTTCGGCGAACCCACCTGGCTCATCCGGCTGACCGAACTGGCCGAGAAACACGGCACGTACCCGATCAAGTTCCTCATCGGCGGCGCCGAGGAAATGCCCCGGGCGGCCGTGAAATGGATGGAGCACGTCTGGCAGGGCGCCAAACTCAAGATGTGCTACGGCAGCGTGGAACAGGGCAGCGCCCTGGGTTTCCAGCCGTGCGAACAGGCCGACGGCTATCATCTCGACAATTTCGACTTCCTCCCCGAGATCGTCGATCGCGACGCCGAAGGCTTCGGCGAAGTCGTCTTCACGACACTGCGCCGCCGGGTCATGCCCCTAATCCGCTACCGCACCCGCGACGTCGCCCGGCTCATCCCCGAACCCTGCCCCTGCGGCATCCGCGCCCCGCGTATCACCCGCATCCGCGGCCGTCGCGATGAACTGGTCGTCGCCAGCGGCGGCAATCTCTATCCGCTCATGTTCGAGAACATTCTCCGCCCGGTCGCCGGCCTGACCCACGACTGGCAGGTCGTCTTCCGCCTCGAAGGCGTCCGCGAGATTCTCGAAATCCACATCGAGTCCCAGCGCACCGACACGGAGCGTCTCGAAGCGGAGGTCTTCGCCCAGGCCACCGACCAATACCCCGATCTCATGAAGAACCTGGCCCTGGGCATCTTCCAGATGCGCCTGATCGTTCACCCGCACGGCGAGGTCCGCACGGCCCGCAAACTCAAACGCCTCCTCGATCTCCGGCACGACCCGCTTCCTTCCGCCAGCGACACCGAAGAATCGCTGGCGTTCACGGACGTTTCACGTTGAGCCAGTACCCATGAGAAACATGCACCCCCACATCCTCATTGTTGGCGACAGCATCACGCTCGGCGCGGTCGAAGTACGCGGCAATCAGGTCACCCGGACCATCGTCCCCACCTACGTGGACCATCTTCGCGATTCCCTCCCCAATGCCACTTTCCGGGTCGATGCCGCCCTGCTGCGGACCACCGCCGGGTTGCACCCCCATGTCGTTTCGCTTCTGGAATCGCGCCGGCCCGATATCCTGCTGCTCATGCTCGGCGGCAACGACGCCGATATCGACTGGCGGCGATTTGTCCTCTCCGACGGCCGGAGCGTCCGCAACAATGTCCCCGTCGAACGCTTTCTCGCCAACCTCGCGTTACTGTCGGCCGCCGGATCCGCCGTCGGGGCCCAGGTAATTCTCGTCGACGTCCCCAACCACAATCTATCGCTTCGAGCCCGCTGGATGTCCGAAATGATCGGCCGCGATATTACGGATCTTGTCCAGCGCAGCGGCGGCCAGGCCGAGTCCGATCGCCACCTCGCCCAATACAACGACGGCATCCGCAATCTGGCAGTCCAGTGCGACGCGATCCTGGCCCCATGGGCCCAGGCCATCGAGTCGTTGCCGCCCGAGCATCGTTTCGGCCCTGACTTCACCCATCCCGGCGAACAGGCGCACCGGGTCATCGCCCAGTCCCTGTTGCCCGCCATCGTGCAGGCGGCCGGCCGGGGATCGCACCAACGCCTGCTGGTTGCCGGTTGATGCCGAGGATCCGCCATCATGCTCAGCGAACTCACTGTCGATGTCTCCGAACGCGTCGCCAGCATTGAGCCGGCCGAATGGGCCGCGCTCTTCCCCGGCCATCCCGACAGCATCGAACTCGTGCGCCTCACCGAATCCTGCGGCCTGGACGGCTTCTCGTTCGCATCAGTCGTCGTGCGCCACGCCGGCCGCCCGGTCTTGCTCGTGCCCCTTTTTCAAACCACCTTCGATATCACCCACATGGTCAAGGGGTTGACGCGAACCATTGCCACCGCGATTGCCAGGGTCTTACCCTCGCTCTTGCGCCCGCGTCTGCTTGGCGTTGGGTTTGTTGAGGGTGAATGGGGCGCGATCGGCCTCGACCGCAATCTGCCGGATTCTCTTCGCCATGCAGCCTGGACGCTTGCCTCAAACACGCTCGACCAGCTTCACCATCAGCAGGCCGATCTGCTGCTGCGACTGAACTTCCTTCCCGACAGCCTGGCCGATTTTGGATCCGAGCAACCCGGCCGGTTCGCCTGCATCGACACGTATCCCTGCGCTCGCGTGCCGCTGCCCTACACCCACATTGATGAATACTATGCGGGCCTCTCCAAGAACATGCGCAAAGACCTGCGCCGCAAGCTCCGCTCGGCAGAGGAAATCACCATTCTCCACACGCGCCAGCCCGGCGCCTGGCTGGATGCCATACATGACCTCTACCTGCGCACCGTCGAGCGCAGCGAGTTGTCCATGGGCGTCCAGCGCCGCTGCCTGTTTGCGTCGGTGTGCGATCAGGTTCCCGGCGCCCGTTACGTCCTGTACATCCAAGGCGGCCGCCTGCTCGCCTTCAACTTGCTGATCGAGTCCGGATCGGTCCTCGTGGACAAGTACTTCTGCATGGATCTGGATGCCGGGCGGCAACTCGGCCTCTACTTCGTGTCCTGGATCGAGAACATCCGCCACTGCATCGACCACCGCATTCCCGTGTATCATGCCGGCCCGGGCGCGGAAGCCACCAAGGCCCGCCTCGGCGCCAAGTTCGTCGCCAGTGTCACCCACTTCCGCCACCGCAACCCCCTGGCCCAGATGCTGCTCCGTCGCTTTCGCAGACTGCTCGCCTACACGCCGGCCATCGACCCCAATGCCCCCGAGCATCAGCCACTCCCCGACACGCCCGTCGAGCGGGTCTCGCAGAGGCCCGCCGCATGACCCACCTCGTTCCTATTGCTCTCGATCTCGACAGCAGCCTGCGCGACCAGGCCGACCTCGTCGCACACCTCGCCGATGTCGTCGATCTCCGCGAAATTGGGGACGCTGTTCGCCTCCGCGCCACCGCCTCCGACGCCGGCCGTCTGCGTGATCGCCTTGGCGAACTGCGCCGCCGCATTCCCTCGCCGCTTTTGGTCTTCACCGGCTCCGGCGATTTCCACCACGTTTCCTTGCTCCTGCTGGCGACACTCGCCGCCGATGCCGGCCCGTTCACGCTCGTCTTGATCGACAATCACCCCGACTGGTTCCAGGAATCTCCGCCCAACCATTGCGGCAACTGGGTCGCCTCGGCCCTCGAACTGCCCCAGGTCAACCGCGCCATCCTCGTCGGCCAGAACAGCCCTGACTTCAGTTGGTATCGCTTCTACCACGCGCCCTTCGAATCGCTCTGTGATGGGCGGCTTACACTGCATCCTCTGCACTTCGCCTCCCGCCGCATCCCGCTGCGCTGGCCGGCCTGCGCTGACAACCCCGCGCGTTTCTCGTGCCGCGCGTGGGGCACGACACTCCGCTTCCAGCCGTGCGATCGCGCCGACCAGATCCTGCATCGCCTGGCCGCCGAACTCGCCGGCCAGCGTGTCTACGTCAGCGTGGACAAAGACTGCCTGACCGAGCGCGACGCCACCACCGATTGGGAACAGGGCGGCTTCGCTCTCTCCGACCTCTGTCGCGGCCTGCGCGAGCTCACCTCGTCATGTCAGCTTGTCGGTGCCGACGTCTGTGGCGAAAAAGCCCCGGCTCCGCTGACCGGCTTCTGGCGACGGCTCGACGCCGGCCGCCTGCGAAATCGCCCGCACGACCGCGCCGCCGCCGCCCGCATCAACCAGACCGCCAACCTCACCCTGCTTGACGCATTCAGCCGGACCCCGGTGGGGGCGCCGGCATGATGCCCTCTTTGCTTCTCATCCTGCTCGCCCTGTGCGTCCTGATCGAAACCATCGAGCAGATCCTCTACCGCATGGCCGGCCGCAACCACGACCGCTATTTCTTCTACGCCGCCCCCGCGACCATTCTCAATATCGTCGGACTCGCCATCTGGCTCTTGATCCTTACCCGCGCCCCTCTGGCCCAGGCACTCCCGCTTCTGGCGGCCAGTAACATCACCGTCGCCGCCGCCGGCAGGCTGCTGTTTGGAGAAACCGTGACGCCGCGCCGCTGGATTGGTATCGTGTTGATCTCCGCCGGCCTCGTGCTGGTCGCAGGATTCGAACCATGAGCCGCAAATTCCGCTTCCCCATCCTCCTCTTCAGCCTGCTCATGGTGCTCGATGTCACCGTTCTGCTCATCGAGAAGACCGCCAGCAATCGAGCCGCCGGCACCGGGCTGGACCTGGCCAGGAGCTTCCTCTCCCAGCCCTGGGTATGGCTCGTGCTGCTGTTGAAAGTCGGCCAACTTGTCACCTGGACTGCCATCCTGGCCCGCGTCGATATTAGTCTCGCGTTCCCGCTCACGAGTATCTCCTATCCGCTGGCGATGTGCGCTGCGGTCTTCGTTCTCAGCGAACGACCCAGTTGGCAAATCTGGCTCGGCGCGATCCTCATCACCCTCGGAGCCAGCATCATGGGCCCCGGCATGCACGACGAACCCAAGGCTCTTCCATCGGAGATCAGCCATGAACCGACATGACCGTTTCCCCTCCAGGCGTGTCCGGCCGGCTGAATCTGGTGGCACGGGCTTCCAGCCCGTGGTGTCGGTATTTCGACACATCATCTTCGCCTTCTGCCTCATCCTCCTCACACTGACCGCTTCCGCCCAGACCGATTCAGACCTCCTCTTCGCCCCTTGGAACACCAAGACGTTTCTCGAACTTCGCTCCGAAGCTCTATTCGCCAACCCCGGCCGCATTGACGGCAAAAGCTCCGATCGCTTCTGGCAGCTTTCCTCGCAGGGGCGTGTGCGACTGGACAACTCTCACGAGATCAACCCGTCGCTCGGCTTTAACTGGTTCCATCTGGATACCGGCTCCAACGACCCGCGTATTCCGCGACAACTGGATGACACCTCAGTCGCCTTCGCCACGCCCATCGGCTCGGCCGACGGCTGGTTCGCGGGAATCCTCGCCGGGCTTGGCTATGCTGGCGATAATGCCTTCGCAAATCATCGTGCGTACTACGGGCTTGGGCAGTTCTACGTCGGCCGCCAGCTTCACCCCAACGAAGACCTGCTCATCATCCTCGATTACAACGGCAATCGTGCCTTCTTTCCTGATATTCCCCTGCCCGGCGTCGCCTACCACCGCAAGTTCTCCGACAACCTCGACGTGGTCGTCGGCTTCCCCGATTCATCCGTACGCTGGAAACCCATTGACGCGCTGACGCTCCGTGCCGACATCTCCATGTTCTCGTCGGTCGATCTTGAAGCTCGCTATCGCGTCGCCAAGGGCCTCGATCTCTTCGCCGGACTCATTGATCAGGAACAGCCGTTCTATGTCGATGGCGAGTCGCGCACACACCGGCTGTTCTTCGAGCAATACCGCGCCCAGGTCGGCGTTGCCTGGGAGCCCCTGCCGGGATTCCAGTTTCAAGCCACCACCGGCTATCTCTTCGGCCGCCAGTTCTCCCAAGGCTTCAACGACTTCGACGCCAGCAAGATCGCCAATCTATCCGACGAACCTTTCGTCGCCCTGTCACTGGAACTGAAGTTCTAACTTCAAATGGCTTGCCTCATGCGATTCAACAACCTCCTCACCCTGATCCTGCTCGGCGTTCTGCAACTCCCCGCATCCGCACAGCCCATGCCACTCAGGAACGCCAAGACGTATATGTTCCAGTTCCAGGGACTCGACGCCCGCGGAGCCATCGAAAAGCTCGCCCGCAGCGACTACGACATGCTCATCATCGACGACGTCCACCAAGCGAAGGGTGGCCAGCGCGTCGATATGGCCAAGCTCGTCGCCACTCTTCGCGCGGGCAAACCCACCCGGATCATCCTCGCCTACTTTGACCTCGGTGCGGCCGAGACCGACCGCACCTACTGGGCCGCCGACTGGAAATCTCCCCGCCCCGGACAGCCCGGCCGGCCGGACTTCCTCATGGGCATCAATCCTCCCGGCTGGGAAGACACCTTCCTCACACTCTTCTGGGACAAGCGCTGGCAGGATCTCATGGTCGACGCCGCCGACAGCAGCCTCACCCGCAGCCTCGCGGCCGGCTTCGATGGCGTGCTCGTCGACTGGGTCCAGGCCGCCGATCACCCGGTCATCACCGCCATCGCCCAGAAGCAATCCGTCGATTCCCGCCAGTCGATGGCCGACTTGCTCGCCAGGGTCCGCGCCCGCGTCCGCAAGGCCCAGCCGGCCGGCCTGGTCCTGACTCTCAATGGCGCCTCGCTGGTCCTGGACAACCCCAAGGCCCGCGACGCCGTCGATGGGGTCATCTGCGAAGGCATCTGGTACACCGGCAAGGGCGATGTCTCCTGGGACAGCGCCGACGGCGGCGACGTGCCCAACAGCAACACCGGAGAAGCCGCCACCGACGCGCGGCTGAAACAGACCCGTGCCTTGCTCGACGCGGGCAAACCGGTGTTCACGCTCGACTACACGCTCAAACCCGACCGCGCCCAGCAGGTTTACGTCGCCTCGCGCAGCGCCGGCCTTGTCCCCCTGGTCACGCGCAGCTCCCTCGGCGGCATGACCCCAACCCCGCCGCGCTGAAGCCTCGCCCGTCGCGCGCAACCCAAAGCAGGGCCAGCGTCCTCGCTGGCCCTCCTTAAGCGAATCGTCTGTCTTGGACACTCCCTACCGCTGCTTCACATGCGCGGCCACCTTCATCGGCAGGCCGAAAAGGTCGATGAATCCGCGGGCGGCCGTCACGTCGAAACCTTCCATGCTGAAGCTGGCGAGCTTGCTGTCGTAGAGCGTATTCGGGCTGACCGCGCTGATCGGCTGGGCGCGACCCTTGAAGAGCCGCACCTTCACCGTGCCCGTGCAGGCCGCGTTGGTCTGGTCCACGAACGACTGCAACGCCTCGCGCAGCGGGTGGAACCACTGGCCATAGTAGACAATTTCCGCGTAGCGCAACGCCACCTGCTGCTTGAAGTGCATCGTGTCGCGCTCGACGCATATCTGCTCGATCGCCTTGTGCGCTTCGTACAGGATCGTTCCGCCCGGCGTCTCGTACACGCCGCGCGACTTCATGCCCACCAGCCGGTTTTCCACCAGCAGCGAAATCCCCACGCCGTGCCGGCCGCCAATCTTGTTCAGCTCGGCAATCAGATCATGGCCGGTCAGTTTCGTGCCGTTCACACTCACCGGGTTGCCTCGCTCAAAGCCGACCTCGACGACTTCGCTCGCATCCGGCGCCTTGCTCGGCGGCACGACGGTCGCCAGGCACTTCTCCCAGTTGGGCTCCTGGTCGGGATGCTCGATCTCGGCGCCCTCGTGGGAAATGTGCCAGAGGTTCCGGTCCTGGGAATAGATCTTGGTCTTGCTCGCGGTGATCGGCACGCCCTTCTTCTGGGCGTAATCGATCGCGCTTTCCCGGTCGCGCAACTCGAAACTCGGATCCTTCCAGGGGGAAATGATCTTCAAGTCCGGGCCCAACGCCATGTAGGTCAATTCAAATCGAACCTGGTCGTTGCCTTTGCCGGTGGCCCCGTGCGATACCGCGTCCGCATTGGTCTGCCGCGCCACCTCGACCTGCTTGGCCGCGATCAGCGGCCGGGCAATGCTCGTGCCCAGCAGGTAATCATTCTCATAAATCGCCCCGGCCCGGAGCAGCGGGAAGCAATACTTCTCCGCGAACTCCTGGCGCAGATCCATGACAACCACTTCGTCGGCGCCGCTCTTGCGGGCCTTGTCTTCGATGCCCTTGAGCTCATCGCCCTGTCCCAGCTCGGCCGCGAAGGCGACGAGCTTCACGCCCGGATACCGGTCCTTGAGCCAGGGGAGAATGACGCTGGTGTCGAGCCCGCCCGAATAGGCCAACACGATCTTCTTGGGCGTAGGTATGGATGCCATAAATCACTCCTTTAAGTTTGGTCGAAAGCGCCAGTATAGACTGCCGGCATCTTCGGACAAGAGGCGAGGCACGGGCAGGAGGAACGGAAGAAGATCAAAGATAAAAGGTAAAAGGGTAACCCAAGATTCGAGTCGGCGTTTGGCAAAGACAGTGCGGTTTCGCCAAAACCGCCGCTGTGAGCGCACCCGAACGACTCAGCCAGCCATCGCCATCCGACACCAGCCTCATGCCACATCGCAGCAAGTGAAATGAGAGGCGAACGCAGCCAGTGAGTGACGACCCACGATCTGCGTCTCAATCGAATTCCCCCGCGCGCATCTAAAGCCGCCACATGTTTATAGTTGAGCCCCCTGCAGGGGACAGTAATCTCGTGTCCTGGCGACAAACCCACTGGAGATCAACCATGACTGAGGCTGGATATTTCGTCGGCTGGGGAACTCTCGCGGTCATCAATGCCGGATTGGCACAACCCAAAGGGCGAAGCCGCCTGGCGTGGTGGCTGGTTTCCCTGCTGCTGGGCCCGCTCGCCACAATGTTGATCGTCGTATTGCCAGAAGTCTCACCGTCAAAGCAATAGGCTTACTACCGCCCATCGGATGGCCGGCGATCTGCGATCGATTGTTCCTATGCCTGCCTGGCCTACTTCTTGGCGACCATCTGCTTGATGATCAGGCCGGTGGCGGCCTTGCTCGCAGACGGATCCATGCTCAGGGCAGATGTGCGAATCGCGTCAGGTTGTTTCGCGAACCACTCCACCAGCCGCGAAAGCATCGCGACCTGGGTCATTCCGTTTTTTCCGGTGAGCGTCTCCACCGCTTTCTTGGCCGGGGCAGTCAATTCGATGCGGACAATGATACGTGAAGCCATTTCAAGAGCCTTTCGTTTGTGGTGGTGATTCTAACGACATTACGACGACACGGCTAGTGGTCAATCCGGACACCTCTGTGTGAGGGTCCGAGTGTGCCGAGACTCCGCGGGAAATGATATGGGGACGCAGCTACTGGCTCATTACTCCCGAGTGGCGATCCTGTCGGAAGCCCCAGATCTGCAACTGTCATGGCCGACCGCCCGCACCTGGACGATCGGCCTCCATCCGCAGATCTCGCGGCGCTGGCCGTGCCCGCAACCCAATGCGGATAGGGGCAGAAAGATGGCCGGTAAATAATGAGCCGGGTAGAAATCGACGTATTGCGCGTTTTCTCATGCTTCTTCATCATTCCCGCATGAAACCACCTGCGGCACTACACGTAATCCGGCCAGATTCGGGCGCGAGCCTGCCCAATCGGGGTGCGGCCGTCCTTCCGGGCACGACGAGTGCGTCGGAGTACCGACCGCACGAACCGGATCCTCATGCCGCGAGATTGCGACATCCGGATGCCCTGTCCGGAATATGAAGCACGCTCCCCGATTATCGGAGCGGACAGGAGGGAACCGGGGATTTGCATAAGCCTCGCCGCCGGGATACATTAACGCCCGGTAACGGCCCCGCGATTCTCTCGGTTTGTCGGCTGCGGGGATTGGCGATTATGTGTGGGTATGAATAATGAAGATATCCAGGTCACCGCAAGTTTCTGTTTGCAGGCACTCAGCTCGGAGGAAATGGATGAAGGCTTCCTTTCTGGCTACCGGGTTGGGCGTTCTGGCGATCGGTCTGCCGGCCTTTGCCCAGAGCGGCGTCGATAAGTTCGCACGCCAGCTCCAGATGATCCAGCAGCAGACGCGCGATCGTGTCAACCCCGACGTCCCCGCCGAACAACGAGCCCGCATCGACTACGGCGGCTATTTCTCGTCCAGCTTCCTCGCCGTGGACGACACGCAGCAAAGCACGCATCTGCTCTACCAGCCTGATCTCATCACCTATTTCCGGCTCAACTTCGACGGGGCTCATGAGGTCTTCTTCCGTGCCCGCGCCAGCGCCCGCATCTTCGAAGGCGGCGACTCCTTCGACACCCACGGCAACACCCAGATGGCCGTCGTCGAACAGGCCTACTACCGGTTCAACCTCGCCCGCTTCCAGGCGACCCAGGGGAAGAAGCCCGGCAGCGACGATTTCACGATCACGGGCGGCCGGCAGTTTGTCCTCTGGGCCAACGGGCTCATCCTCGGCCAGTACATCGACGGCATCACCTCCGAGATCACCCTGGGTAATGTGGAGCTGTCGCTTCTGGCCGGTGTCACGGTTGGGCAACTGACCATCGATTTCGATAACAGCCGCCGCAGCTTTGACGACGATACGCACCGCGGCTTCTACGGCGGCATGGTCTCCACGCAGATCGGAAATCACAAGCCGTTCGTCTACGGCATGATCCAGCGGGATTACAACAACGATGACACGATGGTGGTCGGCACCGGCCCCAACAGCCTCAAGACTGATTTCGAATACAACTCCTGGTACATCGGTACCGGCATCAACGGCAGCTTCGGCGATCACATCATCTACTCCAGTGAGATCGTCTACGAAGGCGGCGATACACTTTCCAACTCGTTCGCGGAGACGTCGACGGCGCTCAAACCCGTGTCTCAGACCACCGAAGATGTTTCCGCGGCGGCCGCCGATTTCAAGATCGACTATGTCTTTGGCGACCCCGGCCGTTCCCGCGTCTCCTTCGAGACCATCCTTGCCACTGGCGCCCACAACAGGGCATCATCAACGTCGGCCACCTTCGGCGGCATCGCGCCCGGCAACACCGATCACGCGTTCAATGCCCTGGGCCTGTTGAATACGGGCCTGGCTTACGCCCCGGCCATCTCCAACCTTACCGCTTTCCGCCTCGGCGCCAGCACGTTCCCCTTTACGAATAAGGGACTCCGACGACTGCAGGTGGGAGCCGACTTCTTTGTCTTTGGCAAGTTCAACAGCAATGCCCCCGTCGACGAACCGACCGATAGCGACTGGTTCCTGGGCGTCGAACCCGACCTCTACCTCAACTGGCAGGTCACCTCCGATATTACCTTCGCATTGCGTTACGGCGTTTTCTTCCCCGGCAGCGCCATCACCCAGGACGAACACCCGCGTAACTTTGTCTTTGCAGGCATCACTTTCTCGTTCTAAGCAGAGAACACCATGATCGGACTCACCTCTCGTTTCGTGTTCCGCCCGGCCGCCGTTGCCCTCGGCCTGCTCGCGCTGGCCGGTTGCCAATCGGCCAAGGTCGCCACCCCGCTGCCGGCCGAACTGCTCGGCAACGCGCCCGACCAGCAGATGGCGTTCTGGCACACGCTCAACGAACGCCCGCTCGCGTCCAATGACGAGGCCTTCCACGGCCTGCTCCTGTATGCCGACAGCAAGGACGACTGCAAGACCTATCCGGAACGTGTGAGCCTGCTCAAGTCCCGACGCATGTTGCCCGGTGATTTCTCGCAGCCGGCCGACCAGGCCGTCAGCCGCGGGGTCATCGCCGTCGGAGTCTGCCGGATCATCGAACTGCGCGGCGGCCTCATGTACTCCGTCCTGCCGACGAGCCCGCGCTACGCCGTGCGCGAACTCGAGTTCCTCGAACTCTACCCCCCTTCCAGCCCGCAGCAGACTTTCTCCGGAAGCGAATTCCTGGGAATCATCGGCCGAATTGAAGACTACCAGCGCGGCAACCCCGCCAACGCCCCGGCGTCAGTTCTCCCTTCAGAAATTAACGACCCGACCACGCGCCCGGCCAAGTAGCCGACCGTCAGACCTTCGTCTCGACATCGTTCGAGTAATTGGTGTCGATAACGCTCCCGACCTTGTCGAGGACGGCTTTGTCGGTGCCCACGCCGCCGGTCAGGCTGTCGAGTTCACCATCCTTGGACTTGAGCAGGTCGTTGCCGGCGCCGCCATCGAGGCCGTCCAGACCAGCGCCGCCCGTCAGCGTGTCGTTGCCGACGCCGCCTTCGAGATGGTCATTGCCAGCCTGGCCGTCGAGTGAATCATTCCCGAGATTCCCGTCAAGGCTGTCGTTGCCAACACCGCCAAGAAGCGTGTCATTGCCACCGCCGCCCGTGATCTCGTCATTACCGGCGCCACCGTCAACCCAGAGCGGTGTATTGGTCAGCTTGGCCGAGGCGCCCGTCACCGTCGCCATCGAGTTGAAGATGACGTCATTGCCGCCGTAACCATAGATCACCACCTTCTTTATGGTCGGCTTGATCAGCAGTTTGCTCAGTGATGGCTTGTGCGCCGTGAGGTCAATGACGCCGACCTGGACGGCGTATCGCGGGTCGCCCTGAACGACGATGCTCTCAGTGGCATTCGTGCCCTTGATGGTCAGCACGCCAGCCGTGAGGGTGTAGGATGCGGATAAATGAACGCGGTTCTCGAGCGTCTCGATCATGGTTCGACTCTCCATTTGCAGACATTGATTGCCAACGGGCCAGTTCCGTTGGACAGGTTGCATAACTCTAGGCACGCACTTCCCGAGAGGTCAAATTACTGATAGTCTGTAGTCAGTAGTCCGTAGTTCGTAGTCAGTAGTCCGTGGACACTAGTTCCCCGTTGCGTCCAGCAGCCGGCATTCAACGCCGGCCAGCCACTGACTACCGACCACCGTACCGACCACTGACGACTGACCACGGACTACTGACCACGGACTAAGGACCGCCTCTTGCTTTCCGGCCCGAATTGCGTAAATTTCCCGCCATAGATTAGTTTTTCGCCGCCGGCCCTTATTTGGCCCGCGGCACGGATGGCCATCGATGAAAACGACCAAGCGCTAGTTCCGCCCGCGACCCAAGCCACAACAGCGGCTTGATTCACGGACGGAACCGGCCAAGGTTCTCGTCGGTGGCGTTTTTTTTCACTCGCAGGAGTGCCCTATGTCCGTCAACGTAGCTGTCGTCGGTGTCACCGGTGCGGTCGGCCAGGAATTCCTCAACGTTCTCGCCGAACGCAACTTCCCCATCAAGAACCTCAAGCTTCTTGCCTCCGTGCGCTCGGCCGGCAAGAAGATCGACTTCAAAGGCACCACGTACACGGTTGAAGAACTCACCAAGGATTCATTCCAAGGCGTCGATATCGCACTCTTCTCGGCCGGCGGATCGATCTCCAAGGAATTCGGGCCCATCGCCGTACAGGCCGGGGCCATCGTCGTCGACAACTCCTCCGCGTTCCGCATGAAGGACGGCATCCCGCTCGTCGTGCCCGAGGTCAACCCCGAGGCGATCAAGAAGCACGCCGGGCTCATCGCCAACCCCAATTGCTCGACAATCATCATGAACGTGCCGGTCTGGCCGCTTTACAGGGCCAACCGCGTCCGCCGCGTTATCGTGAGCACCTATCAGGCCGTCTCCGGCGCCGGCGCCTGGGGCCTGTGGGAACTTGACGAACAGATCAAGGCTTACGCCAACGGCCAGCCCATCGTGAAGAACAAGTTCCCGCACCAGATCGTCAACAATCTCTTCTCGCACAACTCCAAGGTCGGCGAAAACGGCTACAACGAGGAAGAGACCAAGATGGTCAACGAAACCCGCAAGATCTTCGGCGACCCCAAGATCATGGTGACGGCCACTTGCGTGCGCGTGCCCGTGCCGCGAGCCCACAGCGAATCGATCAACATCGAGTTCGAGAAGCCCATGACCCCCGAGCAGGTTCGCGAAATCCTCAAGAAGGCTCCCGGCGTCCGCATCGTCGACGACCCGGCCACCAACCACTTCCCCATGCCGCTCGAGGCGTCGGGGCAGGACCTGGTGCTGGTCGGCCGCATTCGCCAGGACATCAGCCGCGAGGACGGACGGGGCATCGAGATCTTCGTCGCCGGCGACCAGATCCGCAAAGGCGCCGCGACCAACGCCATCCAGATCGCGGAGAGACTGGTCTAGTGGTAAGGTCACCAGCAACGCTCCATGCGCTGCCCTCGGGGAATGTCTTGGATTGCAAATATTCCGCTTTCCAAACATACTCCTTATATATAGAATCAGGCATGTTCGGTTTTTGGTAAAACCATGCCTGATCGGCCGCTTTCAAAATCCAGGGATGTGGGCGCGCCGCCCCTGATTGCCGCGACCGCAACAGGGATGTCCTATGCAGAACTGGAAACCGTTTCCAACTTCTCGTTCCTGCGTGGCGCATCCCATCCCGATGAACTGGTCTACCGGGCGGCCGAGTTGGGATACCGGGCAATCGCCATCACCGACATCAACTCCCTGGCCGGCGTGGTGCGGGCGTACGCGGCCAGGAAGGAACTGCTGGCGGCCGGGTCGTACGCACCGCAACTGGTGATCGGCACGCGGCTCACGCTCGACGACGGGCCGGATTTGCTGGTGTGGCCGACGGATCGGCCGGCGTATGCGCGGCTGTGCCGGCTGCTGACACTGGGCAAGCGGCGGGCGCAAAAGGGCGAGTGCTTCCTGCATCTGGAGGATGTGCTGAACAGTTCGGAGGGTTTGCTGGCGGCCGTGGCGGCGGATGTGGAACTTAGGGATATATCCTGCGCGTTGGGCCTTCTCCACGAGGCCTTCGGCCCACGCCTGTCTCTGGCCGCGGCCATGCTCTATCGCCAGGATGATGTCGCCTACATGCGTAGCCGGATGGCCGCCTCACGGAGGTTTGCCACCCCCCTGCTGGCAACCAATCACGTACATTATCACCTGCCCGAGCGCCGCGCGCTGCAGGATGTGCTGGTGTGCGTGCGCGAAGGTTGCACGATTCACGAGGCCGGATTCCGGTTGTTTGCCAACGCCGAGCGCTACCTCAAATCGCCCGAGCAGATGCAGCGGCTTTTCGCCGAATATCCGGCCGCAATTGCCCGCGGGCTGGAAATCGCCGGGCAATGCACATTCTCGCTGGATGAGCTTCGCTACGAATATCCCGACGAACTCTCGCCACCGGGCATGACCCCGCAGGAATATCTGACTCAACTGGCGTGGGAAGGAGCCGTGGAACGCTACGGATCCCCTGGCGAAGACGAGGCACGGAGGCACGGAGGCACAAAGGCACGAAGTGCGGAGCAATCTCTCCCCTCCGTCCCTTCGTGCCTCTCTCCTTCCCCTCCGTCGCCTCTTTCCTCCATCCCCGAGAAAGTCCGCGTACAGATCGAACATGAACTCCGCCTCATCGAGGAACTGCACTTCGCCAACTATTTCCTGACCGTATACGACATTGTCCGCTTTGCCCGCTCGCGCGGTATCCTCTGCCAGGGCCGTGGATCGGCGGCCAACTCGGCCGTCTGCTACTGCATCGGAGTCACTTCCGTCGACCCGGCCCGCATCGAGGTCCTCTTCGAGCGTTTCATCTCGGCCGCCCGCGGCGAACCACCGGATATCGATGTCGACTTCGAACACGAACGCCGCGAGGAAGTGCTTCAGTACATCTACGAGAAATATGGCCGCGAACGGGCGGGCATGACCGCCGAGGTGATCACCTACCGTGGCCGCTCCGCCGTGCGCGACATCGGCAAGGCGCTAGGCCTGAGCCTGGACCTCGTTGACTCGCTGGCAAAGAAACTCGACTGGTGGCATCGCGGCACGATCACCGAATCGCAACTTCGCGAACTGGGCCTGAGCCCCGAAGACCCGACCATCCGCCAGGTTGTCATGCTCACCCAGCAAGCCCTGGGTTTCCCCCGCCACCTCAGCCAGCATGTCGGCGGCATGGTCATGACCCGCGGGCCGTTGTGCGAGTTGGTCCCCATAGAAAACGCGGCCATGGAAGGTCGAACGGTGATCGAATGGGACAAAGACGACATTGATGTACTGGGAATCCTCAAAGTGGACGTCCTCGGTCTGGGAATGCTCACCTGTATCAGCAAAGCACTCGCATTTATCAATCAGGATTTGAACCACAGAGATCACAGAGATCTTTCTGGTCTTCCCATGCCAATCGGCGAGCCAGCATCCTTGAAGCCACAACAACGACAGGCTCAATTCGCCGAATTGCGTAATGCGTCAAAGCGGTCTCTGGGCTCTCTGTGTTTCAATTCATCCGCCCCTTTGGAATTGCACACAATTCCCGCCGAAGATCCGGCTGTCTACGAAATGCTCTCCCACGCCGACACGATCGGCGTCTTTCAGATCGAGTCGCGGGCGCAGATGTCCATGCTCCCGAGGCTTAAGCCAAAATGTTTCTACGACCTTGTCATCGAAGTCGCTATCGTCCGCCCCGGGCCGATCCAGGGGAACATGGTTCATCCCTACCTGCGGCGGCGGAATGGCGAAGAGGCTGTCACCTATCCGTCCGAGGCGATGCGACAGGTACTCGAGAAGACGCTCGGCGTGCCGCTCTTTCAGGAACAGGCCATGCGCCTGACCATGGTTGGCGCGGGGTTCTCAGCCAGCGAGGCGGACCAGCTTCGGCGAGCCATGGCCGCCTGGCGCAAGAGCGGGAAACTCGAGACCTTCCGCCAGAAGATCGTCGATGGCATGCTGGCCAACGGCTACACGCAGGGCTTCGCCGAGCAGTGTTACCTGCAAATCCGCGGCTTCGGGGAATATGGATTCCCCGAGTCGCACGCGGCGTCGTTCGCGCTGCTGGTTTATGCGTCGGCATGGCTCAAGTGCTATCACCCGGCCGAGTTCGCGGCCGCCCTCATCAACAGCCAGCCCATGGGCTTCTACGCCCCGGCCCAGATCGTCCGCGATGCCCAGAACCACGGCGTGCAGGTCCGGGCGGTGGATGTCAACGAAAGTGAATGGGATTGCACATTGGAACAAGAGCAGGTTTGTAGCACAGGCGTCTCGCCTGTGACTCCGGCCCTACGGTTGGGATTCCGGATCGTAAAGGGACTGCGGCAGGCGGAGATGGGAAAGCTCGTCGTGGCGCGCAAGCAGGCCGGGCGGTTTCAGTCAGTGACCGATCTGCAGGAACTCACCGGGCTGTCCAAGGCAATCCTGCGAAAACTGGCCGAGGCGGATGCGTTCGGTTCGCTCGGATTGACACGCCGGCAGGCATTGTGGCGCGTGCTGGAGGTGGACGATCGGCAATGGCCGCTGTTTGCCTATGTAGGGTC
>JANYKD010000448.1 GCA_025361735.1 Phycisphaerales bacterium
TTGGTGGCCCCGTGGTTGATCGCGTACGCTGGAGCAAACCCTACACTCGATTTCCCGCGTCCGCTGAAGCGGACCCTACGGTCAGAAACTCATCGCCGATTTGAATTCGGTGTAGCGCTGATCGATCTTCTCGCGGGATGTGTTCTGCAGGCCGGCGAGGGAGAAATCGGAGATGGTGTAGCTGGCGACAACGGTGCCGTACGCCATGGCTCGGCGCAGAACCGACATATGCAGCGAGTTCTGCGAGGCCAGGTAGCCCATCATGCCGCCGGCAAAGCTGTCGCCGGCGCCGGTGGGGTCGATGACCTGCTTCGCGGGGTATGCGGGCAGGACGAAGGTGTCGCCGCCACTGCAGAGCATCGAACCGTGCTCGCCCTTCTTGATGACCACGAACTGCGGACCCATTTTCAGCACATCCTGGGCGGCCTCGATCAGGTTCTTCTTGCCGGTCAGCATGCGCGCTTCGCCGTCGTTGAGCACCAGCCCGTGAATCTTCCCGAGCAGCTTGCGAAGCTCGGCCTGCTCATTGGTGATCCAGAGGTTCATGGTGTCGGCCACCACGAGTTGCACGCCCGAGAGCGAGGCGAGCATTTCCTGCTGAAGGAGCGGATGCGTGTTGGCCAGGAACACGTACTGGCTGTCGCGAAAGGCGGCGGGAATCTTCGGGGCATGCTCGGCCAGGATGTTCAGGTCGACCTGAACGGTCTGGGCCTCGTTCAGATCCTTCACATAGGAGCCATGCCAGCGGAAGGTCTTGCTCCCCTTGCGGGTTTCCAGACCGGAGATATCCACCGGCCGGCCTTTCAGGGCATCGTAGATCATCTGCGGGGCGTCTTCACCAACAGCGCCGACCAGCCGCACGGGTGTGAAGAACGACGCGGCATACGAGAAGTAGATGGCGCTGCCGCCGATGACGTTCTCGCGCTTGCCGAACGGGGTTTCGAGGGTGTCCAGACCGATAGAACCGGTGACGAGTAATGACATGAGTGAGTCCTGAGTGCTGAGTCCTGAGTGTTGAGTGCTGAGTCCTGGCTATTGGGTGTCATCCGAAGGTTGCGCCGGGGAGTTGGCGGATCTTCACGCGGTTTTCCGTGACGGAGTAGAGTCGGCGCGGCGAAAGCCGCCGGTAGCGGGCGAAGAGCCGATTGACCGCGTCGTCCTGCTCGACATCGCCGCCGGGCAGTTGCAGGAAGACGATGGTCCGGGAGAAGTGGGCATGGACTTCGAAGATGTCGTGGGCCATGGCCGGGTCGTTGGAGATGATATCCCATTGCTTGTCCTCGACGGCCCGGAGCAGGTCGGCCAGCGGCGCATCGGCCGGCAGCCCAAGTTCGTCGAACGGGTGGACCTTGTGTTCGTGCCGGACAAGGGCGTCGGCGACAGCGGGAGTCAGTGAACCATGGAGAAGCCATTGCATAGGGCGGGGATCATCGGCGGTATTGGCGGGAAATGCAAATCGCGCGGGCAATCGCGGGCAAGTGCCAGGGAACAACGGAAGAAGATTAAACACGAAGGCACGAAGACGCGAAGCGACAGAGGTGGATGAGTTCGCAGAAGAATAGTGTTTTGGGGGATGATCGGCGTAAGTGTCTTCTTATTAATTAGTTACAGTTTGTTAGGGTCAAGAATACCGGGTCCTTTCCGTGTCCCGAAGAGGTCCTTTCGGGTCCCTGGGAGGTCCTTTTCAGGTTCCAAGCGTGCCTTGGGAGGTCCTTTGCAGGTCCCAACAGGTCCGTATGGCGGATTTGGAAGGAGGTACGGCACGTCCAGCCTGGCACGCGGGCAGGCTCCGGCACGAGTCGGGGCGAAGGTGGCCGGAGGCGGGGGTATTCGATTTTTAAAGAGCACGCACACCATCATCCCTGTGGATGATGTGTTAACTCTAACGAGTTATCTGTATACGGAAGACGTTAGGTTTTGTCAAGGGTTCAAGGGGGTGAAGAGTTTAAGGGATCAGGGGCGGAGGCCGGCGAGCAATGGCGAGGATAGAGCGGCTTGGCGCCTACGGTGATGTTGGCCGACGAGCGGTGCATGCACGCTCGGGGCGGTGCGGGTTTGCGCCTTCCTGGAAACGCGGCCTGCAATTGCCGACGCTGGGCTACGGCTTTCCTGCGTGCTTCTGGCGAGTTGCCGCGGCCCGCTTGAGCATCTCTTCGGCTGCAGCGGTTCGATTCGTCGCTTTCAGACGTCCCCCGAACGCCTACACGCCATGCAACGGTGCGAGACGCATACGGCATCAGCCGGCATGCTGCCTGAAGCCTCTGCCAAACATCGGAAACGCCAGTTCATATCTTATGATGGTCGAAGCTTGTTCCTCGGAGATCACGCCCAGCCTGTTCCACCGGTTGAGCATCGGCGTCCCGGCCGCACATTTCAGAATCGCTTCGGCCCATGACGGTCGCAGGATTGAGCTGACTCGCGTTGCATATTCTCGGAAGATCGCGGCGATCAGGCTTTGATCTTCAATCCACCAGCTATCTGCGAACTCATCCAGCAGTGACCGGAACACAAATCCCTCGAAATGCGGTGCGAAACCCTCGGCGAAATCAGAATCGCGCGGACACTCAGCTATCCACGCATCGACCGATTCAGTGACCTGCCAACAGTAGTGGTCTCTACCCGGCGTCTGGGCACAAGGGATAAGTGACTTCATCTTATAGGCCGGAAGCGGACAGTCGGCGATCTCGTCTGGCGACAACCACGAGTGGCGAGATACGCGGATTCCTTTCGTGTGGTCATTGACGAGAAGTCCGGCGTTCCAGAATTGCATGTAATCGTTTGGAAGAGAGAAATGAAACCGAGTCATCACTCGATCGGGGGCGTCCATCTTAGTAACCTTCTTCATAGGCTGGCGGCCGGTGCGGGAAACGGAGCCGGATCGGCGGGCACGACGGAGCCACCCGATTGGCGAAGGGGAACCGCTGTCCCACAGGTGTATTCAAGTTACGAGCATTCTGTCCGGTCGTCAACGCGCGGACATCTTGTCTTTCTCTTCGACGCGATCGCGGAGTTCGGAGAGTTTGTTCCGGGCTTTGGGGATACCGTTGGTGTCCTGACTCCCGTTGTCGACGTTGCATACGCGTACCGGGATTCCGCCGGTGAGGACACCGGCGGCACTTAATGGGAATCCGCGCGTGGTCGCGGCGGGTGGACGCAGGATCGGTCGGGGCGACACTGCGGCTCACTTCGGCGAGTCGATGCGGATCAGGCGCACCAAGAGCCGCGATCAACGATCGCGGCTACAGCCTGTGATAGCTCGTTCGGGTTGCGCGCATTGCCTGGCAAATTGCCAAGCTGTGGAGCACCGCTACACTGACGCCCATGGCATCAGTCAATTGGAGAACCCGGGTCGTGGCGCTGTGGCTTGCGTGTCTCGTCTGCACGGCAGGCGGTGGGGCGATGGCGGAGGGCGCGGAGGGGGTTGTGCTGGAGAATCGCGCGCTGCGGATGGAAATTGGCAAGGCTCCGGCGCCGTTCCTGGAACGACTGGTCCACAAGGCGAGCGGACGGGTCCTGGTCGCCCAGCCCATGCACAAGCATCTCTTCTCGCTCATGCTGACGAAGGAAGGCGGCGGCCTGCTGACGCTGGAGAGCGGCCAGGCGGGTGAGTCGAGCGTGAGCGAGGCCAGCGGCAAGGTCACGCTGAAATATGGGAAGTTTGCCGGCGCGGACTTGTCGGCCGAGGTTACAGTGATATCGGCCGCGGACCAGCCGCTGACGCTCTGGTCCATCCGCATCGAGAACCGGACAGGCCGGCCGCTCAAGAGCGTTCGCTTTCCGCAACTGCTCGCGGTGCCCGCGATCGGGGATGCGCAGGATGATTGCCTGGTGCTGCCGGCACTGGCGGGGACGCTCATTGAGAATCCCGCGGCGAACTGGCGCGATGGGCAGAGCGTCTCGTTGCGATATCCCGGCGAGTTGTCGGCCCAGTTTATGGCGTATCAGGATCGGACGGCGGGCGTGTACCTGGCCGGGATGGATCCGGCGGGATCTCCGATGTCGCTGACCGTGTACAAGCAGCCGGACGGATTCCGCCTCTGGCATGAATTCACGGTGGTGACGGGGTCGGAGAAGTCGGGCGTCTGGCAGAGTCCGTATCCGGTGGCGGTGGGCGTGACGCAAGGCATGTGGTACGACACCGCGGATCAGTACAAACAGTGGGCTCTGCGGCAGACGTGGTGCGCCAAGCCGCTGGCGGAGCGGGCGGACATTCCCGCATGGTGGAAGGCCGGGCCGGACGTCCATGTCTGTGAGGTTCGCACCTACGACAAGACACGGAACTGTACCGGCTCGTTTTATCCGCAACTTGGCGAGTATCTGCGCGCCTGGCGCACGAAGATCGACGGGCCGGTCGTGGCGATGCTGGGCGGCTGGGAGAACCACCGGCGCTGGACGGCCGGCGAGTATTTCCCGGCCTTCGACGCGGCCAACGCCAAGCCAGTCATCGCCGGGCTCCGGCAGGAGGGGATTCGCCCGTTCTTCTACCTCTCGGGGCTGTACTACACCTTCCGAAATGCAGGCCGCGACGGCGGCGAGATTCCGGCCGCGGCGCAGTACGACGCAGCCTATGTGCTCGATGAGAAAGAGCACAAGCCCAAGACGTACGTGCTCGATGAATCCGGTTCGGGCAGCGAGTGGAAGCGCCATTCGTACGAGTTCTGCGTCGGCGCGCCGGCGACAACGGCATTCTTCCTCGGCGTGGTGGATCAGGCACACGCGCTGGGCGTGGATGTGCTGCAGATGGACCAGACCACCGGCGGCGGGGGCGACGCGTGTTATGCGGCCGGGCATGGCCACGCACCAGGCAACGGGCTGTACCAGAGCCAGGCGTTCTGGGAACTGCTCGACGCCATGCGCCAGCGTGGCAAACAGACTACGCCGGACTTCGCCCTGTTCCACGAAGAGGTACACGAGCAATTGATCCCGCACCTCGACGGCTTCCATGTGCGCGAGTACTACGAGAAGCGCTGGTATCGCGGCTATCCCGGCGCGGTGGGCATCCCATTGTTTGACTATCTCTATCACGAGTACGCGATAGGCTATGGCGGCGACAGCGCCGGGTTGAGCCAGGACAACAACCGCGCCAATGTCCGCGCCCACGCCATCAACCTGGTCACCGGGCGCACGCCCGGCGGCTCCGTCTGGTCGTCGTCCGCGAGCATGTTCACGGCGCACCCGGATCAGATCGCGATGATCCGCGAGCATGGCCGGTTGCTGCGAACGCGGGCGCAGGCGTGCCTCATGCTGGGCACGATGCTGCATCCGTTTGAGCTGGCGGTGCCGAACTTGCAGGTCGGCATGGGCGTGAAGCGCGGCGACAAGTACGTGCGCGAGGACGTCTCCACGCCGGCCATCCTCACCAGCTCGTGGCGGGCACCCGACGGCAGGATCGGGCATCTCTTTGTCAACCTGTCCGAAACCCGGCAGCCGCTGCAGGTGGCGCTGGACACGCGTAACGCGGCGCCGATGAAAGCCTGCGACGCGGAGATTTATCGGTCGACCACCGGCGAGTCCTTCCGGCCGCTATGGCAGAGTACGCCGCTGCCGAAGGTATTTACTACGGAACTGGCGCCGCTGGAAGTGGTGTTCATCGAGCTGCATGGGAAATAGGTTGGATGCCGGTGCCTCGCGGTCGCACCAACACGGCTTGCAGTAGACACGCCGTGGCACCCGGAAGCGCGACAGTTCGTCCTGCTCGAATCCTAGCTGCGATGGCCGTTTCGTGTCCGCTTCCGCGGGCGTTCAACAAAGCCTCTGTGGCGCTATAAATAGAGGGATGCCGCGGCCGTCCGTGGACGGGCGGCAGGTACCTGCAAAAACACCTTTGAGCTTCGGAGGCTCCATGGATCGCAGAGAATTCCTCAAACAAGTCACCGCATGGTCGGCCGGGGCAACGCTGGCGACGCCGCTGTTTCATGTCGCGTCGGTCATGGCGGCCGAGGCCGCGCCCAAGGCTCAGTCGGTCCTTTCGGTCATCACGGGCAAGGACTACGGGGCGATGGTCGCCAAAGTCCTGGAGCCGCTGGGCGGGATCAAGGCCTTCGTGAAGAAGGGCGATCGCGTCGTCATCAAGCCGAACATGGGCTGGGACCGCAAGGTCGAATTCGCGGCCAACACGCATCCCGACATCATCAAAGCAATCGCCAAGCTCGCCCTCGACGCCGGCGCCAAGCAGGTGCTGGTGTTTGATCGCTCGGTCAACGATGTCCGACGATCCTATGTCGCCAGCGGCATTCCAACGGCCATCGAATCCCTTGGCGATGCCCGGGCTCAGTGCGTCTTCCAGGACCAGAAGAAGTTCGTGCCCGTGAACATCGAAAACGCCCAGTCGCTCAAGCAATTCGCCTTCTACCAGGATTCGCTGGCGACCGACTGCGACTGCTATATCAACGTGCCCATCGCCAAGCACCATGTCCTGGCCAAGCTCACGCTGGGACTCAAGAACGTCATGGGCGTCATCGGCGGCAACCGCGGCGAGATTCATCAGCAGAACATCCACCAGCGCATCGCCGACCTCAACCTCGTCGTCAAACCCAAACTGACAATCATGGACGCCACGCGCATCCTGCTCCGCAACGGACCCAGCGGCGGCAAATTGGAAGATGTGAAGGTGCTCGACACCATCACCGCGTCGGCCGACACCGTCGCCGTTGATGCCCACGCCACCACGCTCTTCGGCATGAAGCCGGAAGATGTCGGGGCGACCATCGCGGCGAACAAAATGGGCCTTGGTGAATGCGATCTGGCGAAAGTCAAAGTTGTTCAAGCATGAAGAGCACGGCGTTGATCCCCTGGAAATGGTGGCGGCGAGCGGTGCAACTGGCACTGCTGGTGGCCTTTTTCTGGCTTTTCCGCCGGACTGAGTACCCCAACGCGGACCAACTGCCGGGCGGTGAGAACCTCTTCTTCCGGATCGATCCGCTCACGGGCTTGTCGGCGATGCTGGCCGGCAGGCATGTCATTGCGCTGGCGTGGCCGGCGCTGGTCACGGTCGGCCTGACGCTGGTGCTCGGCCGGTTCTTCTGCGGCTGGATCTGCCCGCTGGGAACGCTGCTGGACTACTTCCACCGCATCATCCGTCCCATTACGCGCCACACGAACAGCCTGGTGCAGCGGCACGCGCCATGGATCCAGCGAGTGCGCCACGCGCGATACTTCATCCTGGTGATTGTGCTGGTGGCTGCCGTCTTCTCCGTGCAACTGGTCGGCTATGTTGATCCGTTCGCGCTGCTGGTGCGAGCGATGACGTACTGGGCCGACCCCCACTTGTTCCAGGGGGCTGATGTGGCGATGTCCAAATGGGCATCGCCGGCCGTCAAGCAATATGCCGTGAAGCACCTGCTTCCCTTCCGGCAGATGGTGTATCACACGGCGATCGCGTCGGCCGCCATTCTTGCCGTGATCTTTGCGCTGGAACTGGTCGCGCGGCGATTCTGGTGCCGGTATCTGTGCCCGCTCGGCGCGGGGCTTGGCCTGCTGGCCCGGCCATCACTGGTCAAGCGCCTGCCCGTGAGAGTCTGCAAGAACTGCGGCAGTTGCGCTACCGACTGCCGCATGGGTGCCCTGAGCCCGCATGCCGGATTCTCTCCCGAGGGCTGCAACCTGTGCATGGTCTGCGTCGACGACTGTCCCAATGACATCGTCCGTTTCAGCCTCAAGAACCGCAAGGTGCCACCCGCGCCCGTCGATCTGTCGCGCCGGGGCATCCTCACCGCCGTCGCCGCCGGAGCGGTGGCGCCACTGGCGCTAAAAGCGGCGGCCGGAAGCAGGCCCGACGCTTTGCTCCTGCGCCCGCCCGGTGCTGAAGATGAGACGCGGTTTCTTTCCCTCTGTGTGCGCTGCGGCGAGTGCATGAAGGTGTGCGCGACCAACGTGCTGCAGCCGGCGATCCTGCAGGCGGGGCTGCAGGGAATGTTCTCACCGCGACTGGTGCCGCGCCTGATATTCGAGCAGAGCTACTGCGAATACGCCTGCACACTCTGCGGCCAGGTCTGCCCGACGGGGGCAATTCGCCGCCTGCTCGAAGAGGCCAAGCACAAACACCCCACGGGGAAGGCTTATTTTGATCATAATCGATGCCTTCCGTGGGCCAAGCAGACCAGTTGCATCCGCTGCGAGGAAATGTGCCCCGCGCCCGCGAAGGCGATCCAGGTTCGCAACATATTCAAGGTAAAGGGTGAGAACGGCGAGGAAATCGAGATCCAGCAGCCGTTCGTCGAGCGCGAGCTGTGCGTGGGCTGCGGCATCTGCGAGTCGAACTGCCCCATCGAAGGCGCTGCGGGCATTCGCGTCCGCCGCACCGACGCGGCCGATCCCGGCACCGAATTCAAAGACCAGCCCGGTGCGACCACACGCACTGCATAACGGGTGGATCCTTGCGACTGTGGGAGCGATTGGTCACAGCGCGGCACGGGTGCAACCAAAGGGATCGAGGCACGAAGGCACGGAGGCACGAAGTGGAAGAACGAACGGGTGCAGGCAAGAGAGGACAGAATGCTTGGCACGCTACGAATACATTGATGTATCGCGGCAAAGGGGAGGGCTGGCGCAGTGGACACGCACCGCCATGAACCATCGCGGCTACAGGCGCTCATCACGGCGTTGCCGGCGGCGTCGGCGCGGGGTTCCACGGGTCGATGCCGATCTTCGCTTCCTTGGGCATCCCGTTGGCCACATGCCCATCCATGTAGAGATAGTTTGACCCCGCGTAAAGCCCGTGTCGATATTGTTCGACAATGCTGTCGAACTGGCCGGGATCCATGTGATAGTCCATGTACTCCGATTTTTTCTCCCCCGCCACGATGATCTCCGACGGCGATACGGCCTTGGTGCTGCCGAAGCGGATGCCGTTGTCCACGAGGTGAACGTTCAGAAGATAGGAATGCTCCTCGGCCGGATCGAGATCGGCCGGGCAGATCAGCACCGGATGATTCCACCTCGGCGGCTTGAACACCTTGGTCGGCCAGCGCTGGTCTCGTGGCACGCCTCCGCCCAGGTGAATGCCCCCCGGGCCCAGAGGGATGATCTGCCCGCGATTCTCATTGGCGTACATGATCAGGTGAATCCCGATCTGCCGCTCATTGGCCTGGCAGGCGACCATCCGGCTCTGCCGCTGCGCGTTGGAGAGGGCCGGCAGCAGGACGCTGATCAACAGCGCAATGATGCCAATGACAACCAGCAGTTCCACGAGGGTGAACGCTTTGCGATGGGTCATGGTTTGCCCTTCGGTCCCGGACGAGGTGCGCGCGGCCGCCCGCCGATGTCTGTGAATCGCTTGAATTCCGCCACCTGCTCCACCGTCAGAATCGACTTGATCGTGTTCCCGTATGACAGGTATATGCGGCGGGTCGACTCATAACCGGTCGCGGAGATATCGCCCAGCACGCCGATCAGTTCGCGCTCGGCGGCGGGTCTGGCCTTCTCGTCCGCCTGCTCCCACGCGGCCCACGCCTGTTTGGCTCGCTGCATATCCCCCTCGCCCACGCGCACACCCTCCGGCTTCTTGAGCGCCCGCAAGGCCTCAACCTGCTCCGCCTTGATCCCGGACATTCGCCCCAGAAGGCCGCGTGCCCGCACCTCGTCGGCCGCCGCCGACAGCAGCCTCAGTTCCGGCGTGATGAAGTCGTATTCGATATACCTGAATGAATATTCCGACGCCTCCCTGGACTTCACCACTTCCATGATCATGTTGGCCGACTTCGCCCGCCAGCACCCCGCCGGCAGCGCCCGCACTCCCTCCGGCGCATCGGTGTCCGACCAGGCCCGGGCCGCGGCGTTGAGCCATCCCGCGACCGCCGGCGGCAGCCGCGGCGTGCCCGGCCGCGCGGGCGCCTTGTCCACCGTCGTGATCGTCACGCTCGGAGTTCCTGTGTCGAACATGAGCCAGATCAGCCAGCCCGCACCTCCGCAGCACAATAGCAGGATCACACCCACCAGCCATCGCGGCGGCTTTCGCGCAGACACCGCCACCCCGCCACCGTCGCCCGCTGAAGTTGAGATGCCGGCATAGCCCACATTCCTTATTACACGCCATTTTCCGTTCGGTTACAATCGATCTTCACTTATGCAAAACGAATTTTCCGCCAGCTTCATGCCTTGGTCCCTCCGTACGTCCGTGCCTTCATGTCACCGGTCCTTCATTTGCGCGCTTGTCGCTCTGGTCGCCTTTCTCGCGATCTCGCTTCCTCTGTCCGCCGCTCAGCCCACCACGCGCCCATTCCCTCTCATGCAGGCCCTGCCTCTGCCCGACGCCCAGGTGTCCTTCCAGAACGATGGCCGCGAACTGTGCCGTTACTGGTTCAATGCGGACTTCCGCCGGCCGTTCCTCTACCCGCTGATCGGGCCGTCCGGCCGGTCGCTCTCGCGCATGGGGCACCCCCATGATCCCGAGACGCACAGCCATCACAATTCCTTCTGGGTGTCGCACGCCTCCGTCAACGACGTCAGTTTCTGGGAAGATCGCGCCAAGGGCAAGATTGTCCACCAGCGAATCGAAGGCTTCGACGATGACACCGATCACGCCGCCCTGAGCGTCCTTAATCACTGGATTGTTGAGCCGGATCGCAAGCCCCTGCTCGTTGAACACCGCCGCATGGAGCTCCGCACGTTGCCGGGCAACCAGTGGCTGCTGATTCTCGACCTGAGGCTGGAATCCGCAGCGGCCGTCACGCTCGGCAAGACACCGTTTGGCCTGGTCGGCGTGCGTATGGCCAAAACCATCGGGGTCAACGACGGCGGCGGCGCGCTCCGCAATTCAGCAGGCGATTCCGGCGAGAAAGACTTGTTGTGGAAACCTGCCCGCTGGGTGGACTACAGCGGCCCGATCACACCGACGGCCGTTGAGGGTCTCACGCTCATGGATCACCCCGAAAATCCCGGGCATCCGTGCAAATTCCACGTCCGCGCCGACGGCTGGATGGGCGCCTCGCTCACGATTGACAGCCCGCTCACCGTCACACCGGCTAAACCGCTCACGCTGCGTTACGCTCTCTACGCGCATGCGGACAAACCGGCGGCGGCGGAACTCGACCGCGTCTGGCAATCGTTCGCCAACCTCCCGGCCGCCACCACCCGGCCAACGCGGTAGAACAGCGCCCGTTCCCCCCTATTTGCTGTCCAGCACTTCGCGAACTTTGGCGCACAGATCCTTGGTGGAGAACGGCTTCTGGATGGAAAATCCAACAAGACCACCAGGCCATTTGAATATAGTGCAGCGACGCGTCCGGCGGCCGGCTGTGGAAGACTCCGGAAGGCGATCTTGACATTGGCTCGAGGGCAAATCCGCCATTTCCCGTCAACTCCCGCCGGTATCGCGACTATGCACCCATATCATGAGACTCATCGACATCGCCCGCTGGCAGTGGATGTTGATCGGCCTGGTCCTCGGTCTGGTGGTTGGGTACCTGCGCCACAATTACACCGACGCCGAGCCCTCGGGCTACGGCAGCATGACCCAGCTGGAATTCGAGCGCGCCATCAACTGGACACGCGATGCCAACGCCTCCGGAGACCAGCCGCCCATCCTCGGCAAGATCAATGTCATCCATATGCGCGACCCCCGCCATCCCGACCGCAAGACTTACGCCGTCACCCTGATGCACTGGAACGGCAGCCGCCTCGAAGTGGCTCAGCGTGAC
>JANYKD010000461.1 GCA_025361735.1 Phycisphaerales bacterium
GCCATGACACCGCCCTCTGGATCGCCATCAACGGCGTCACCAAGGACGGGGTGAAGCTCAAGCCGTCGGCGCTGGAAGGCGACGACGTGGTCGTGCCACCCCTGCGTGAATTGGCCGACTTGGCCCAGGCCAGCGGCATCCAAATCGCCTTCTACCCCCACACCTGGTTCTGGCTCGAACGCGTCGAAGATGGCGTCCGCGTCGCCCGGAAGCTGGACCGTGCGAACGTTGGCGCCACCTTCAACCTCTGCCACTGGCTCAAGGTCGAAGGCGACCGCGATCCCCGGCCTGTCCTGAAGGAGGCCCTGCCGAAGCTGTTCTTCGTCAGCGTGAATGGCGCGGACCGCGGCGACACCAAGGCGATGGACTGGCCCCGGTTGATCCAGCCGTTGGACGTCGGCACGTATGACATGGCCGCCCTGCTCAAGACCTTGCGGGAACTGGGCTACCGCGGCCCCATTGGTTTCCAGGGCTACGGCATCCAAGGCGATTCCCAGGACCTCTTGCGCCGCACTATGGCAGGCTGGCGGCGGCTGAACGCGCCCTGAATAAACTGCCCTGCCTAAGCGTCTCCTTTCCCATATCCTGCATCCAATCCAACTCATTCCCCCAACCATGAACACCTCATCGCAATTGTCCCGCCGCCACTTTCTCCGCCAAACCGCAACCGCCGCCGGCCTGCTGGCCGCCGCGCCCCAGATCGTTCCCTCCGCTGTGCTGGGGGGGGACGGCCAGGTCGCCCCCAGCAACCGCATCACGGTCGGTTTCATAGGCACCGGCGACCACGGCGTGGGGTGGAATCTTGGGCCGTATCTCCGGCACAAAGACGCGCAAGTTGTCGCGGCCTGCGATGTGGATAGCAAGCACCTGTTCCGCGCATCGGAGACAATCAACGACCGCTACAAGAACGAGGACTGTTTCACGACGAAGGATTTCCGCGAGATTCTCGCCCGGAAGGACATTGACACGGTGATGATTTCCACGCCGGACCATTGGCACACCTTGATCAGCCTGCTGGCGATCCAAGCGGGCAAGGACGTGCAGTGCGAGAAACCCACGCTCACGATTAACGAGGGCAAATTGCTCATCCAGGCCGTGCGCAAACACAAGAAGGTCTTCCAGACCAGCACTGAAGACCGCGCCGTGCCGGAGTATCATCGGATGGCGGAGTTGGTCCGCAACGGCCGCATCGGCAAGCTCCAGCGCATCGAAGTGATTCTGCCAAAGCAACCGGACAAACCCGGCGACCCCACGCCGCAGCCCGTGCCGCCGGAACTGGATTACGAGATGTGGCTCGGCCCGGCGCCCTACGCGCCCTACACCCGCGACCGCGTCCACTTCAACTTCCGGTGGATTCAGGATTACTCTGGCGGGATCATCTGCGATTGGGGCGCGCACTTGTTCGACACGGCGCAATGGGCAAACGACACCGAACGCAGCGGGCCGGCGGAGATCGAAGGCACGGGTACGTATTGGGAGGGCGGCCTCTACAACACGGTCAAGGACTACGACGTCACCTATCGCTACGCGAACGGTGTGGTGATGACCTGCAAACCCGGCAACCCGAGCATCAAGTTCATCGGCTCGGAAGGGTGGGTGGGCAACATCGGTTGGCGCGGACCGGTCCAGGCGAGCTCGCCCGAAATCCTGAACGCCAAGATCGGTCCGGGGGAACTGCACCTTTACACGAACCCGAACGGCGAGCACGACGACTTCCTCAAGTGCGTGAAGAGCCGCAAGGACCCGTATTTCCCGGTGGACATCGGCCATCGCGTTTCGACCGTCTGCCACCTCGCGAACATCGCCATCAAGACGGGCCGCAAGTTGCAGTGGGATCCTGTGAGGGAAGAGTTCGTCGGCGACGACCAGGCCAATCAGATGCTGGACCGTCCGCGCCACTAACCATGGCAGTTGCCGAAGGTGTAGGCCGGCTTGGCGCGCATTCAAGAATTGAGTCGCCGCCGGCGTGAGTCAGCGCAAACGGGAATCACCCGCGAAACCTCAAGAAGCAAGTCTCTCAGTTTATGAAACAGAACATCATGATGATTGTCGGATTGGGTTTGGCCGCGAACGTGTTCGCCCAAAACGCGGGCCAGGGTCCGTACCAACCCACGTGGAAATCGTTGATCACGCACCAGATGCCCGCGTGGTATGAGGACGCCAAGATCGGATTGAGCATGCATTGGGGTGTGTATTCCGTGCCGGGTTGGGCGCCGCGCGAAGGCGCCATCTCCTATGCCGAATGGTATGGCTGGCGCATGCACGAGGCCGGCAATCCCACGGTGGCCTATCACAGGGCTACCTACGGCGAAACATTCACTTACGATGAGTTTATTCCCCAATGGAAAGCCGAGGCTTACGATCCCGAGGCGTGGGCGGTCTTCGCGAAAAACATGGGCGCAAAATACATGTTCATCACCTCCAAGCACCACGACGGCTTCTGCCTTTGGCCCAGCAAATACACGGATCGGAACGCGATGAAGATGGGGCCGCACAAGGATTTGCTTGGTCAGTACTTCAAGGCGGCCCGCAAGCACGGTTTGAAAGTCGGGCTCTATTACTCGCTCTTCGAGTGGCACAACCCGCTTTATACCGGCAAAGACACCCCTTATGCGGGCCTCAAGCGGGTCAATAACTACGTGGACGGTTTCATGATCCCGCAGATCAGGGAACTCATCGACCTCTACCACCCGGATTTCTTTTTCTTCGACGGCGAGTGGCATCACCCGGAGGAGTTCTGGAAGATGAAAGACGTGGTGGCCTATTACTACAATCAGGCCCACCAGCGCAGGCAGGAGGTCTTCGTCAACGATCGTTTTGGGAATGGGACCCGTGGCAAACGCGGCGACCTCTACAACGTGGAATACGGCTTCGACAAGGAGAACGAGGGGTTGCTGACCCACAAGTGGTCATACTGGCAGGGCATTGCGAAGACCTTTGGCTATAACCGAGACACCAACCCCGAGGACTGTCTGACTCCCAAGCAATTCATCGACAAAGTCATCAAAGGCGTGAGCCAGAACGGCAACTTCGACATCAACGTGGGACCGACCGCTGCCGGCCCCATTCCAGACTACGAGCAATACCCGCTGCTGCAACTGGGCCAGTGGTTGAAGGTGAATGGCGAAGCCATTTACGGGACCCGTCCTTGGAACGTGCAGCACGAAGGAGATGTCTGCTTCACCGCGAAGGGCGACTATGTCTATGCGCTGTTCCTCAAGTGGCCGGGGACGGAGTTCAAGTTGAAGTCTGTGCGACCGGTCCAGGGTTCCGTTATCACCCTGCTGGGTGTGCCGGGGAACTTGGATTGGGCGTGTGATGACGCGAAGGGCTTGTCATTCCAATACCCCAGTCACAAAGCGCGTCCGACGAGTTGCAGCTACGCATGGGCCTTCAAGATCAAGGTGCAATAGCGAGGCGACTGGCCGTGACGGCCGCGCTGATTGCTGCACTGGGTCAACCCTTGCCGAGAACCGTGTTCGAGCTCATGCCAAATCAGCACCCCGGCGCATCCGGCGGCAGCATGATTCCCTTCTGGGCCACACTCTGAATCATCATGAATACACCGCTTGCACTCCTCTCTGTGACCACGTCGCTCCTGGCCGCGAACAATGCGTGCCCCGGCCAACCACCGCCCAGCCGCGCCTATCCGCTGAAGGTCAGCGAGAATCACCGCTACCTGCGGGCCAGCCCTTCATCGTGATGGGTGACACAGTGAAAGGAACGCCATGAAAGAAACCGTTTGCATATCAGCGGCGCGCGCTGTCGCTTTCGCGGGATTGGTCGCATTCGCAAGCCAGTCATTGTGCGCGGAAACCTACCCGCCCGTGCAATTCCCCGACGCGAGCGGCTGGGGCAAGAACATCCAACGCACCATGCGCCTGCTGGCCACCAGCACGGCGGAGCGGCGCAACACCGTGCGCATTCTGTTCTATGGCCAGTCCATCACCGAGCAGAAGTGGTCGCAATTGGTGGCGGACGACTTGCGGCGGCGTTTCCCGCACGCGAACCTCATCATCGAGAACCGCGCGCTCGGCGGCTTCGCCTCGCAGATGCTGGTGAAGACCGCGGAGACGGACCTGTATCCATTCCAGCCGGACCTGCTGATCTTCCACGTCTATGGCGCGCACAACACTTACGAGGACATCATCCGTCGCACCCGCGAGCGCACCACGGCGGAAATCCTGATGCAGAACGACCACGTCACCAAGCCGGCGGATTTCACCGAGGAAACCGATCCCGCGAAATTGCCGCCCGCCGGGCAGCACTGGGACGCGTTCATGAATCACAACTGGCTGCCGTCCCTCGCGAAGAAATACTGCGCGGAGCTTTGCGACCAGCGGGCCTTGTGGAAGGCGTATCTCACGGCGAACAACCTGGAGCCGAAGGCGCTGCTCAAGGACACCGTGCATCTCAACGAGCACGGCGAATGGTTTATGGCCGAGTGCGTGAAGGCTTACTTGCGCTACGACCCGAAGCTCGATCCGTCACCTGCGGAGGATTGGGTGAAGACTTACCAAGTCGGCAAAGACGTGCGCTGGACCGACGGCAAACTGCGACTCGATTTCGAGGGCAATCGCGTCGAAGTCGTCTGCAAGCTTGGTCAGGCTCCGCCCGCCGCCGTGCGCATTGATGGCCGCAAGCCATCGGAGTTCGCCGAGCTTTATGGCTTCACGCGCGCGGTGACGAAGCCCGAAGGCAAGTGGCCGGTGAAGTGGCCGGTCATTGCGCCCATCGGCTCGGCGAGCTTGCCGCGGTTGGAAGAATGGACGCTCGCCGCCCAGCGTTTGGATGACGAGGGGAAACTGTTCTCCTTCGTGCTCGCCGGTTCGAAGACCGGCCCTGATGGCGAAGGCCGCAGCGACGCGCGCTTTGTCTCGAAGACCGGCCGGGTGATGATCGAGACGAACAACTGGAACGCGGCGTATGCCTTGAGCCTCGGCGGCATCAAACC
>JANYKD010000464.1 GCA_025361735.1 Phycisphaerales bacterium
GGCAGACTCCTTTCGGATATGGAGACTGGCGGCGGCCGACCCCGTGTCGTCCGTCCGCCGGCCTCTCTGCCATAAAGTCTACACAATCCCGCCACGCAAGGCCCTCCCACGCCCGCCACGGCGACAGCCGTTTAGTCCAACAAGATGCCATGGCACCGAAGGTTGCGAAGACGGCTGTGAAGTGACTTGAAGAGCCCTGGCCCGGACTACGGCAAGAAACTGATATTCCGGTAGGTCCGCGAAAACCGCAATAATTCGCCCCGATCCTCAACTATCTGATACTCGCCACGGATGGCGGCCGCGTTTGAGCCGAGCCATGCGTCCACCAGCCCCTGCCCGGGTTTCTGGTCCACGTCGAAAACCGTCCGATAACGGAGATTCGCCATGGGCATGACGTAAAGGAACGCCCTGGCGTCGCCGACCAGCGCTAGTTTCCTGCCCGATTCGCAGCGGGTCTTGATCGCCTCGTCGAAGCGTGACAGGTCATACAGGCCAAATGCCTGGAATTGCGCGGCCGGCCAGAGTGCTCCGTGAAACAGGGGCGCCGCGAGAACGAGCGATGCGGCGGCCACACCGAAGATCCACCATTGACTACTTATGATGCCACACAGAATCCCGATCAGAATTGCCGCGGGCACAACGGCCACCACATAGAACCGGCTCTGGACGTGAGTAACCCCCAGCCAGAAGACGGCCAGCAGCAGGATGAATACTGCAAGCGTGCGTGCTTCGCGCCGTCGCCACAGGTAGATGATCGCCGCGATCGCCAGGGGCCAGAATACATAGCCGTAGCGACCGTCTGCGAAGACTTCACGCCCGAACGCCTCAAGCCTCGCTGCGACCGGCCGTTGTTTCTCCGACACCGTGTGCGCGGCTTCCCAACGCTGAACCTGCCCTTCGGAGAAGTGCGCACGGCCCAACAGTCTCGTCGCTTCCGGGAAGACGGGGTTGCCGGTCCAGATCAGGTTCCGCACCAGCCAGGGGGAGAACGTCGCCATGCCGACGGCGCAGTACAGGACAATCCGCTTGAGTTTCGCCGTTTGCCACTGGCCCGAGCCCAGCAGTGCGAGCGGCCACAGGATCAGCATCATGGGCACCCCGGTGTACTTGCATCCGCACGCCAGACCGGCGAACGCGCCGCCCATGATCCACTGCCGCGAGGTTGTCTCCTGCCTGATCGTCCACGCGATGGCCAATGCGGCGTAGAGGAGCAGGCCGGCTTCGTTGTAGGCGATCGTGCCCAGGAGCACGGTCCAGGGAACGGCAACAAATGCAGTAACGGCGACTGCGGCCGCCATAACTGCTCGCGACGTGTCGGAACCCTTCGTGCCGATGCCGCGATGGGCCAGCACGGCGACAGTGATCCCGTGTATCGCCAATGCCGCGAGCACCATGTGTGCCAGTGACATGAACTGCGCGGCGTACATCCCGGCCCATGGCCCGCCGGCGAGGTGCATCATCGCCAGGAAGTGCATCTCCATCCCGAAGGGAAAGTAGCTGAAGGCGTTGTGCTTCAGCGGAACGATCCGGCCGAGTTCATACCATTCGCGCGGCACCTGCAGGTGATACTCCAGCACGTCGTATGCATGCGGATCGCCCAGGCTGTTCCAGAGAATTCCCGGCGGAATCGCGACAGCGACCAGCGCCACGCCAAGCACCACCGCCGGCACGAGCCAGATCGCCCACCCTGTCGGCCGCCGCCGCATGGCTTCACGGATGGTAATGGCGTCGATTTCGCGCAAGACCGGCAACCAGCCGCACAAACCGGCGATCGCCAGCAAGCCAAGCGACGGTCGCGACAGCCAACCGGCAAGTCCCAGTCCGAGCACGGCCAGCGCCAGCACTCCCAGACCGAGGCCCCCGGCGGTGGCGTATCGCAGTGAACCGGCGGTCTCCAAACGCACCAGGCGCATAAGCCACAGTCCCAGGCCGATTCCGGCGCCCGTCCAGAGCAGCGCCAGTCCGCCATCCAGAAACCAGACCGCGAACAGCGCCCCAGCGGCCAAGCCGGCATAGATGACGGCGACGGCGAGGACGATCGCGAAGCAGAGGAGGATTAGCCGCAGGACGGTCATGGCCTCCCCAGGTAGGGCCAGCGTCCTCGCTGGCCTGTTTGTAGTACCGCCTTCAGGCGGTTCTCAGCAGACCGCCTGAAGGCAGTACTCCGAACAGACGCTGGCCCTACTCGGAGTATTCCGCTCGGCAAGGATGAATGAAGCCGCGCGCTCATAGCCTGTTCCCTCACATCTTCGGGGCGAACATCAGGTACGTGCCGACGGTGCCGGTGACCAGGAGTAGCCCCGCCACCAGCGCCGGCCAGAATCCCAGGCCAAGACGCGAGGCGAACGCCATAGGCACAAAGAACGGCAATGCCAGCGGGATGAGAATCAGAGATTCTCTGGCGAGACTGGATATCGGCGGCAGGTTGTGCTCGCGCGTGTATCTGTAGACGAACACGGCGGGGATGACGATGGGCATGGTCAGGATCAGCGAGGCGCCGCGCGTCGAGCGCCGGGCAATTTCGCTAACCACGGCCACGACCAGGCCCGTCAGAAGAGCGTTGAAGAAGAGTTTCCACATGACGGGCGCTAGTGTACGGCTGGAGGGCGGTCGCTCCAACACTGCCCGGCCGCTAGAATACGCCGATGTCGTACGCTCCCCTTGAGATCGGCGGGCTGAAACTCGCCAACAACCTCGTGCTGGCCCCGATTGCGGGCTACTGCGATGTTTCCTATCGCCTGATTGCCCGCCGCTGTGGCGACGTGGGGCTGGGCGTGACCGATCTGCTTTCGCCCGAGGCGGTTATCCGCGAGAACACGCGAACGATGCAACTGGCGGCCACATGCCCGGAAGACTCGCCGCTGGCCATGCAGTTGTACGGTGGCCGGGCCGAACCGCTCTGCGAGGCCGCCCGCTGGGCCGAGAACCGTGGGGCACACATCATCGACCTGAACATGGGTTGCCCCGTGGACAAGGTCACCAAGCGCGACGGTGGCTCGGCGTTGCTGCTCGATCCGGACAAGAGCCTCCGCATGGTCGAGCAGATCGTCAAGTCGGTGAAGCACACGCCGTTCACCTGCAAGATGCGGCTGGGGTGGGATGATGCCCGGATCGTAGCCCCCTACCTGGCGGCCCGGCTCGAAGAGATCGGCGTGGCCGCCGTCACCATCCACGGCCGGACGACCGAGATGGCGTTTTCCGGCAAGGCGAGGCTCGACGGCATCGCCGCCGTGGTCGCGGCCGTCAAACACATCCCCGTGATCGGCAATGGTGACGTGCGTACGCCCGAGGATGCAAAGCACATGCTCGACTACACGCGCTGCGCCGGGGTGATGATCGGCCGGGGGGCTCTCTCGCGGCCATGGATCTTCCGCGACACCTGGAGCTATCTGTGTACCGGCACAATCCCCGCCAAACCGTCGATCGAGGACATCTGCCAGATGATGCGCGAGCACTTCTACAACCTGTGCCAGTACCGTTCAACACGGTCGGCAATCGCGGAACTTCAGAAGCGCGTAAGCTGGTACGCCAAGGAATTGTACCCGTGCCGGATGCTCAAGGAGTCGATGCGCAAGATCACCAGCCCCGAGGATTTCGAGGCGAGCATCGAAGGGTTTTTGGAGTGGCGATATGGATATGATCAAGCCGCGGCAGTGCCGAAAGTGTGCGGTGCTCCCGACTGAAACTCGAAATCCGAAATTCGAATGACGAATCAAATCCGAATCCCGAAGCAGAAATGAAAGCGAGCCTTGTTGGTGGCGGGCAATGCTTGTCCTACTTTGTCTTGCCCCATACCTCGGCTTCAAACTTCCGGACCCGATCCTGGGGAACCAATACCGCCGATGCCTTGGCTCCGCCCCGGTCGATGATTTGCTCGTGGACGAACACGGCCAGCGTCTCGACACGCCGCGGGAATCTGTTGTCGAAATCGATTCTCTTCAGGTGGCCTTGCGATTTGACAAGAAGACACCATTGTGTGCCGTCGTGGGTGTGGGCTGTGTAGTAGTCGTCAAGGGCGATGATCTTGAGTTCGTTGAGCTTGTCAACCAGCGACCGCATGTCGGCCGAAGTGAGTTGAAATGTCTTGCGTGACCAAGTGCCTGGTGAGGATTGGTACTCGTAAACAGCTTTGCCATCGGCGGTAATCTTGATCACATCCAAGCCCTGCAAGCCTCCACCCTGGCCAAACTGGAATTCGAATGTGGAGTCACAGACGACAGGCCATGGAACGGAGCGAATCAGATCTCGATTGTAAATACACACACCGATGACGAGAGCGGTTCCGAGTAGGCATGATGTGAAGAGAACCGTTCTGTGTCTTGTCAACTTCATCGCCTGCTCCGTTACCCCGCTATCAGGTGCTCTTCGGCCCAATACTCACCCAGCCAACAATGGCGGACGGTGACGGATGAGCGCATCGTTTCGGGCATTCGTCATTCGGATTTCATTCGTCATTCGAATTTCGGATTTCGAGTTTCCACGGCCGACATGCATTATCCTACACTAAGCGTACCCAAATAGTCCTCCAGTTCCTTCCGCGACTTTTCCAAATCTTTTTGTCCCTGGTCGATGTTCTTAAGCAAGATGTCGAGCTGGGTTTCCTGTTGATCGAGCTTCTCCGTCAGGCGGGTGCGCAGCGTGCTCTTCTCGGGCAGGGTCTTGATGTTCTCGCGGATGCGGGTCTGGTCCTGGGTGATGGTGTTGATTTCGGCCTTGCTCTTGTCGATGCCACGCTGGATCTCCGCGAGCTTCTGCCGCATTTTGGCGGCCGAAAGCATGGCTTCTTTCACGGGTTGGGGTATCTCGCCGGCCTTGGAGTAAAACTCCATGGTGCCGACATCGGAACTGAGCAATTGCAGCGTCTCGCCCTGCACGATCTCCTGCTTCACCGTGAATCCCCCGGTCTTGCCGGCCGGGACGATGATTTTGAACCGATAGAGCTGCTCCGTCGTCTCCATCGCCTTCTCCGGCTGGACAAGTTTCCAGCCCTGCCGCAGCGGATGCTCGATGATCAGCGTCTTGTCAGTTTCGGCCTTGTTGTCGGCCTCGTATTCCTGGGTGAAGACGTTCTTGCGCTGAAGCTGGAGAACGCCTTTGACAATCTTGCCCGTCAGGAGCGACGACTCGCTCTTGTTCTTCGTGGAGTTCACCAGCATCTGCAGGTCGATGCCGTAGCTGAGCAGGCGTTCCTGATTGGGCGGAAGGTTGTCAATCCTGGCATCGCCGGCATACGTGGAGCTGTCGAGCACGGTGATCGGGCCTTGGAGCAAATGCTTCCTGGTGGTGTTCTTCACGCGCGCGCCGTTCAGTGGATTCCGGGCCAGCACGGCGGCGTTGTAGATCGAGACCCGTTCGACTTCGATGGGGTCGGTGATGATGGGGATCATCGCCGATCGCTGGCGCGGCAGGGAGACGTTGCCGACGGTGTACTGGAAGAGTTCGCCGACACTGGAGGCCGACGCGACTGAGGCAACTGAGGCGGCCGGATCCATGCCCTTTGAGCGATACTCGTTCTCGGCGGCCTCGCGGACCAGACCGCGCCCGGCTCGCGCCGGAGCGGCGGCGCCCGACTTGCGCTGCACGTCGCCGCCGGCCTGCGCGCCATCATCCATCTCCGCGAGTTGATCCACGCGCTTGGCCAGTTGCTGCTGTAGTTGTACGCGGCCTTCCTGCCTGGCGATGCCGGCGTCGTATGTCTGTGGTTTGAGGCTCGCGTACAGTTCCGGCTGCACAACCGGCCGGGGAATGTAGAGCGGCTGATATAACTCCTGGATGAACGAAATCGGCCGGCCGGAAACGAGGCTGAGCTGCACGTCGTTCCAGTCGTTGTCGGTCTGATTCTCGACAATGGCCCAGCCCTGCAGTGTGTGCTTGTTCTTTTCGGGCGACAGCAGGAGGCGGTAGCTGGTTTTCCAGATGGGCGTTTCGACGACATAGCCAAGCCGGACGGTCCGTTCGCCGTCGCCCTGGAAATTGATGGTGACGGGTTTCTTGTCCTGGTCGCGGGCGTGGGCCAGGGCCGACAGGGCCTTGTTAAGTTCTTCACCGAGTTGTGGATCTTCCAGTTCAAGCTTGACGACATCGTCCATGTTGATGGTGCGAATGGTCCCGCCGGCGAGCAAATTGAGCACCCAGATTTCGATCGTCGTCTTGTCCACGGCCTTGGGCTTCTTTTCCAGCCCCAGGATCGTGCCGGCCATACTCTCGGAGGTGGCGGTGATCTTCACCTTGGCCCCGCGCAGTTGCGTGAGGAGATCTGGAAGCGACGGATTGGCTGTGATATCGACCTGGAACGACTTGAGGAGTTTGGAGATCGGATCCTGCGACGGATAGACGATGGTGGTGACCTTGCCGCCACCCATATCCTGAAGCACGAGCGACTTGAGGATGTCGTTGATCTGGTTGGTCTTGAAGCGGATTTCGGTGGATGAATTGCCCTTGATCCGGCCGGCGTGTTCGAAGTAGCCGACGCCCGAGGAAAAGAGAACAACGGTCTTGACCGGCACATCCGTCTGTTTGGCATCAGGCTTGGGCGCGTCGGCCGCCAGGGAGGGAAGTGAGACGGCGGAAATAGCCAGCGACAGAATGGCGGTGCGGAGGAGCTTTCTCATGGTTGGAGTCCTTTATTGGGGGTTTGGACGCCGCAGAGCGGGAAAGGTTTCTGGGTAGTCAGACGACAGTATTGCGACAGGATGGGCCGACCGGGAAGATCGCGGGCTGTTGTCTCGCTTGACCTCGGCGCGGGAATTTTGCGGGGCAACGGTTCCTGGGAGCGCGGCCGTCCTCGGCCGTCCCGATTTGTGCGGGCGGGGATGCCCGCGCTCCCGGAGGTCTACCTCGTCGCTTGGCCTGCGATCACGCCGTTCCTCTTTCGGAACCACAACCAATCGTGCAAAATGCTGCAATCCGCCACTCCGGTGAATGACAATCTTGCGAAAGGCCCAATGAAACTGAATCGCCCTTGCGTCTTGCTGGCCGCCTTGCTGACGGCAGCGCTCATCGGTCTCGCTTCCGTCCCTGCGCACGCCGCACCTCGTGTGTTCTGGGTCTCCGACCCCGTGCGGCCGGATGAGACCGTGCTCTTGCAGGGTAGCGGGCTGGGCGGCCCGGGGACCGTATTGGAGATGTCCCGGTTGGATGATGCGCCGGGCGCGACGGCGGCCGGGAAGATCGAGAAATGGACGCCCGTGACGGTGTTGCAGGGCGGCGAGCAGTCGCTGAAATTCGTGGTGCCGGCGGCCTGGGAGATGGGCGTGTTCGCCTGCCGCGTGACGACTGGTGGCGTGACGTCGGAGCCGGTGATCGTGAATGCTCCGGATCCCTGGTGGGTTCAGGGCGATGAGGGCGAGTCGGCCAGCCCCGGCGGGTGGCTGCGGGTGATGGGTAAGTCGCTGCGGTTTGGCGAGCGTCCCGTGGCTGTCCGGCTTCAGGGCGAACAGGGTGAGGCGATTCCGCTGAAGCCTGCCAGCGCGAACGGATACTGCATTCGCATGGAACTGGCGAAGGACCTTAAACCAGGATCGTACACGGTGTGGGTCCATAACGGGTTTGGGGGCAACTCGACCTGGCGCCAGGCCGGCAAGGTGCTGGTAAAGCCCGCTCCGCCAATCCCCACGACCGTCTTCAGCGTGCTGGAGATGTATGGGCCTGATGCCGTCAAACAGATGCGCGGGTCGCTCGTGAAATATACGCAGCCGCTGGACCGCACCGAAGGCATTCTCGCCGCGCTCAAGAAAGCCAGGGAGAACGGCGGCGGCATCGTATACTTCCCCGGCGGGCGGTACACGATCAAAGGGCCGCTGGTCATTCCCGAGCATACGATTCTGCGCGGCGAGGGGATGGGCCTGGTGACGCTGTGGTGGGGCACGGGGCATTTCAACCTCGACGGAGGCGGACCGCAGGGTCGGGCCAAGGTCGATGAGCCCAAGCCGCCGCATACGCTCATTTCCGGGCCCGATTTTGGCATTGAGGATCTCAGTCTCTATCTGCCGCTGGAATATGAGCAGGGAATCGTCAGCGAACGTCGCTTGCGGATGCAGCGGGTACGCGTGCGGATCGATCACTATTGGCTGGTGCAAGGCCGCGGCAACGGCACCGTAGCCCGGCTGGGACGGAATTTCAGTGTTACCGACTGCGATATTCTCGCCAAGGGCGATGCGCTCGTACCCGGGCAGCACGGCATCATCGCGCGCAATCGCATCATGTCGAACAAGAGCAACAGCCCGATGGGCGGATCGCGAAACCTGATCGTCGAAGACAACCGGTTTGTCAGTATGGACCCAACGGCCTACCAGAATATTTCCGGTTCCGGCCGCAACATCTATTACGCCCACAATCATCAGGAAAGCCTGTACGCGCAACAGGCCGACTACTCGTTCACGTTTGATGCCGGGACCGGAGCCTACCTGGGCGCGGTGGAAGCCAACGGCACGAAGGTCACTCTGGCGTCCGACCCGACTTATCCGAAGTGGGCGGTCGAGAAGAACGAGTTGTGGAAGCGGTCATGCGTGTGCATCCTCGATGGCCACGGTGCGGGGCAGTGGCGCGATGTGACTTCAAACCAGGGGCGCTCGTGGGAAATCGACCGCCCGTTTGACCCGGCGCCTGACGCAACGTCGATCGTGTCGATCGTGCCGTTCAATGGCCGGGTGCTGATCGTCGGCAACCAGTTCGAGGATGCCAACTGGGTCAACGCGGGCTACGGCACCTCCATCGACGTGGTCTGCGCCGAGAACAAGCTGCTGCGTTGTGCCGACCTCATGAACTACGGCGTGCGCACGGAGGAGTTCTTCGAGCCTTCGTGGCATGTGCAGTATTTCGACAATCAGGTCACCGAAGGCCAGACCCAGGTGGGCTCCAGCGGCGGCGGGAACACATCGCAGCGTTACACGGGCCCGCTCACCTGCTGGGCCGTGCATCGCCGCCACACGATCGCGGCCGACAACAGCGGCAGCATCTCCATCGGCGGCAACATCCGCGATGCAATTGTCGAGGGCTGCATCCTGAAGAATCCCTTCAGCACAGCCAAGGTGGACAAGGCCGCTCGCGGGGTTCTCTTCCGCAACAATACGTTTGACGGCACCCCGTCGCCGCGCTACACGGGCGATGGGATCAAGGATGCAGTGGTGCCGTCCGCACGGCAGCAGCCCTGATCGCTGGAACACGTTCCACTCAACCTGCATAAGTCTCCAGACAGTCTCGCCGGAGATGCTTGCGTTCTCCCCTCGGCGGGATGACGGTCTTGGCGCGCATGCGTGTGCGTGCCTGCTCGACGCTGACGTACGAACTCGGCATTCGACATCTCGATACCGTGCCGATATGGCAGAAACGTACGCGTCCGGTGAATCCCATCTTCAATCGGTGTAGCGGCTTTGGCATGATCGGGGCATGAAACATCAAGCGTATCGCGCCGGTCGCGGAATGCGGCGGAATCGGGTCCGCGAACAATACTGGCGCGACATCTGCAGGCAATTCGCCGACAGCGGCCACAAGGTCCGCGGCTTCTGCCAATCCCGCGGTCTGTCGGAGGCCTCGTTCTATTACTGGCGGTCAACGCTGGCCGAGCGTGATGCGGCAGCGGGTCCGGGTGAACACCCGCGCTCCGCGCCGCCGGCGCTGCTGCCGGTTCACATCGCGGGCCAAGTCACCGGGCAAATGGAGATCGTTCCGGCCGCGAAGTCCGCGGATCGCAGTGCCGAGCTGCGGGCCGGCGAACTGACGATGCTGCTGGAGGGAATCGACCTGGAAAGCGTACGCCGCAATGCGATGTTTACCTCTCCAACGGCTATGGCTCCACATGCAGCTACAAGATGCTTATACAACCACATTATGGATTCTTGGGCGTACGCCATGACGTGATCACGGACGATCACAAGCCTCCTCCTGGCGACCAACCTGAGTGCCGTCGCTGTCGATGCGGTGGCCGTCGCGGCCATCAAGCGGGGGACACTGAACTACGCACGACACTGAACTACGCACGACACATTCCGCAATGGCAAGAGCGCGGCTATCATGTGACGTTGATCTTTCTGAGCCTGCCATCCGCCGACTTGGCCGTGGCCAGGGCAAGAAATCGGGTCCGTCAAGGCGGCCATGATATCCCGAAACCGGCGATCCGGCGGCGGCTTGACGCAGGGTTGAAGAACTTCAATGCTATCTACCGCCAATTGGTCGATAGCTGGGCGCTATATGATAGTCCAGGCCGCGTCCCGCAACTGCTCACGGCCGGAGATAAGCCATGAATACACCCGATTGCCAATCGCGCGATCCGGAGATCATCGGCTCCATGAAGGCCATGGAGCGAGCCGCGCGTGAAGCACGCAAGCTCTCGCGCGCAACCAAAACGTTGTTCTATGTGATGGAGAACGGCAAGATCGCTGACCTGAACCACATGCCCAAATGGCGTAAGGCACGACGGCGCAGCACAAGTGCATAGGTGGAGACGGTTGATGCGGCGACGGAACGAACCACTCATCACCAGACCAAAATGGTTGTGCCCGGCCCTGTCGTGGATGCACTTGCCGCTCCGGCCAACCGTTATGGACCTGCTGGTGCCAATCGAGATGTCCTTTGGCGCGAAACTCCGTAGAGAGGAGTTCCCCTGGCGGGCGGTCGAGGTCGATGCGGCAGACTTCACGGCAGGAGAACTGCACGAATGGGTTTGCAGCCAACTTCGCACGCTCGGCAAACCTGTTCCGTTCAGTAGCTGGCACCGAATACAGAGGATCCTTGCCCACCTCACGGGCTTTGAACCCCGGCTCGTTTGTCGAGCGAGCTACATTCAGCGTGATCTCCGTTTCTTCGAGTGCCGATAGCGATGCGACCGAGCAGAGACAGTCCCGATGCCCGGATATTCCACGCCACGCCGCCGCCACTCGCTTTCCGTCTTTCCACTCGTGACGGTGCTGCGCCGTTGGGTGAGATTGCTCCCTAACGGCCAACCCGCTCTACGCAATTGCCCGAATCCAACCATTGACACGGTCAGTCAATAGCTTCAGTCTTATGTATTGAAGGTTTGGACCGAGTTCCTCAGCCACCGCCAACACATGGGCAAGCCGCTGACCACCGAGGCCGTCCGGCCGCAACTGGACACGCTGGCCGCCCTGGGTGTGACCCGGGCGATCGCGGCCATCCACGACTCCATCGCCAACGACTGGCAGGGAATCTACGAACCTCAGGAAATCGCCCGCCCGCCCGGCAAGGACAAGGCCAAATCGGTCCGGTTCGAGGGATGCTTTCCCGCAGACCCTCGGCTGTGAAAACACGCTGGCCGCACCAAATGAAAACGAGAAGTGGACGGTGCTCATCCACTTCTCGCCTGGTATCAGAATCGATTCGTAATCAATCCCTGCCCATCAACCCATGATTTACTTCCGCGGCGCCGTCACGCCCGGCCATTCGTCCGTCCGAAACGGGCTCATGGGCAGGTCGGCTTTGTTGTACACATTGCAGTCCGGGTTGTTGCCCCAGCCGTAACGCACGGCCACGGGCTTTTCCACCTTGGGGCTGCTCACGACGACGCTCTCGCCGTCGATCTTCGCGTCGGCCCAGACGAACTTCTTGTCCTCGCCGGCGATGGCGAAGCCCGTCAGCTTCTCGCCCTTGGCGACCAGGCCGCCGCCGGGGTGCTTGAACTTCAGGCGGATCGAGCCGCCCTCGACGGCCATGGTGTCATAGAGCGGGCCGCTCTCGACCACGTTCTTGCCGTAGTCTTTCTTCAGCGCCCACTGCGCCAGCCGCTTACCCACATCCTGCTTGTTCTTGGGGTGAATGTCCTTCTCATCGCCGATGTCGATGATGACGGCCATGCCCGTGTTGGGATACTTGAGCGTCATCGTCTGCGCCTCGCGCAGTTCGGCCCAACCACTCTCCTTCGGCTCCGCGTCCTTGCCCATGAAGTTCGCCAGTTGCACGAAGTAGAACGGGAAATCGCCCTCGCCCCAGCGGGTCCGCCAGTCCTTGATCATCGTCGGGAAGAGCGTGCGATACTGATACGCCCGGCCGGCGTTGGATTCGCCCTGATACCAGATGGCCCCGCGAATGCCGTAGCCGACGATCGGCGCGATCATGGCATTGTAGAGGTTCGCCGGTTGATTTGAGCCGGTGAGCGACGGCTGGCGCGGCTCCTTGCCCTTGGCCGAACCGGCCGCCTTCCACGCCTCCACCGCTTCCTTGTACTTGGCCTCAATGGTCGGGAAATTCGCCTGGTACTTCTCGTAGTCAGTCCAGCTCGACTTGAGCGAGTCGTCCGCCAGCAGTGCCTCCTTGCTGGTCCACGGCTCGGCGGCCGTGCCACCCCACGAGGTGTGAATCACGCCCACCGGCACCTTGAGCTGCTGGTTCAGCTCGCGGGCGAAGAAGTAGCCCACGGCCGAGAAATGGCCCACGACCTGCGGCGTGCAGACTTCCCACTGCCCCTGCACATCCGGCAGCGGCGTCATCGACACGGCCTTCTTCACGGTGAACATGCGCACCTGCGGGAAGTCGGCGGCCGCCTTTTCCTTGTCGAAGTCCTTCGAGCTCTGCACGACCATTTCCATGTTCGACTGCCCCGACGCCACCCACACCTCGCCCGCCACCACGTTCTTGAACGTGATCGTGTTCTTTCCGGCGACGCTCAGTTCGCCCGGCTCCACGCCGGCTTTGCTCACGTCCAGCGTCACCTTCCACTGCCCCTTGTCGTCGGCGGTAGCGGCGGCTTCCTGGCCCTTGAACTTGATCGTCACCTTTTCGCCCGCGTCGGCCTTGCCGAACACCGGGGTTTTGGCTCCCATCACCTGCAAAACCATGTTGTCGCCGAAAATCGTCGGCATTTTCACATCGGCCAGCGCCGAGGCGGACCACAGCGAGGCAACGGTGCAGACAGCGGCGGCAAGAACGCGTTTCATTATAGTTTCTCCTTTTCAATCAACTGATTCCGATATCGCAACAACGCCATCACTGCATACGCTGTTCCATAGGGTTTGTGGCATCCCAACATCGCGAAATCGAGGGGAAGTGTCTCTCGCCGCTGAACGGGTCTGGAAGCATACTCGCTCAGACCGCCTGAAGGCGGGACTCCGAACTGCACTCACTTCGTCGTGACCCCGCAGAAGAAATACCTGAACTTGCTCTTGGTGGCGTCAAACGGCTCGACCGGCTCAAAATCCGCCTTAAACTTCGCGGTGTTCCCGCTCCGCTTGTTCCGTGTCAACTGGATGACATCGCTGTCCAGTTTGTCATCGCCGCCGCGGTTTCCGGGACTGATGATGTAGTCATTGGAGGTAAACGTAAGATCGAAGCTCAGTTGATAAGTTCCCGGCTTCACGTCCTTGAACCAGAACTTCCCATCCGCGCCCGTGGAAACCACATCCAGCATCCTCCCCAGTGAATCCAACAGCCTCACCGCCACCTTCTTCTCCCCAAAATCGCGGGCATCGCGTATTCCATTGCCATTGATGTCCAGGAATGCCATCCCTGTCACATCAATCGGCCGATACATGCCGGCATCGTGCGACTTGTCCACCGACGCCACCCCATCGGCAATGAACACCGCGGTATCGCCGGCGGCGTTCGCATCGCTGTCGCGGGCATCATTCCCCGCGTTCTGCTTCGTAAACCTGGTGCCGGTGACGGCCGTGAACTTCAGATAGTATTTGCCCGCGGACAAGCCGGTGAACAGATACTTTCCGTTGACATCCGTCCGCTGCATTCCCACCAGCACATCATCAGCATTCCCTGCCTTCGCATCATTTGTCCGATAAAGTCTGACCTTTGCCCCGGCGACACCGGGCTCGCCGGTGTTCTGCAAACCATCGCGGTTGCGGTCATCGAACACAAAATCGCCGATCGACACCGCCGGCCGCAACCCCGCCCCGCGCGACAGATCGACCGCACCCACGGCC
>JANYKD010000493.1 GCA_025361735.1 Phycisphaerales bacterium
CGCCTCCGGAAACCTGCCGCAGGCAGAACAATTCATCCTCGATGCCCTCTCGTCGTTCTCGCTGTTCCGCTCGGTAAAACTGCGGAGTCTTCACCAACTGGCGATCCTGCGGCACGCCCAGGAACGATGGGGCGAGTGCGCGATGCTCTGCCGCGAACTACTCCAGCAGCGTATGGGACCGCTGGCGCCGCTGACGCGGTCGACGCGGCTGATCCTGGCGGGTTCACTGCTGGAGATTGGCGACGTGACCGGCGCCTACATGCCGTTGACATCGCTGTATGCCGAGAGGTTAAGCCTTGGCGAGGCCTTGGAGCTGACGTCCGTGCAACTGGACTACCTTGCGCGAATCGGCCAGTGGCCGGCCATGCTGTCGGGCCTGAAACAGAAGCTGGCGATGGTCGAATTAATGTCGCCAGCCCGATCAGCGATGTCGCAAGCGATGCTCTGCCTGGCGGCCAGCAAGGCCGGCACACCCGAACTGACGGCCTGGCTCAAGTTACGCGTGGAGACGATTGGCGAGCCAAGTGAGCTTATCGCCAAGCGCCCGGTGCTCGCGGAGATCTGGCCACCCTCCGCATTGCCACGCACACTCCAGCAACAGGACACGCCGAACTAGAGAACCCCGTGGAGCGAGAGTATCAACTCATCCTACAGCTTCCGGAGGACTGTCCCCTGACAAGCCTCGACTTCGAGGACGAGATCGCTGAAGCGTTGGGCAATCCCAACGACGAAGGAGACCACCCTCACCTCGTCGACGGCAACTCGTACGGTGCCGGCACAATTGAATTCTTCATTCATACGAGCGACCCGAACGCCGCATTCAAGTTGGTCACACCTCTGTTGGCGTCCAACGGTACCTTGGGGATGGTGACGGCCGCGTATCGCAAGCTGTCGGAGAGTAGTTTCACTTTGCTCTGGCCGCCCGGATACAAAGGTATGTTCAGGCCGTAGCGATGCTTCGCGCCCGCTGAAGCGAGCCCAGCGGAAGCTCGATCTTTTGGAAGTGCGGTGGCTTGACACCCGCCTTTTTATGTGCGTCGGGCCACCGTTGGTCGTGCGAATCGGAGCGAACCGGCGAGGAATGACGCCGATTCACCGCAGAGTGAAGGTCGTGATTCTATTACGCTGATTGTGACGCCGATAGAAAAGCGGCGTCGAGCCGCCGCAGTCCAAAGACAACCTGAACATATCACTCATCCGCCTTGGCCGGAGTCTTCGAATCCAGTAACTGCCGCAGGTTGTAATGCGTGTATCGCGCTTTGGACGCGACATTCTTTGAGTCGGCGTTGGCCACCCAGAAGTCGAGCGTGTCGGGAGCGAACAGGACCGAATGGATGTTCGAGGTCATGCAGACCGGCGGCTCCATCAGGGCGCGGGCGGAGGTGGCGTCGAACTTGCCCAGGCCGGCCTCGACACGGCGGACGAGTTCCTCGTAGCGACTGCCGGCCGAGAGGAGCACGGTGTCCTTGACGGGATGCGCCAGTTGGGGGTGCGGCTCGCCCAGGCCGACGGTCTCGAAGATCGTGGGCGTGGTTTTGATGCCGACCGCCTTCTTGGTCGTGCCGTCGGCGATCACGTAGTAGTATTCGCAGGTGTGCGGGGCATCGCGCATGATTTTCACGGCCTCATCCAGCGTGGCGGCTTTTTCCATCACTTCGCGGACGAGTTGAGCCATGGGTTTGCCGTCCCAGTTGCCTTCGGCGCGGCCGCCCATTTCGCCGATGGAAATGTGCTTCTCGTTCATCGCGGTGACGGAGCCGATGAAGCCGGCATAGCCGATGTTGACCCAGGCGTAGCCCTGGTCCGGACGGTAGACGGCGACCACGGCCGACTGCTCGAGGCCGACACCGCGCAGGTAATCCAGGACGCGGCCGTGGAATATGCGGCCATCGACCGTGGCCGAGCCGGTCAGGGCGAAGCCGGAACAATGGAAGAGTTCGGGGAAGAAATTGGCCAGCCGGACTTCCTCTTTGGTGATGCCGGCAGCCTGCGCCATCGCATCCAACTCGCGATAGGTCCGCTCGGTGATGAACGGAGCTAGCCGCTTGTGGGCCTGCTCGATTTCGCCGAAGAACCAGCGGCCCTTGGCGAAGGATGAGCCGACGCCGACCCCGTAGAGCACCTTGAATACCAGGCCGCGCACTTCGTTGCGCAGCAGCGTGCCCTGCTGGTGGCCCATTTCCTCGGGCGTGCCGTTGAGGAACAGCACGCGGGTTCCATCGTGAAGTTCCAGCCGGCCTTTGCCATCGACCGCGACCAGGCGCTTCTGGCCCGTGGCCGCACCGAGCGAGGGGACTTGGGCCATGAAAATGTCCGGCGCCACCGCGAGGAAGGTGCGCAGGTGTGACAGGGCGACTTTCTCGATCGTGTCGCCAGCCGCCGGATGCAGGTCCCATACGTCGTCGGCGACCGGTGTGGTGAGCGTTGGAACGTCGACCATCAGTTCGACCTTCGCCTTTCCGCCGAAATACCGAAAGCGCATGGGCATCGCGTCCGACTTGCGGACGGCGACCTCAATCGTGGATGGCGACAGGCGGAGCAGATCGCTGATGTTCGTGGGAGGGGCGAGCGACACGACGGCGCAATCGTCCCTGCCGATGCGTTCGTCGGGCAACGCTTTGACCGACAGAGCGAGCAGCGAGGCTTTGAGGAGGTTCTCGTTGGCGGGGAAATCCAGGTCGATCATCGGCGCGCGGTCCAGCGACCGGGGATCGGCCGAGAACCGCGGCACATCGGGCGTCCCGATCACGCCGAAGCGTTTGTCGGGCACGTACACCCACATCGACTGCCCCTTGCGCCCGATAGAGTAGTCCTTGCCGCCCACATGGGCCTTGATCAGAATCCGATCCGGCGGCTGAATCATGAGATCCACCGTCGCGCCCTCAAATTCCTTCGGCGTCTGCGTGGCCTCGGTCACCCGCAGGATTGCGTGGAACGTCTGTGGCGCCTGGCCCGGCGCGCCCTCGACCACCGCAACCATGCGGTCGATGCATTGGGCAAGTCTCTGTGAAGGTGAAGGCGGTGCCGTTTGGGCCAGCACGGCGATCGGAACCACCAGAATAAACAGGAAGGAAAGATACCGTAGCATGATTATCTCCCGACGTGAACGACCGATTACAGGAGGCGGATTTCAGATTTCAGATTTCAAATTCGCCTCGTTCATCTCATCTTACTCATCATCCCACGCGCCTTCGCCAACCAATTTCACAAAACGCACGCCACCGAGGTTGGTGGTCAGCAGTTCCTGTCCCTGTCGCCGCACCTGAAACAGCGTCTGCGCATCCATCGCTCCGGCCGGCAGCACGGCGACACCGCCGTCAACCAACTGCTGCAGGAGTAATTCGCGCGGAAGCTCCGGCGCGCCGGCCGCGATTAGAATCCGATCGAACGGCGCGTATTCCGGCCAACCCCTCGTTCCGTCGCCGAACCGATACTTCACCCCTCTGATCCCCAACAAGGCCAGACGCTCGAAGGTCTCATCCAGCAGCGGCTTGACCCGCTCCATGGTGTAGACCTGCATGCCAAGCGCGGCGAGCACCGCCGTCTGATAGCCGCTGCCGGTGCCTATTTCCAACACCCTGAGCCCGGGCGCCGGTTCGAGCTTTTCTGTCATCAGGGCCACGATGTACGGCTGGGAAATTGTCTGGCCAAAACCAATCGACATCGCGCAGTCTTCGTAGGCCTGTGTCCGCGATTCCTCCAACACGAACCTCTCCCGTGGAACACTGCGCATGGCCTCCAGAACACGAGGTTCCATGATGCCCCGGGCGATCAGGTGCTGCTGGATCATCCGATCCCTGGCCGACATGGAACTGAACAACTTCATCGATCTCCTGAATTGACAACCCTCAATATCATTCTATTCTCGCTTTCATGCCAACCGTAAGCAACAAGGCTCCGGTTCCGCGCCCGACAATTACGCTGCTTTCCGACTTCGGTATCGAAGACTGGTACGTCGCCACAATGAAGGCGGTGCTGCTTCGCTACAACCCCGCCGCCCGGCTGATTGACATCACCCATCGGATTCCGCCCGGCGATGTGCTGCGCGGGAGCATCGCCCTCGAACGCGCTCTCGCGGCCTTCGGGCCTGAGACGGTACACCTCGCCGTCGTTGATCCTGGGGTCGGGTCCGGCCGCCGGTTGCTGGTCGTCAAAATGCACAACCAGTGGGTCGTCTGTCCGGACAACGGGCTGATCACCTGGGCGTTGCGTCACTACCCCGATGCGCAATTCCACGAAATCACCTGGCGTCCGCCGCATCCCAGTTCCACGTTCCACGGCCGCGATATTCTTGCTCCCGCCGCGGCGGCATTGGGGGCGGGCGTTCCGCTGAAGGAACTCGGGCGACCAATCAACGATCCCATCGTTCTCGATATCGCGCCCGCACCCGCTGACGCCACCAGCGGCCAGATCATCCACTTCGATCGTTTTGGCAATGCGACCACAAACATTTCCGCGGCCGCGCTACTCAACCGGTCGCGGATCGCCATCGCCGTTGCCGGGCGGCATATCGGGCCGATTCACCTCACGTATTCCGATGTTGAGCCCGGCGAACCGCTTGCCCTGATCGGCTCGTCGGCGCTGCTGGAAATCGCCGTTCGCGACGGCTCGGCCAAGACGGGGCTTTCGTTGCGCATGGGCGACATCGTGGACATCCTCGACCCGGACTATTCCACCGAGGAACTACGCCGCCTCGACAAAGCCCACATCTGGCACCCCTTCACCCACATGCAACTCTGGCTGGAGTCCGATCCGCTGGTCATCACCGATGCCCAGGGCATGTATCTCATTGATTCCGACGGCAAGCGCTATCTCGATGGCGTGTCGTCGCTCTGGTGCAATGTCCACGGCCACCGCGTCCCCGAAATCGATCGGGCCATCCGCCAGCAGCTCGAGCGATTCTCGCATTCGACCATGCTCGGCCTCGCTACCGAACCTGCCATCGTCCTGGCCGACCGGCTCATGAAGATCGTGCCGCCCGCGTTCAAGAAGGTCTTCTTCTCCGACTGCGGGGCGGCGGCGGCGGAAGTCGCGTTCAAGATGGCCGTGCAATACTGGCACAATGTTGGCCAGCCACAGCGGACGGAATTCGTGGCGTTCTCGGAGGCGTACCACGGGGACACGTTTGGCGCCATGTCCATTGGCCGCACCGAACTGTTCCACCGCTCTTACTACCCCCTGCTCTTCAAGACCCACTACGCCCCGTCGCCATTCGTATATCGGCCGCCGTCTGAACTTGTGCAGGCCGGACGGTTCCCTTCGACCGAACAGGTCAAGGCCCACTGCCTGGCGAAACTCGAAATGATCCTGCACGAGAACGCCGGCCGCATCGCCGCCCTGGTCATCGAGCCGCTCGTACAAGGCGCGGCCGGCATGATTGTCCATCCGGCCGGTTTCCTCGCCGAGGTCCGCCGTCTGGCCGCGCAATACAGCACGCTGCTGATCTGCGACGAGGTGGCCGTCGGGTTCGGGCGAACCGGCTTCATGTTCGCATCCGACGCCGAGGAAGTGCAGCCCGACTTGATGGCGGTCGCCAAGAACATCACCGGCGGCTATCTGCCCCTGGCCGCCACGTTCGCCACGCAAGCCATCTTCGAAGCCTTCCTCGGCAATCCCATGGAAGGCCGCACGTTCTTCCACGGGCACACCTACACCGGCAACGCCCTCGCCTGCGCCGCGGCCATCGCCAGCCTCGATCTGTTCCGGCAGCACCGCCTCATCGAACGCGTGCAGCACAACTCCGAGGAACTCACTCGGATGCTCGACCCGCTCCGCGATCTGCCGTGCGTGGGCGATATCCGCCAGAAGGGCCTGATGGTTGGCATCGAGCTCGTGGCCGACAAGGCCACTCGCCGGCCGTTCGATCCGGCCCGGCGACTGGGGCATCAGGTCTGTATAAAGCTTCGCTCGCAAGGCATCATCCTGCGCCCGCTCGGCGATACGATTGTCCTCATGCCGCCCCTGGCCATGGAACTCGACGACATACGCAGCATCGTTGTCGCCCTCAAGCAGGAACTTACGGGGATCACGCAATGATTCCCGCACCCTCCATTCCTGGACTGTTCATCACGGCCACCTCCACCGGCATCGGCAAGACGATCATTACCGGCGCGATTGCCCGCTGGCTTCGGGCCGATGGGCGACGGGTCGCCGTCTGCAAGCCCGTGGCGACCGGATGTGTCCGCCGTCGCGAGGGGCTTGTCTCCGAAGATGCGGAATATCTGGCACACTGCGCGGACACGCCTCATCCGCTGGACCTGGTGTGCCCGGTGCGCTACGCCGAGCCACTGGCCCCGGCGGTAGCCGTCGAACGCGCCAAGACTCCCGTCGACTACGAAGCCATCGCCCGCTCGATCCGCATCATGTCGGCCGACGCGGACGTGCTGCTCGTCGAGGGCATCGGCGGAATCCTCGTACCGCTGGACAATACACACACGGTTCTCGATCTGGCCCGCGCGCTGAATTATCCCGTGGTTGTGGTTGCCGACGCCGCGTTGGGCACGATCAACCACACGCTGCTCACATTGCACGCCCTCCGGACGGCCGATGTTCCCATTGCCGGCGTGGTCATCAACCGCTATCCGGCGGGCACGCCGGGTCTGGCCGAGGAGTCCAACCCGCGTGCAATCGAGAAGATCGGCAAGGTTCCGATACTCTCGATCGTTCCCGAAGATACCATTGACCTTTCACCATCCACCGGCGCTCCGACGCCTCCGGCGATCGCCTCGGCCATTGCCCAGGCCGACTGGTGGACGCTGGCGACCCGGAGCTGGAACAAGGACTAACCATGAAACAGAAGTTGATCGGCATCGCATTGCTTGGCCTTTCTTTCTCGGCTATCGCCGAGCCCCCCAAGGGGTACAAGCTCGTCTGGTCCGACGAGTTCAACGGCGAGAAGCTTGACGACACCAAATGGGGGTTTCACTACCTGGGCAAGCGTCACGATGCCATCAACGTCCGCGACGCCGTTCGGCTGGACGGAAAGGGCAACCTGGTCATTGCCACGTCAAAAGCCGAGGTGAACGGCAAGCCCGAATATCACACCGCCATCATCGAGACGCGCGGCAAGTTTGAGCACGCATTTGGCTACTGGGAAGCCCGAATGCAGTTGCAGAAGCAGGAAGGCCACTGGTCGGCGTTCTGGATCATGCCGCCGGGAAGACTGGGCGATCCGCTCGGCGATCCCGCCAAGGGGGGCGTCGAGGTGGACGTCATGGAATACCACTCGCGCTGGATCGACAAGGCCCAGCATACGCTCCACTGGGATGGCTACGGCAAGGATCACAAGTCCACGCATGGAGATTCCACAACCAAGGGTCTGCACGAGGGTTTCCATACCTTCGGCGTGCTCTGGACGAAGGACAAGTACATCTTCGATGTGGACGGTAAACCCGTGTGGGAAACTGACAAGGCCGTTTCCCAGAAGCCCGAGTATGCGCTGCTAAGCCTGGAAGTCGGCAAATGGGCCGGCGATATCGCCAAAGCGACGTTGCCTGACTCGATTCTCGTCGATTACGTGCGCGTCTACGATGCTCCGGATGCCCCGGCCAAGTGAACCAGGATTCAGCATGCAGCTCCTGGGGAAAACCGTGGGACAGGAATGGCGACCCGCGATTGGCGATCCAACCCTGAGGGGGGGGCAATTGCGTGTGAATCATGTGCTCGAAATCACGGGGATCGCTTGTATCGGTTTGTGCGCCTGGCGGGCGGGGGCACGAGAATGTCGCCGGGCCGATGATGCACCAGCGTCCGCCGCTCAAGGAGTTTTCGCCGTGACGTACTTCGCTTCATCGAGCAACTTCTTGACGCTCCTGGCAACGTCCGGCTCTTTGCCTTCCTTGATGGGAGTAAACGCCAGGCGAAGGCCAACGTCGGCATAGTCTTTGACGGCAACATCATTCTGTACGCCGAGGCCGGCCGCTGGATCCGACAATGCCGAGCCACCGGCGATGTGTATCTCACCATCAGTATCCATGACGTATTCGCCGACGTTGCCGATTAGATCGCGGAAATGTGGCTTTCCGTCGGCCGTACCGTCGACCTCAAAATTGGCCGGCCAGAAAAACGGATGCTGATCGTCGTATGCGCCACCGCCGGGCAGCTTCCATTTTGGTTTCAGCCCGGTGGCATCCACCGCCTTTGCCAGGTCCTCTCCATTCCAAGCCACAATGGCTTTGCTTGCTGCATACGAAAACGCCGCCAGCAAGCAGGGCTTGGGAAAGATCTCTTCACGATCCCGTCTCGCAGCCTGCAAATAGCTGGCAACCTGCTCCCAACTGCGGTCGCGCAAGTTGGGCAGATTGGTCTGCTCGGCGGCCGCGGCACGCCATTCGGCCGATGTCGCCAGCCGACATCCCATACTCTTGGCGATGGCCTCCGCGGCCTTTGGAGGGATATAGGTGAGCGGCTGGTCACCGTCCTCGGTCAGGTTGGCCGACTTTGTCGCCAGCTTCTCCGGGTCTGCCGGATCGCGCAAGGCATCGGGGTACGGCGAGAACCCGTTGTCGTATTTCGGTAGCCATCCGGAACGAATATGGAACTCCGTGATGTCCTCGGTGTACCACGGCCGCGGAACCGGCTGTGCTTTGGACACGGGTCCCGAAATGCCCAGCAGATCGACAAGTTTTGCGCCATCGCTCGCCAGCGCGTCGACGACCCACATCGGCGTCTCGGTCGTACACAGAAACACCGGCTCCCCGCTGATCATGATCCGCCCGAAGGCCAGACTCCGAACCTTGTTGCCGACCTTCTTGTCGAACACCTTCAGATCAGGAGTGCTCAGCTTGGCGTTCGGCTCGAAGTGGGCCTCGTTGGGTCCGCCCTTGGCGCCAACCTGGGACTGATACTTCGTCCACTCTGCCATCTGTTCCCGCAACGCCGCGATGAGATTCTTGTGAGCCTCCTCGCTCAGTCCCACATCCTGCTTGAGCAACTGCTGAGCCAGACCCACGGCCGTGGCGTTGTCGGTGTCCTTCAATTTCGCCATCTTTGCGCGATACAGCGCGAGATTAGAGCGAATGAATGGGTCTTTGTTGTCGACCGCAAGCGGGAAGCCCAGAATCTTCTCGACCTTCTCCATGGACACCACGGTAGTTTCCACGGTCGTCGCGTTCCTCAACCCTTTCTGCCCAAACTCGGCCAGTGCCGCCTGGATCGTCGGGTCTTTTTCGTACAGATCCTTGGCTAATCCCAGGGTCTTTTTCAAAATATCGAGTGCCGCTGCCGTCTCCTCAACCCTGGCTGGTTCCTTCAGCCCGTTCCTGGCAAAGTCGGAGATTGCCTTGATTGTGGAATCATCCTTGAACACGTCTTCGGTCAACGTCAGTTTCGTCTTCAGAATCTCGACATCGGCCGCCGTCTTCTGAATGTTGGCCACGTCCGTCAACCCATTCCGGACGAACCCGGAGAACACTGCCTTGAACCTGGCATCCTTATATACATCCGCTGGCAATTCGAGACCCGTCTTCAGACTCACGAGCTTTGTCGCCGTATCCTCTGCCTTGGCCCCATCCTTCAGCTCCTTCCGGGCAAAGGTGACGATCGCGTCGATGATCGCGGGGTTGTTCTTGAACGCGTTCGCGTCCAGCCCCAGGGGAACCTTGAGGGCCACCAATACCCTGGCGGTTTCCTCGACCTTCGTGGCGTCTCCCAACCCCTTCTCCAAATACGTGGCCAGCGCCGCCTTGATCGAGGTATCGTCTTTGAACGCATTCGCCGACCACTCCAGGGTCGCCTTGAGGTCCGCCAGCACGCCCGCGGTCTTCTCGATCCTGGCGGGATCCGCCAATCCCCCCAGGGCGTAGTCAACAATCGCCTTCATGATCGCGGGATCGGTTGCGAACGCAGCGGCCGGCCACCCCAGTGTTTTCTTGACGATCACCAGCACCGCGGCCGTCTTCTGGACAGTGGCGGCACTTCCCAAACCCGTCCGTGTGTACTTGGACAGCGCCGCATCGATTGCGGCATCCTCCGCGAACGCACCGGGTGACAGCCCCAACGTCGCCTGCAGGTCCCCGAGCGCTGTCGCGGTCTTCTCGACATTGCCACTGTCCCCAAATCCATTCTGCACATACTGAGCCAGCGACGCCGCGATCACCGGGTCGGCCGCGTTCACAACGGCAACCAACCCCAGGCTTGATTTCAAATCCGCCAGAGCATTCACCGTGACCTCCACGGTGTCCGCCTTCTGTAACCCCTGCCGGGCAAATGTCGACAGGGCGCTGGCGACGGTGGCGTCGAGTTGCCTGTCCAGCCGGCTCTTCACGGGCGCGGGCATCATCTTCCGCGCGGCGTCGAGGTCCTTGAATTCATTGACGGTCCGCGGTGCGCCGTCCACGGCGAGCTTCTTCGCCGCCGCCAACGCCATTTCCAACCGATCCGCCTTAAGCGCCTTCAGCACTATCTCAAGCCAGGCCGCGCGCAGGCTGGCGTCAGACGGAGCAACTTTGGCTTCGAAATCCGCAAGGGTTGCCAGCCGGTCACGCAGAGGCTTCAACGGATCCCCGGCCGCCGCCGGAATGCCCATCGCCTTTTCGGCCGCGTCCGCCTTCTCCTTGAGGTTGACGAGCGTGATCGCACCCGTCAGGTCGGCCAGTTGCGGATTGCTCAGTGTCACCTTTTCCGTCGATCCGGTTCCCGCGTTCAATTCCCTTTCAATCTCCCGCCAGCACTCCAGCCACCGACGAGCCGCGTTGTTCCACTCACTTTGCTTCTCCAGCAGTTTGTCGCTGCTGATTGTCAGTTTCTTCGCGTTTCCTTCGATTTTGAATGCGCCCTTGATGAGCTCCGTACCCTTGTCCACCGCCCACTTCGGAATCGCCCCCGCGGCGGCCTTTATCTCCGCTCCGCCGTCCATATTGAGCCCGGACATGGCATTGCATTTCGTCTCCAATTCCGCGGCAACTTTGGCGAAGTCCTCAATGCTCTGCTTGGCCGAATTCAGCCGCTCTTGCTGGTCTTTGGTGATCTTGGCCCCAGCCTTGGTCCGTCCGAGAACCTTTGCGCTGAAATCGTCCCATTGGCCCGCGAGTGCCGTTGGCATCTCCTTCCCGGTGAATTTCGGGAGCGCCGGTGGGCTCACGGGGTCTTTGTCCGCCACGTCCGCGACGATCTGGTCGAACAGTGCTGCCAAACCGTCGTCCAGCTTCGTCTTCTGAGAGTCGATGTCCGCGTCGCCGAGGGTCTTGAACGCCCGCTTGATCTGATCCATCTCCGCGCGCCGCTGCGCCAGCGTCGCCTTGAACGCCGGCCCATTCGTCGTTCCCGCCTGCTCGGCCTTCGGAATCTCCGCCTCGATCTTCTTGAGCTGAGAGTCAAAGGACTTCTCCGTGTCCTCAAAGATCTGCCGGAAACGTTGCCGCCGGGCTTCGCCCTCCTTCACGCGATCCTCAAGCCCCCGGAGTCGGCCGCGAATCTCAAGATCCAGGGACTTGAACTCCTCGGAGTCCGAGTCGCTCATCGCGTTCAATTGCCCCAGGCGCTTTTCGGTGTCCTGCGTGCGCTGCTGCATTTCCGTGTCCGAGGTGTCCAGCGTCCACGACTTCAGATTCCCATATTCCTTCGTGCGATCGGCCAGTTCTTTCCTGTGAGACTCACTGATCTCGGCCACGCCCGTGGGCTTGGGAATGACCATGACCCGGGCTTCCCAGGTTCTTAGAACACGGCCAATAGACTGAACACGCCCGGCCGGATCCTTCTCGATCTCCGTCCTGACTTCCTCCACAACCGCGCCGGCCTTGGACAGCCTCGCCTTCACCTCGGAATTGTTCCTGGCCCTGGATAGTGTCTCCCCAAGGGCCAGATAGTTGTCCATGCTGGCGCGCAAACCCCCGAGCTTCTGGTATTCATTTGCCTGCGATGCCGCCTTGTCCAAATCATCCAGCAGCTCCTTGAAATACGGCAACGGCGGGCAGTTTCTGAACTCCTCGACGTGTGCCGCGAGCGCGCTGTACTTCCCCTTCCAGTCGTATTCTCCCAGTACCGAGAGCCAGTTCGCGGCGGCCACCATCGCGCTGATGTCGATCTCGTCGGAAGATGCGGCGGCGGCAGTATCCTTCAGGCGCCTGCCCAAATCGCCCCATTGCGACGGAATGTTGTCGGTGACACTCAGCAGTTTCGCCGGCACATTTGCTCTTGCGGCCTGGATCGCGTCGTTAAGGTCCTTCAGCTTTGCCTGCGTATCGCTGGCGTCGCGCGGAGCCCGGATGGCCCGGATTGCCTCCAGCCGCTGCCGCAAAGTCGACAATTCGGGGATGGCGGAGGCTCTGCTGGATTCCAGCAACTGCTTCAGCCGGTCGTCGGGCCAGTATTTGTCGTACAGCTTTTCGGCCGCGGGATACTTACCAGCGACGTCGGCCTGCGGGACGTCGGGCTTCGACGTTGGGCGATGGACCAGGTACCATCCCCCTCCCGCCAGACCGGCCAGCAACACCGCTGCCGCCGCGGCGAGCAGCAAAGCTTTCGGCGGCCCAGCCTTGCCCGCTTCCATCGCCGCGATCTTCTGCCGAACGACGTCCAGGCTGCGCTGCTGCGTGGCCTCGGGATCGAGCAGGTAATTGATTAGATTCAGCCACGATTGGCTTGCCGCCGGACCCAGGTACTTCCACTCGTCGCTGATTCCCAGCGGCAGAATCATCGCGTCGAGTTTCGATCGCGACATGATGATCTGGTAGAGCAGTTCCCCGATGGCTTTGATGTCCCCCGGTTCGCCGGCCTTCGCGGCATCCGCTTCCGCTCCCGGTTCGGCGAGCAACACCGCGGAAAGTTGCTGGTTGCCGCTCAGTTCCAGCAGCACGGTCTGGGGCGACAGGTTGGCATGAGCCCGGTTGGCCGCCGCCTTCAATTCCATCAATCCGTCAACGATCCCCAGGGCAATCAGGCGAAGTGAGGCCGGCTGCAGGTGGACACGCCCTTCAATCAGCCGCCGGATCGAACTCGGATAGAAGAGGCTGACGTAGTATGCGCCCTCATCGCAGATGCCGTGTTCGAAGATCGGGGCCCAGTGGGCGGCGCCGCCCTGGGCTACCTTCTGCTGCAGGGCCGCCCGCTCGAGCGCGCCCTGCACCTGGGGGCTGATCGCCACCTCCTCGGCGACTGCTCCGGTCGGATTGAACACCTTGATCAGATACTTCCCCTGCTGGTCCGTGTCCTCCTGGCGGCGCGCAAGATACACACTGCCGTATGCCCGGATGGACAACTGTCGAACGATCAGGTATTGCCCAACCCGTTCCATCATATTTGGCCTAGCTTAGCACGCATCCGCTCCACGGGCGAGAGCGGATCGCCGCTGCGAAAACAGAAACCCCGGCGCGGGCCCGGGGTTTTGACTCATCAACACCTGCACCGGCCTATTTCTTTTCCGGTTTCGGCTGCGTCTGCGCCACGACCCCGGCGCTGGACACCAGCACCTTGATCGGCTCCGTCGTACTCGTCCACCGGCAACGATCCAGAGTGAGCACCAGTCGCCGGGAATCGGCCATTCCGCCCGCCCCTCCCTTGAATCCGGGAATGTTGGCGATGATCACCAGGTCCATCGCGTTCTTGGCCGTCCATCCCGCCCAGCAGGGATCCTTGATACTCAGCGTCTTGGCCGGGACGTTCTCGATGGCGTCAAACTTCATCACGACCTTGTCCTGGGCGAGCGCCAGATTGCTGCCTCCGGGGCGCCAGTAGACATCCAATGCCTCCTGTTTCCAGCGCTCAAGCTCACCGGAATTGACCGCGATAATGTCCACCTGCACGGACTTCAGCTTGCCCGTGCTGTCACGCAGGCTGCCGTCCAAGGAAATCGCAACATCGCGTGCTTCCATCTCCGGCGTGCAACTGCACCCGGCCGAAACCATCCCGAGAACCATTACCGCCAGCAGTTTCAACCCGAACCACTTTGTCTGTCTCACGGCAGTCTCCTTCCTTGTAAGTTTCCGTTTACAGTATTGTAGTCCCATCAATACACATCATTTCAACCCCGTGGCAAAACTGCGGATCACCGCGTGAATCTCGCGGTTGGCGCGCCAGTCGATCACGATCAGCGATCGCGTCCTGACCAGCAGTGACTGCAAGTCGGCGCAGGCGGCGTCGAACACCTTGTGCAAGCCGCCCGATGGTGCATCACCGAAATCCGTGCACACGCTGTCCGGGCCAACTCCGGGGATCATCCGCAGGATCGCCCCGAGCACGTCCCACCACACTTCGGCCGGGACCAGGTCGAACGCCTGTTCCGGCGCCACCTCCTCCTTCACGATATGCTGCGGGCCGAGCGAGGTCATCCACCGCCCATCACGCTCGAAGATCCCCGCGATTCGCCTGGCCAGCGGCACCGCCGGATCGTATTCCACCGCCACCTGCTGCGCCAGGCTCAGCGTTTCGTCCAACGCCACCGCCAGCGAATTCCGCTCGCTCGATATCAACGTCCGCACGGCCAGCACGGCGATGCCGTACAGGTCGCACGGCGTGGACATCTGGGCCAGCAGTTCAAAGACCGTGTTCCCCATCGGCACGCCCTGCGCCGCCTTCACCTGCGCCTCGATCTCGGGCGACAGCTTTTGCGATACGGTACGGAAGCGGTATTCGCCCCGCGCCAGCGCCGTCTGCTCCGCCAACGTTGCATAAAGGTCGATGCCACCGCCACCCATATTCAACCGCAGCCACACGAGGTCGTTCTTGCCTGGAACGATTCGCTCCTGAGTCACCAGGGTCCCTTCCAGGACGACGCCCCGCGCCTCGGGCAACACCTGCCGGATCCGCACGGTGCAGCGGCCGCTGATCGGCGTTGTCGCCACCGCTGGCCGATAGATCGACGACGTCGACGATCGCCCGGGCACGAAGTATTTCGCCTGCGTCCCCTCGATGCTGAGTTCCACCGCGTCACCGGCATCCGCCAGGACGATGCTCGCAGTCCACAGCGTCGGCAGCCCCGACCCGGCTGTCCCCAGCCTCACCTGAAACGTGTCGGCCGTGAGGTTCAACAGCGGCCGCTGGTGTTCCCGTGTAAACGTTCGCACCGTCTCGACGATGTCCGCCAGCGCCTTAAGCTTCAGGTGCAGCGTCTCGAGCAAGCGCCCACTGCGGCCATGCTTGCCGAGATACAGCCATCCTTCCCCGGCCAGCCCGGCGCCACCATCATTCTGCGTCGGTGCATCCGGACGGACATTGAGCACCGATTTCCCATGCGGAATGCCGGCCGATACCGCTCCGCTGGTCAGATCGACAAACGTCTCATAGCTCAGTTGGTTGTACGCCTTGACGAATATCAACCCGCCGGCCGGGTTGAACGGAACGAGGTCGGCACGGCCGCCGCGCAATTCGTTCAGCGCCTTGACTCCCTCAACAAACGGCGCGTGATCGCTCGCGGCAAGGAATGTCGAATTGGCGCCCTTGGCCTCCACATACACATAGCGGTGCGGCGATGTCGAATAGCCCGGCAAACCCTTGCCCACCAGCAGTTGGTCATCCTGGCAGAGAACCCAGGGCTGACCATCGACCACTGGGTTCACCGGCGCCGCCTTGGCAAGATCAAACAGCAACGGCTTGGGATGTTGTGTTTCCCAGCCCGTCCGTATCACCGTGGAAGGATCCAGACGCTCGTAGGACTCCACCTGGCGCACCCACCGTTCGTCCAGCGCCCGGTTGGTCACACTCTCCCGGCCGACACTGGCCATCCCGCCCATGACATCGACGGTCTGCACCCAGATTTCCGTCCACTGCTGCAAGCGCCCCAGCGTGTCGACCACGCAACCCATGTAGACCTTCGCATCGAGCAGGTCGCGAAGCAGGACCAGGTGACCGGCCACCGGGTCCGGCTGTTTCTTGACCACCGCGCACAACCGCAGTGGACTTGCCGCCTGCTCGGCGCTCAACGGGATGGCCACATACCCATCGGGAATTGACAACGGTGCATCTTTGATTGAATTTCCTGCCATTGACTGCCACCAACTTGTTGGGGCGATTCTACGGCCACGATGGCGGATTTCCAATTGGCATCGGCCCGGGATATTTTTGGGCTGTGCCTATGGGTCCGCCGCTTGTTTTCCAAATGGCGTCCAGCCTGTATATTCGCGACCCTATCGAGCACGACTCGTGGCCTGGAGTTCCAGCCGATCGTGTCGATAGCCCGGCGCATCGGCCGCGGGTCGACAGCATGGGCTTCCGGCGGCCACCGGCATTTCGCGGCAGAGCGCACACCCGCGATTGCCGATCGCGGCTACAGGTTGGTTGAAGGCATTGCTTATGGTATCCGACACCCCACAACCCCTGCTCACACTCCGCGGCATCCACAAGCGCTTCCCCGGAGTCCATGCGCTGGACAACGTCGATTTCACGCTCCGGGCCGGCGAAATCCACGCACTGATGGGTGAGAACGGGGCCGGCAAATCGACACTCATCAAGGTCGTCACGGGGGTCTATCCGCGCGATGGCGGCGAAATACTCCTCGCGGGCCGGCCGCTGGATCCCAAGAGCCCCAAGCACGCGCAACAACTCGGAATCTCCTGCGTCTTTCAGGAAGTCAACCTCGTCGCCACGCTGTCGGTGGCCGAGAATATCGCCCTGGGCCGACAACCGCTGGTCGCCGGGCTGATCAACTGGGGGCAGATGCGCCGGCGAGCCGAGATTGCCCTTAAGCGTCTCGACGTCGAGATCGATGTCCGCAAGCCGCTCGCTTCCTACTCGATCGCGATCCAGCAGATGGTCGCCATCGCCCGCGCACTGGACATCGACGCCCATGTGCTCGTACTCGACGAGCCCACCAGCAGTCTCGATCAGAACGAGGTCAAACGACTATTCGACTCCATGCGCAAGCTCCGCGACCAGGGATTGGGCATCGTCTTCGTCACGCACTTCCTCGACCAGGTCTACGAGGTCTCCGACCGCATCACCGTGCTGCGTAACGGCAAGCTCGTGGGCGAGTATCTGACGGCCGAGCTGCCGCGGCTTGCGCTCATTGGGCGCATGGTCGGGCGGGATCCGGCCGAGATCGCCGCGATGTCGCATTCGCGCGAGGCCCAGGTCGCCAAGGCCCGCTCGCCGTTTGTCAGCGCCCAGGGTCTGGCTCGCGCCGGCGCGGTCGAGTCGGTCGACATCGACATTGCGCCCGGCGAGGTGGTCTCGCTGGCCGGCCTGCTCGGTTCCGGCCGCACCGAAACGGCCCGGTTGCTGTTCGGCGCTGACGGCCTGGACGGTGGCACCTTCACCAT
>JANYKD010000521.1 GCA_025361735.1 Phycisphaerales bacterium
GCCGGAGTACATCGGCAAGGATGGGAACGACATCACCCAGGCGTTCGTCGACTACGCCAAGCCGCTGGTTGGGACACTGCCGACAATCGGCAGCTTCGAGGAGATCAAGTAGGGTCCGTTTTAGCCTCGTCAGGAACAGCGATCAGAGGTGGAATTCAGAATTCGAGATTTCAAATCTGAAATCTCAAATTTGAAATCTGGAGTCTGAAATCTGGTAATAAAGACACGCCATCCATGATCGGATGGCGTGTCTTGTTTTACGCGGCGTGGATGGTCGTCGGCGTTACTTTGGCAGCGCTGCCTCGATAACCCGCACGAAGCCGGCGTCGATGTATTGCCCGCCGATTGTCTGGTGGCAGTGGATGGCGATCGTGTTCTTGCCGACCTTGAGGGCGGCCTTGCCCTCTTTGCTGATCTCCAGGTCCTCGTGGACTGTGTTGTAGCCCTTGACCTGCACGGCCAGCACGCCATTGATGTAGACGTCGGCATCCTCGTCGTGGAGCATGCGGAGCATCAGGTCGTCTTTGTTGACGTCGGGGAAGTCGAATTCGCGGCGGACCCAGATGTCGGCCGATTTCCACGGGGTGCGGATGGCCGCTTCAGCGCCAGCGTTGCCGTTGCCGAAACCGGCCGGGGCTTCCTTCCAGGCGGAGGTGTCGAAATCCGGCTTGAACCAATTGTCCGCCGGCTTCTCGATGGTGTAGCGCCAGTTGATCGGCTCCTTCTGCGAGGTCGGCACCACTACAATCTCCTGCGGGGCCGGCGGGAAGACGCCACGGTTTGCGGCCGCCGTCCTGGCCAGATCGGTCTTGATGATGGCGCGGTCGTAGGTGATCAGGCCGTTGCACTCGGTCTCGCAGTCGGTGGTCTGCGTATAGACCACGGCATTCAGCCCGGCCGAATCTTTCAGCTCATAGCTCTTCTTGAGCAGGTCCACGTATTTCCTGGTCAGGGCGGACTCGGAATTCATGGCACGATAGCCCCAGGATTTCTCGACCCAGGTGTGGCCGGGGACCGGGAAACCCAGGCCGCCGAATTCGCCGAGCACCGACGCGCGGACGGGCTCCGGCTTGGGCGCGCCGGGCCCGGGATAGTTGTGCATATCGACGATGTCGCCGCAAGCCCGGTCGTGCCAGCCGGAGGCATTGGAAACAAGGCGAGACGGATCCATGTCTTTGACGAACTTCACGAAGCGCGGCGTGTCGTACTGGCCCCAGCCCTCGTTGAACACGATCCACATGATGATGGAGGGGTGGTTCATGTGCTGCTGCACCAGCGCGGTCATTTCAGTCTGGAGGTTTTGTTCGCCCTCGGGGGAGACGGCCGCGCCATCCTTCTCCTTGGTCGTGCCCTTGCTGAATCCGCCGGCTGGCATGTCCTGCCAGATGATCAGCCCGAGCTTGTCGGCCCAGTAATACCAGCGCTGCGGCTCGACCTTCACATGCTTGCGGGCCATGTTCATGCCGAGTTTCTTCGTCGCTTCGATGTCCCAGCGCAGGGCCTCGTCGGTCGGGGCGGTGTAGATGCCGTCCGGCCAGAAACCCTGGTCGAGGAACCCAACCTGGAACACGAACTTGTTGTTGAGCAGGATGCGGACGAACCCCTTGTCATCCTTGCCGACGGAGACCTTGCGCATGCCGAAGTAGCTGTGAACGCTATCATTGCCGTAGTCGATAACCAGGTCGTAGAGAAACGGCGTGTCCGGCGTCCAGACTTTCGGGCTGTCGATCTTCAGCGAAATATCCTGCCCGGCGGTTCCGTCGCCCGATGCCACGGCCTTGCCATCGGCCAGCGCCGTGAGTTTCACCTTGCCCGTCGCGTCCTTGCCCTTGGCCATCGCCTTGACGACGACCTTGCCGCCGTCCAGGTCCGGGGTGATGCGGATGTCATCGACATAAGACTCGGCCACGACTTCGAGCCACACCGTCTGCCAGATGCCCGAGCAGGGGGTGTACATGATCCCGCCGGGGTTCTTGATGGCCGGGAAGTGCTGCTTGCCCTTGGGCTGATAGTCGCCGGTGGCGTCAAAGACTGAAAGGACCAGGTCGTTGTCGCCGGATTTGATCGAGTCGGTGACGTCGTACGTGAAGGCGTCGTAGCCGCCCCGATGGGTGCCCAGGGCCTTGCCGTTGAGCGTGACCGTCGATTCCCAGTCGACCGCGCCGAAGTGGAGCAGCAGGCGTTGCCCGGGCGCGAGTTGCGGGCCCGCGAAGCTGCGGTGATACCAAAGGTTCTGCTTGTTCGTCAGCGGCTTCTTGACGCCTGACAGTGCCGACTCGACCGGGTAGGGCACGAGAATCTGGCCATCCCACTTGGCCGGCTTGGCGGCGTCCTTATCGGTGATGGCATAGTCCCACAGCCCGTTGAGATTGGTCCAAGTCTTGCGCTCGAGTTGCGGTTGCGGATGCTCGGGCAGGGGGGCCTTGGGATCGACGTTCTTGGCCCACTGGGTCATCATGTTGCCCTCGACGGGCTTCCACTGGGCGAAGGTCGATTGTGAGGCCAGCGCCACGGCACCGGCGACGACTAGTGATCGTAGCGAATGAACGAACGAATGCATGAGGTGTTTCCTTTCCTTCCACACAGACGGTAGATTGACAGGCCACAATCATGTGGCAAATGAAGTTAGTCCTGCGGGCGTTGGTTGTTGTCGGGCTTCTGGCAATCGGCTCAACCGTGTGGTGGCACGGGCTTCCAGCCCGTGGTGGCGGTACTCCGGCACAGTCGATGCCGCCGAGTACCGCGGCACACGGGCAAGATGCCCGTGCCACTCAGTGGGACACCTTCCCCGACACCTGGGTGGCCACGGACGCGTTGGGCCGTTCGTTGCCAACATACGAACAGGCCGGTCCGCCGCGTCCTGCCCGGTTCGTCGGCATGTTCTACTTCCTCTGGTCCGGGCAACATGTGAATGGCGGCCCCTTCGACGTCACGAAGATCCTCGCCAAAGACCCGGCCGCGATCGACAACAAGAACAGTCCGCTCTGGGGACCGATGGGGGCGATGCACTTCTGGGGCGAACCGCTCTTTGGCTATTACGTCGCCGACGACCGCTGGGTGATCCGCAAGCACGCCCAGATGCTCTCCGACGCGGGCGTGAACGTGATCATCTTCGATGTGACCAATCAACACACCTATCGGGCCAACTACCTGACGCTGCTCGAAGTGTTCGCCGATGTTCGCAAGAACGGCGGCCGCGCGCCGCAGGTGGCGTTCCTGTGCCCATTCGGGGCACCGGGAAAGGTCGCGCGGGAACTCTATCGCGACCTCTACGAGCCGGCGAAGTTCGCGGACTTGTGGTTCAAGTGGGACGGCAAACCCCTGATCCTCGCTGATCCCGCGTCCATGCTGGGCTATGCGGGGCTGGAAAAGGGCGAGATGCCGGTGGAACTCAAGGTGGGTCACTCGTTGGCTCAGCGGTTCAAGACAGAGAAGAAGTTTGACGCCGTGGGCGGCAGCTTTCCTACTTGGGCTCAGAAGGACAGCGGGGTAACGCTCACGCTATACAAAGCCGGCCAGAAGCTGGCCACCAAGCAGTTCGACAACATCCGCGACAATGGCTGGCTCATGCTCGAACTCCCCGAAGCACAGGCCCCGGGAGAATATGTCCTGGAGGCGTCGGCCGCCAAGGGCAAGGCCGGCTGGTGGACCACCTCGCGCGATGCCCTGTCCGCCGGACATGCGCTCGCCGACGGCAAGGACACCGATGGCACGCGCACGCTGCGACTGCGTATCGCCGAAGGCGCCGATGCGGCCATCCGCCAGTTCTTCACCTATCGCCGGCCGGAGCCCGATTATTTTGTCGCTCCGCGTGGTCCGGATCAGTGGAGTTGGCTCAATGTCTTCCCGCAACACGTCTTCCGCAATTCCCGAGGCGAGAAGGAGCAGATGTCTGTGGGTGTCGCCCAGAACGCCGTGGCCGGCCGGCTGGGCTCAATGAGCGAGCCGGGGGCGCTCGGCCGCAGCTTCCACAACGGCGCCACCGACGCACGCCCCGATGCGGTGCAACACGGGTACAACTTCGCCGAGCAGTGGGACCGGGCGTTGCAGGAGGATCCGCAGTTTGTTTTCGTCACGGGATGGAACGAGTGGATCGCCTCCCGTTACGACGAATTCTCCGGCATTCGCCGGCCAGTGATGTTCGTGGACACATTCGACCAGGAACACAGCCGCGACATCGAGCCCATGCTCGGCGGCCATAGCGACAACTACTACTACCAACTCGCCTCCTACGTCCGTCGCTACAAAGGCGTCCGCAAACCCGAGCCCGCCGGCCCGCAGAAGACGATCCGCATCGACGGCGATTTCGCCCAATGGGAATCGGTGAAACCGGAATACCGCGACGATATCGGCGACACCGCCTGGCGCGATCATCCCGGCTACAACAACGTCACCCGCTACGTGAATCAGACCGGCCGGAACGATTTCGTGCTGATGAAGGTCACGCGCGACAATGAGAGTGTCTATTTCTACGTCCGCACGCGTGAGAAAATCACCCCGCGAAATGACGGCAACTGGATGCTGCTGCTGATCGACGCCGACCGCGATCACAAGACCGGCTGGGAAGGATACGACGTCGTTGTGAACCGGCGGTTCAAGGACAACGCGACGGCGATTGTCGAGACCACGACGCAGGGTTGGAACTGGAGGCCGCGCGGCGAGGCGAATCTGCGTGTCGCCGACAATGAGCTGATGTTGGCAGTAAGACTATCCGATCTGGGCGTAACCGATCCTGCGAAGCCAGTTTCCTTCGACTTCAAGTGGTCTGACAGCATGCAGCGAGAAGGCAAGATTGATGAATTCCTACTGAGTGGCGATGTTGCGCCGAATGGCCGTTTTAACTATCGGTATCGGGAGTGATGTCAGTCGCACTACAGTCGAGTATCATCATGGGTGTTCCCCGGTCCTGCTTTGTCGCGAGCCCTCATGACTTCCTCGCACGACAAGTTTCGCGGATGTATCCTCGGCGCGGTGCTTGGGGACGTGGCCGGTGCAGTGGTTGAGGCGGAATCCCCTGGCTTCATAGCCAAGACATTCGCTTCGGTAGGCGACATCCTCGCCACCGACACTGTACCTGAATTCCAAGGTCCTCCGTGGCAGGTCGGGCGCTTCACCGATGACACTCAGATGATGTTGTGTGTGGCCGAGTGGCTACTGGAAGACGATTCCCATTCGCCTGAGATCCTGCTTTCGCGATTTGCACGCGCGTACGAGCCCTGGCGGCGATACGGCACGGGAACCGAGGCTATCTTCCGGGCGTATAGTCAGCATCCCCGCGCCTGGCGAGAATTGAGCACGGTCATGTTTTCCGCAGGTTCCTATGGCAATGGCAGCGCCATGCGGGTCGCGCCCGTCGGGCTCGCATACGCGAATGATTTGAGGGCATTGATTTCACTCGCCATGGAATCCTCAAGGACGACCCACAGTCATTCCAATGCCTACCAAGCCTGTGTGCTCCAGAGCTTGGCCGTCGCCATCGCCACAAAGACATCCGCGTTCTCCCCTGACATGTTTCTGTCGCCCTTGCGCGCGGGCCTGGCGCACTTCGCCGACCTTCTTCAGGACACGACAAGGTTTGCCTGTGCCCTCGACATTGTCGAACAGGGGCTCCGGGCCGGTCTTCCCTGTATTGAAATGGCTTCCATGCTCGGCACGGGAGTTGCCGCGTATGAGTCCGTCCCCATGGCACTATACTGCTTCTTGCGACACCCCGAGTCTTATGAGCGAGTGATTCACGAGGCTATCTTCATCGGTGGAGACACCGACACCATCGCCTCAATGGCCGGTGCCATCTCGGGAGCATTCCTTGGAAGGCAGGCTATTCCCGCACAGTGGCTCGGGGCAATCCGCGAACAACCGTACTCACCCAGTGCAATTGAGGCTCTTGCCGATCGCCTCTGGGCGAAGTTTGGGTCGAAATAGGCCTTGCGTCTGTGTTGTGCTCGCGCTCTTTACGTCCGGGCCAATCTGTCTTAGCTTTGCAGTCATGGAAACTCTAAGGATCGGCCAGTTTGAACTGAGCAATCGTCTGTTCGTCGGCACCGGCAAGTATGCCACGTATCCCCTCATGCAGCAGGCGCTCGACGCGGCGGCGTGTCAGGTGGTGACGGTCGCCGTTCGGCGCGAGCGGCTGGTCGACAAGGAAGGGCGGTCGTTGCTTGATTTCCTAGACCTGTCCAAGTACGTGATCCTGCCCAACACGGCGGGCTGTTTCACGGCGGAAGATGCGATCCGCGTGGCATTGCTCGGGCGCGATCTGCTGGAGAAACAAAAGAACAAGGGCGCCGGCTGGGTGAAGCTGGAAGTGCTCGGCGACAAGAAGACGCTGCTGCCCGATCCCGTCGGCACGATCGAGGCGACCCGGGAGTTGGTGAAGGAAGGTTTCACCGTGTTGGCCTACACCAGCGACGACCCTCGGTCGGCCGTGCGCATCAAGGAGGCCGGCGCGGCATCCGTCATGCCCGCGGGCTCGCCGATCGGCTCCGGCCAGGGCATACTCAATCCGCTGAATATTTCGCTGTGCCTGGAACTGCTCAAGGAAGGCGACAAGACTTTCCCGGTCATCGTTGACGCCGGCGTGGGCACTGCATCCGACGTCGCCATCGCCATGGAGCTTGGCGCCGACGGCGTCCTGCTCAACACCGGAATCGCCCACGCGAAAGACCCCGTGAAGATGGCGCACGCCATGCGGCACGCACTGGAAGCCGGACGGCTGTCGTATCAATCCGGACGGATTCCGAAAAAGCGATACGCGACTGCGTCGAGCCCGTTCGATGGAGTCATTTCGTATATCCCCGGGGAGTGACGCGTATTCCGAACGAAGCCTCAGCGGCGTGGTCGATCTATCGACCACGTCTTATCTCCCCGGACCATGTGGTGTCTCAAGCGTTGACCGATTCACATCCCCAGCGGCGTGGTCAGTTTACTGACCACGTCCTGTTCGCAATATCCTTCGATTCTGCTATGATTCGTATTCGTGGGTGAGTTCCGCAAATCGTCTCACACGCGTCAAGAGCGATTCGAAGGCGAGCACCGCTTCGAGCACTGGTATCGCGACAACACGGTTTACTTCATCACCTCCAAGACCCGAGACGGCGTCTTTGCCTTTGAGTCCGCTCAGGCGAAGGCGGTTTTCTGGGATCGCTTCGATCATCACTGCAAACGCTTCGGCTTCGTTCCCTGGGTCACAACGCTTCTGGTGAACCACTATCACACAATCGGTTACCTTAAGGTTGGTGAGAACCTCGGACCGTTCATGCGCTGCTTCCATGGCTCGGTCACCAAACTGGTCAACGATCTCCTTCCACAGCGTCTCACACCATTCTGGCGAGAGCGTGGCAAACGCAATTACTTTGATGGCTGCCTGCGAAACGAGTGGCAAACGCGTTTGGCGTATCAGTATACGCTGCTTCAGGCGGTTCGCGCCGGGCTTGTTTCAGACTGGCAAGAGTATCCGGATACCCACATACGAATCGACGTGGAGTGGGGTATTCTGCGAGCCCGTGAGTTGAAGGCGTTCATGGAGAATGTGGGCTATCCGAGACTGGAATCGGGGGAAGTGAAGCATGCAGGACGTGGTCAGTGAACTGACCACGCCGGGGATTGTGGGTGGATCGCGGGGACGTGATGAGTGGGGCGGGAGACATGACCCAACCCCAGCGGCGTGGTCGATTTATCGACCACGTCTTTCGATTTCACGGTTCGCGCCACATGATTCGTTTTCAAGGGTGACCGACGGCATGCATGGCTTCGAGTGTGAATGCATGTGGCGAGAGGACGTGGTCGATAAATCGACCACGCCGCTGTAGACTCGGGCAAGCATGCACGATTCATGGTCCCAACTCGCGCCACTCTCGGACGAACAACTCCGTTCGCTCGACCGCTATCTCGACCTGCTCCTCGAGGTCAACGCGGTGATGAATCTCACGCGCATCACCGACCGCGCTTCCGCCGAGGTGTTGCACATCGCGGATGCTCTCACGCTGGTTGCGCATCTGCCGCGAGAGTCGCACCGGCTTGCTGATGTGGGAAGCGGTGGGGGCGTGCCGGGGATTCCGCTGGCCATCGCCAGGCCCGATGTTTCGTTTGTTCTCATTGAATCCACGCAGAAGAAAGCCGCTTTCCTCGATCGAGCCGTGGTGGATCTTGGCTTGAGCAATGTGGTCGTCGAAGCCGAGCGGGCCGAGAAGCTCGCCGATTATCGCGGGACGTTTGATGTCGTCACCGCCCGCGCCGTGGCGGCCATCGGCGAACTGGCCCAATGGTGTTTACCCCTGCTGAAACCGGGCGGACGCCTCCTGGCCATGAAGGGCGCCAAGGCTGCCGAGGAACTTGAGGCGGCGAAGAAGACACTCCACCGACTCGGCGCCGGCCAACCTGCGATTCACCGCACCGAACTCCCCGGAGCGGAAAACCATGTCGTCGTTGAAATTCAGCGACGCAAGTAACCCTCACCATAACCGGGCGACATCGTCGCAGCGTCAAAAAGATATCTGCGACCTCTTCCCCGCTCGGGCTCGCTATTCCACTTCGTGCCTACGTGCCTCAATCCCTCCTCTTCTCTCACCCCGCCGTCTGCCCGCGCATGCGAATCGGCGTGTATCCGCAATTCGGCTCTTCCTCGAGATAGCTCCCGGTTTCTGAGAACGCCCGGGCGCGGCAACCCATGCATACCTTCTTGTATTCACAGATCCCGCACTTGCCTTCGAGCTTGGAGTCGTCGCGGATGTCGGCGAAGATCTTGGAATCGCGCCAGATTGTCGGGAACGGCGTGGTCTTCACATTGCCCGAGCTGACCGGCAGATAGCCGCACGGGAAGACCTCGCCCGTGTGCGAGACGAAACACACCGATTGCCCGGCCAGGCACCCTTTGGTCATCGCCGTCATGTCCGGTTGATCGCCCGGGGTGCCACCGGGATGCCCGCCCGGATGTCCGCCGGGGTGGCCCATGTTCTTGTGGGGATGTGCAAACGCCGGCATGGCGGCGCCTTCGGCCTTGGCCCGTTGGCGCATGACCCGGAAGTAGTGGGGGGCGCAGGTGGCCTTCAGGTGCAGCTTGCCTTCGAGTGAACGATCGTAGATCCAGTTGAGCGCATCTTCATACTCCTGGCCCGAGAGCATCACCGACTCGTCGAGTTCCATCCCGCAGCCCACGGGCACGAGCATGAAAACGTGCAGGGCGTCGGCCCCGAGATCCAGCGCCAGGCGATACGTGTCGTCGAGCCTGCGGTAGTTGTGCCGGGCCACGGTGGTGTTGATCTGCACCGAGACCCCGATCTTGCGCAGACACTTCACGCCGGCGATCGACTTGTCGAACGACCCCGCGCCGCGGAACTGGTCGTGCGTCGGCGCGTCCGGACCGTCGAAACTGATGGAGACGCGCTTGAAGCCGACGTCCCGGATGCGGGCCGCTAACTCGTCGTTCATGATCGTGCCGTTGGTCGCCAGGGCGATAGGCAGGCCGACGGACGTGGCATGTTCGGCCAGTTCAAAGATGTCCGGCCGCATCAGCGGCTCGCCGCCGGAGAATACCAGGATCGGCCGGCCAGTCTCGGGTAGCGTGGAGATAAAGCTCTTGGCCTGCTCGGTCGAGAGATCCAGCTTGGAAAGCTGGTGCGACACCTCGAGCCGGCGGCAATGGCTGCATTGGAGATTGCAGCCGACCGTGCTCTCCCAGAAGAGCAGACGCAATGCGGGCGTCTTGGGGGTCGCAATCGGGCTTTCCTGAGCGGCGGGCGCGTGGGCCACCATGGAGTTCTCCAATCTGTTTAGAGCATCATATCAACACCCGTGCCGAACGCGTTACGGCTGCAATAAGCGATAACGCACACAAACGATACTGATTTATAGGTCCGGAGCATGAAAAGAGCAATCGCCGCAGCGGAGATTCTCGTAATCGGGATCCGCCAACTCGCACGTTTGTGAGCCGTTGGATTTCGGCTAATATGCGACAGGGAAATGCAGATGGTACGCGTGTCTATCATTACGTCGACGGTCGTGCTGCTGGGATTGCTCGTGGCCTTGCTGTTGTTTGGAGGACCGGACACGCGGCCCAGGCCCAGCACCCTCCCGACGACGCAGACGGCGGGCGCTCCATTTGTCCTGGCTCTGGTTCCCGAATACGACATCTTTGCCTTGCGGCGTAATTATCGCGGGCTCGTGGATTATCTCTCGCCGCGCATCGGCAGGGATGTGGAGATTGTCACGCTCAACAACTACGAAGCGGTGCTCAAGGAGTTTTCTGCCAAGAGGATCGACGCCGCGGTACTCGGCTCGCTCGTGGCCACGCTCGCGATCGACCGCTGTGGCGCCCGGCCGCTGGCTCGGCCAGAGGCGCGGAGGGTGAGCACCTACTGCGGCGCGATCTTTGTCCGGGAGGGCTCGCCGATTCGAGGCCTTGGCGACCTGGGTTCCGGCAAACTCGCGATGGTTAAAACCACAACGGCCGGCAGCCTGTTTCCATTGGCGGAACTGCATCGGTTGGGATACCAGCCGACGCAACTGGAGGATCCGCGTCTGATTTGGATGGGCACTTTCGACGATGTCATCACCGCCGTGATGACAGGTGCGGCGGACGTCGGAGCGGTGAAGGATCTGCGCCTCGCGGCCTTTGGCAGGGGACATCCGGAAGCCCGGTTTCGGGTGCTCGTAAAGGGACCGGCCGTACCGAACAACGCGATGCTGGTGGGCGCTGAGGTGACCGAAGAACTGGGGATAAAGCTCAAGGCGGCGCTGTTGGGCATGAAGCTTGACCCGGCTGCGAAGTCCGCCCTGGCGTCGCTTGGCATCGATGGGTTTGTTCCGACCTCCGCACGAGACTTTCTCCCGGTATACGACATGATCGACAGCGCCGGCGAGGGATGGGAAATGGTCGGCGTCAGTGGCCCGCCGCCGCGGCGGCCGGCCGGGAAGGGGGACTGAACCATGCTCCGACGCAAACTGCTTGTCCTGTTTGGCGCGTTGGTCGCACTCCTGGTGGTCACGGGCGTGGGGGCTGTATGGGTATTCCAACAGCGCCTTGGAGACCTGCGGCATATGGACGAGCAGGTGTGGGCGGCGGCGGATGAGGCGGCCGAGTTGGCACTGACCATTTCCAATGTGGAGATTCAGTTGTTCGCCATCGAGGCCGGACAACAGCAGCGGCTTGATCCCGTGCTGAACGCCCTGGAGGCAATGCAGAAACACCTGGAGGCCCTGTCCCGGTTTCACCTGGCGCAGCAGCCGGAGAATTCGCCGCTTCTGGCCGGCATGCGCGAGCGGATGGAAATGTTCCGCACGCACGTGGCCGGCCTGGCGACATCGCAGGATGCGACCTGGTCGGCGCGATATCGCAAAGAGGCGTTCTCGGACATTCTGGACATGCGCGTGAACACCCTGGCGTTCAGCCGGAATCTGCGGGGGCACGCATCCGATGAGCAGGGCCAGCTGATCCGGCGCTTTCGTCAGGCGCTGCTCGTCCTGGCGGTCGTGTTCATCGTCCTCATCAACCTCTCGGTGCTGACGCTGCTGCGGATGGCGTCGATGGTCGTCGGTCCGGTCGACCGGCTCGTGGAAGCAACGCGCGAGCTCGCCCGGGAGCGATTTGATTTCCGGGTCGATCTCCAGCGGAAGGACGAATTCGGAGAACTCGCCGTCGCATTCAATGGTCTGGCCGAGCGGCTGGAGGAGAATGAACGGAAGAAACTCGAATCCGTGCACCAGCTTGCGATCGCACTGAACCACGAACTGAACAACGTCGCCACGATGATTTCGCTGCAGACGCAGCTCATCGGACGGCAGGCGGGCGGGAACCCGACGCTGGAAAAATATACGCGGCAGATCCATGAGAGTTTGCAGCGGATGTCGCGTACAATGGAGGCGATCAAGCACCTGAAGCGTATTGTGCTGACGGAATATACGCAAGGTGTACAAATGCTGGATATCGAACGTTCTGCCGCGGAAGGCGGGAGCGAGGATGGTCGCCATGACTCGGAGCAGGCGGTCACAACCTGACGTTAGCGCGACCTCGCCCCTGATGCGCGAGCTGCGTCGTTTCGTGCGGCTGAGGTGGATCGCCGCGGCCGCGGTTCTCGCGGCCGCCGCCGTCGACTGGGCCTGGCTCCGCTGGTATCTGCTGGATGGCGCGATGCTGGCCGTCGGCCTGGCGATCGCGGGCTACAACGTGCTGCTCCTCCTCTTCCTTCGCCAATTGGAAAAACTCCCGCCCCGGCAGATCGGCGCCAGCCCACTGGTTCTGGCCTGGGTGCAACTGCTGATGGATCTGGCCAGCCTGAGTCTGCTGACGGCGGCCACGGGCGGGCTCAACACCCCCGTCCAGGGGTTCTTTGCCCTGCACATGGTCTTCTCGAGCCTGCTGTTGCCCAGGCGCATGGCCTACACCGGCGCCGCGGCGGCGGTGGCCATGCTGATCCTGTGTCTGTGGGGTCTGTGGGGTGGCGCGTTGTTGCCGCAGACACGCCAACAGTGGATCGCCGTATCCGGCTGGGGGCTTTCGCTTTTTCTGACCGTCTGGCTTACCAACCGGCTGGTGGGCGGCCTGCGCCGCCAGCGGCGACGGCTCGTGCGTCAGAACCAGCGCATTCGCCGTATGTCGCGGCAACTCCAGCGGCAGCAGGCCGGGATGATTCATCACGAGAAAATGGCCACCGCCGGCCGCATGGCCGCTGGCGTGGCCCATGAGATCGCCAATCCCCTGGCGAGCATGGACGGGCTGCTGCAACTACTACAACGCCGCCCCGAAAAGCTGACACCAGAGGCCCTGACGACGCTGCGAGAACAGGTCTCGCGCATCAACCGGATCGTCCGCGACATGACCACCTTTGCCCATCCCGGCCATGCCAACTGGGAAGAGGCGGAACTCAACAGCGTCGTGGAAAAGGCCATGGTCATGGTGCGTTTCGATCCGCGCTTCGACAAGATCGAATTCAAGACCGATATGCCGCCCGGACTCCCGCGTGTGCGTCTGATGCCCGAGGCGATGCAACAGGTGGTCTTGAACCTGCTCATCAACGCGCTGGACGCGGTTGAACGCTCGGAGCATCCGCGGATCGAGTTGCGCACGCGAATGCTTGATGGCAAGGTGCTGCTCGAGATCTCGGACAACGGCCACGGCATCGCTCCGAAGGACCGGCGGCGGTTGTTCGAACCGTTCTTCACGACCAAGCCGGTGGGTAAAGGCACGGGCCTTGGCCTGTGCATCAGCTACAGCCTCGTGAAACAGCACGGCGGCGACATCGCGGTCGAGACCGAAGTTGGCCGCGGAACCAAGTTCATCATCCGCCTGCCCGCGGTTCCGGCGCGGACCGCGGTGTGACACGGACGCAAAGTAAGTAGAGCCGGTGCCCTCACCGGCTTCTTGGGACGGCGTCTGTACGCCAGGCCGACGAGGGCGTCGGCTCTACTTTCCAGACAACGTTCGCGCATCCGTCGCCAATTGCCGCCAGCCCTCATCGTCCTCGCCATTGTACGGCCCATGAACATTGCCCTGGGCGTCGACCAGGATGAAGTGCGTTGAATGAACGATCGGCTGATTGGCGACAGCGGGTTGCACGCCGATCAGCAGCGTGCACGCCAGGCTCTGGATGGCCTGCTCCCCGCCGGTCAAGAACGTCCACCGGGAATAGTCCGCCGACCATTGTTTCCCATATGCCTTCAATACGGCCGGTGTATCGTAGGTCGGATCCACGGAGAATGTGACCAGCCTGACCGGCGTGCCCGCCAGCGCGGTCTGAATCCGGGACATCTTGCCCGACATCATCGGGCACGGGCCGGAGCAGCGAGTGAACACGAAGTCACCCACCCAGACCTTCCCCACCAGCGATTCGTTTGTGAATGCCTTGCCGTCCTGATCCACGAGCGAGAAGACCGGGACTTTCGCAATGATTTCCCGGCTGATGCTTTTTCCGCGGCCTGCCCATTTCCAGGCAACGAAGGCCAGCAGCGCGGCCAGCATGAGGCCCCACATGGCGATGGTCAGAATCTTCATTGATCGGGTCATGGGCGCGTACCTTCGTTCACCCGAGATTCCACGGGTGTGCCTGCCATGTCGAGAGGTGCTTGCGATCCGTCAGGTCGAACATGAGCGGCGTGATCGTGATGTGCCCGTCGCGCAGAAAAGCGACGTCGGTGTCGTTGTCGGCGGACTTAAGCGTAAACACCGAGGTGTTCACATAACAGGTGCGCCCGGCCGCGTCGATTCGCTTGTCATACTTGTCAACCCACGGCCGCGTGCATTGCCGGCAGATGCGAACGCCCGCGGGTTTCGCGCCGGCGCCGAGGGCGGGAAGATTGACTGACACCACCTGCCCCTTGCCCAGCCCGGCCTTGAGCATCCGCTCGATCATCTGCCGCGAGAAGTCGGCGGCCACGGTGTAGTCCGGGGCAACATCACTCCGCATCAGTAACGACAGGGCCACCGAAGGAATTCCCAGGAAAGCGCCTTCGATGGCGGCCGCGACGGTGCCGCTATAGATGACGTTGATGCCGACATTGACACCGGAGTTGATCCCGGAGACGACCAGATCGGGCGTACGCGGCAAAAGCTGGTTGATCGCAAGTTTCACGCAGTCGGCCGGGCTGCCATCGACCGCAATACCGCTAAACAGTCCGTCGACCGTAACCTCGCTCACCGCCAGCGGGTTCTTAAGCGTGATACCGTGGCCAGCGCCGCTCTGGACGGTTTCCGGTGCGACAACGGCGACTTCGCCGAGTTTGCACAACTCGCGATATGCCGCCGCCAGACCAGGCGCGCGAATGCCATCGTCGTTCGTAAGCAGGATGAGCATGATGGAATAGCCTATGGGTGAATGTGCGGCCTCGCAAGGCCGGATTGGCCGATTCAAGTACGGCCAGCGTCCTCACCGGCCATGTATCGGCGCCAACGCGCTTCGTCCAAAACGGAGCCTGCGACTCCCTTGGCCTTGTTTGAACGCTACTTTCCGTGGTACGGCGCGACCGTCGTGAAATAGAGATACAGCAACCAGCCAATCCACGCCAGGAATATCGCCAGCAGGCACGCAAACAGCGCCGGCCGTGGTTTGAACGGCGACGGGTTCGGTGCCAGCTCGGGCTGTTCGGCGGTCTTGGTCTTCATGGCTTGCCCTCAATGCGGTAGTCCGGGCCGAACGCTGCGTCGAAGTCGAAGACGTGCTTGAAGTCGGCCTCGTTGTCCTGCTCGGTCTTTGAGAGCCAGCCGTTTTCCACCAGCAGAAACACGATCCGGCCGAAATCCTCCGTGCGATGGACGTTCCAGCGGCTCAGGACGGTTCGGGCGAGCATTCCCCACTGCATCAGGGCGAATTCTCGCAACCCTTCGGAAAGCTCCTGCCCGGTGATGTGCCTGCTGGCGTCCGGATCCTTGATGTCTCCCTTGAGCTTCTGCACGGTGTAACTCAGCCCGGCGCCCACAAAGTGGTAGGCGTCAACAGTATAGAGCCCCGCCTCTTCGGCGATCTCTTCCACGGTCTTCTCGGGTTTTGACGGGATCTCGGGCATGGATCGACTCTACATCACAGTGTCCATGAAACAAACGCCTACGCCTTGGCGGGCGGGTTGATGCGCGGGAAGAGCGCCTGGCCTTCGCCGAACTTGTGGCCAATCGGCAGGCCGGCCGCGAGAACTTCGCCGAGCGTCCGTCCACGGATGTCCACATTCAGTTGTGCCAGGGCGGCGGCCGCCTTTTCCGGCAGGATCGGCAGAATGCCGACGAAGGCGCGGTACACGGCCTGGGCGCAGCCGTGCAGGATCGTGTCGAGCCTACCGGCGGCGGCCGGATCCTTGGCGAGGCTGAACGGCTTGGTCGAATCGATATAACCGTTGACCACGCGGGCCAGTTCCAGAGGCAGCATGGCGCACTCCTGCAGCGCCAGCCTTCTATACGCATCGGCCAGTTTGCCCGGGAACTGCTCGCAGGCATCGAGTACCTGGCGGTCGTGGTCGTCGAGCGCCGACCCCGGTGCCGGCAGCACGCCGCCACGATAGTTGCCGATCATCTTCAGCAGCCGGTTCTGGCAGTTGCCCAGCACATTGGCCAGCTCGTTGTAACTCTTGACGAAGTCGGCGTCGTTCCAGTCCAGGTCCGACCCGAACGGAGCCGCGCGCAGGAGGTAGAACCGCAGCGCGTCCAGCCCATAGGTCGCAATGACCTTCCGCAGTCGTTCGATGTCGATGAAGTTGCCCAGCGTCTTGCTCATCTTCTTGCCCTCGGCCGTCCACCAGCCGTGCGCGAAGACTTGTTTGGGCAGCGGCAATCCGAGGCCCATGAGCATGGCCGGCCAGTAGACCGTGTGGAACCAGAGGATTTCTTTGCCGATCAGGTGTACATCGCCCGGCCAGAACTTGCGGAAGCGAGAATCGTCGGCCGCCGAATAGCCCAGTGCCGTGATGTAGTTGGACAGTGCATCGATCCACACATAGACGACATGGGCCGGATCGTGCGGCAGGGGGATACCCCACTTGAGCGTCGCCCGCGATATCGACAGATCGTCCACGCCCTGCTTGAGCTTGGAGATCACTTCGTTGCGGCGCGACTCGGGCTGGATGAAACTGGGATTCTGCTCGATGTACGCGAGCACCTTTGGGGCATATTTGGTGAGCCGGAAGAAGTACGTCGGCTCGGAGTATCGCGTCAGCGGCCGGCCGGTAATGGCCGACTTGAACTCCCGGGCTTTCGCCTCAGTCTCGGTGACGAATTCCTCCTGGCCTTCGTCGTACCACCCTTCATACGCGCCAAGATAGATGTCGTCGTTGGCCTGGAGCCGCGCGACGATGTTCTGCACCGCCAGCTTGTGGCGGTCCGAACTCGTGCGGATGAAATCGTCGTGAGTGATCCCGAGTTCCTTCCAGAGGAGTTCGAAGACCGCCACGTTCTTATCCGCCAGCGCCCGCGGCTCAATCCCGGCCGCGGCTGCCGTCTTCACCATTTTGACGCCATGCTCATCGGTGCCGGTGAGAAAGAACGTCTCGTCCCCGGCCATCCGGTGATACCGCGCAATCGTGTCCGCGCAGAGGGTGGTGTAGGTATGCCCGAGGTGGGGTTCACCGTTGGGGTAGTAGATCGGCGTGCTGATGTAGAACGTGCTGCTCATAGGTCCGCTGATTATGGAGGGGATTGCCGGTGGCGTCTACAGGCCGTTGGGTGGTCTGGGCACGAGTACATGCCCAGACCACCCAAGTTGTCGGGCTCTGGACGTTCCCGTCATCTTCGGAATCGTTTGTGGCCGTCTGGATTTGGTGGCACGGGCTTCCAGCCCGTGGTGTCGGTACTGCGACACATCTTTCTTTCGTAGCATCGTCGCGTTGGGAGGCGTACTCGCCGGGCGTGAGCGTCCTCCGTATTTGCGCGACCCCAGTCTGCTTGCGCGAAAGATTGGCCGCGCTCGTTTGCGATGCCCGTCTCCGCCGGTACACTCGCCGCAGTCGCATCAACGGAGTCCTGCCATGACACAACTGGTTATTACCGCGGTCGGCCCCGATCGCCCGGGCCTTGTCGGCGAAATCACCGGCCATCTCCAGTCGGCCGGCGGAAACATCCTCGATTCGCGCATGGTGAACTTGCGCGGGCAATTCGCGCTCGTGTTGCTGATGGAAGCCGAAGCGGCTGCAGTGGATGTCCTGGAGCGAACGCTCCCCGAAACACTCGAGGCCATTGGCCTGAAGCTGACCGTGACGCGCCAGTCGCCGCTTCGCCAGCCCGTGGCCGGGGTTCCGATGAAGCTCAAGACCTATTCGATGGACCAGCCCGGCATTGTTCACCGCATCACGCGCGTCCTGCACAGCAACGGTGTAAACATCGAGGAACTCTCCAGCCGCCAGGAATCCGCCCCTTTCGACGGCACGCCGCTGTTCCTCATGGAAATGCGCGTGACTGTTCCCCCGGCCATGCCGATCCGCAAATTGCGAGCCGAACTGGAAACCCTCTGCGACAGCCTGAACTGCTCCCTGGATTTCGAACCGGCTTGACGCATCACGATGTGTAGCCGCGATCGTCGATCGCGGGTATTGCGACGGCGATCGCCATCACCCGCCTCAATGCAGTCCCTTTTCCGCCAGCCACCGTTCGGCATCGAGCGCGGCCTTGCAGCCCATGCCGGCGGCGGTGATGGCCTGACGGTAAGTCGCGTCGGCCACGTCGCCCGCCGCGAA
>JANYKD010000171.1 GCA_025361735.1 Phycisphaerales bacterium
ATGGCGGCCAACTCGCGGTGATTCACAGTCAAGGGGATTGGCGCTCTCGCGGGCTGTTCAAGTTGTCCGGGGGGCATGAGCACCTTGCTCACGCCGCCGGCCCCGTTGATCACAACCCGTCCGGCTGGCTCGATGATGACTGATTGCCAACCTTCCTGAAGAGCTTCCACGGCATCCAGCAGTTTGCGTCGGAGGGGTTGGTCAGGTCCCGTGAGTCGCGTCCAGAACCCATCGAGTTCCTCTCTGAACTCATGCAGTTGCGTGTCGTAAGTGTCCCCTTCGTCGTTGTAGCCGCCGAGGTGATACCAGATCTGCTCATCGGGCAGGTGCTCGCCGACGTCCTGTGTCACGTACACATTGCAGTCGTCGAACCAGTTCTGCGGTTGCTCTTGTTCCGCTGGCTTGACTGCCAGGCACACCGGTGAGCGGAAGACCCTGCCATCGCTGCAGTGGGCGGCGATCGAGATTGTTTCGACGCAGACCAGCATGCCGCTCCCGACCGGGGAATCTTGCAGGACTTTCCCGACTGACAACTCCACGCGGTCCACGGTGGGCAACTTCGCCCAGGAGTAGCCGTCGTACTCTTCCCGGATCTCCACCGCCACAAACGGCGATTCAAACTGCCCCAGTGCCGAGAGCAAGTGGACGTTGGCCTCATCGCGCTCGTCTCCCTCTTCGGACTTGCTCAGACGGTAGCACTCGGCCAGCGCGTGCCTCTCGGGCATGATCACCTCGACCGGATCAGGCCCCGTGCTCCTGCTGAGCAGGCCCACGCGGAAACAGGGCTCCGCCTCGGGTAGATCGACACCCAGTTCCTTGGCACGCAGGTATTGCTTGTATGGTAAACAGTGGCAGCCCTGTTGCTGGAGGTAGCGGAATGCCTCCAGTTCCAAGGCGGACTTGAGCGCCTGGAACGCTTCGTTTTCCACCAGGCAAGTGCGTGCGGGCAGCATCGGCCGGATACCAGTGGGCTCGGCGGTCAGGTCTATCAGGTAGCTCAGGTCATGCCCGCTGACTGGCTTGTGGCTGAAGCTGATGACCTGGCCATGGAAGTTCACCAGCACATTATTGCCGTATCCACGGTTCTGAGCAGCGGCGCAGTGCCAAGGCATCAGCCCGATACTGCGCACGACCTGGATGCGGCAGCCAAGCTGAGGATGAGGGGATCCCGTTCCATGGATGAAGGGCTCTTGGGGACAGTTCTGGCCGTCCACCGCGACCTCCATGCCAGTGAACACCGCCAAAGGACTGGCGGTCTCCAGGTCCCAGGGCTCATCGCAGAAACTCAGTTCCGTGCCGGCCTCGTCGGGAAGCGGCTGCGGATCTACGTCAACTTCCACCGGCGATCCGGTCCAGCCATCTTTCTCGATGGTGGCCATCTGGCCCCTGGAGCGGATGGTGAGTGGGCGGGGCGCGAGACAGAACAGCCCCACACCGGCCGGATCTTCGCTGGCCTCCAGTTTCTCCTCCCAGCCCGAGCCGCCCAGATCCAGTAACTTCTCGAAATCCTCAATGCCTTGCCCATCGTCGCGGACAGTCACCATGCCATCACGGTTGGTGATGGCAACGTGCCTTGCTCCGGCTCGCCGGGCGTTCTGCAGGATCTCGATGATCCTGCCGGCCAATGTACCGGTGAACAGACGGCTGGCTTTTCTCAGCAGCCGTGTGTTAACCTTCGCTCGAATCGTGGTCATGGTTACTCCTTGAAAGTAGAAGCAAGAGTATGGCCGGCGGGGGGCCGGCTCGGGAATCTACAATTTCTCAAAATCTTCAGTCAGAAGCCCCAGCAGCGGCATATCACCGTTCTCCCAGCATCGGGCTCATCATCGCCATGGGACATCCTCGATTCATGGCCCGTTGACAGAGGAGCGTGGACTTCAAAGCGGTGGCGACCACGCGATGGCGTGATAGCTATTTCCCATTGCCTTGTTCAGGGTAACTGATCGGGCAAGTCTCGACAGGATTCTTACCGCAATGTCTTTCGGTGGTCGCCCGGAGTTCAGCGGGATCAGGCACCCAGAGAACTCCACAGGTGCCGCGCGTCGTTGCCATATTCCCTGTTGCTGCGGTTCCCGCGAGGGTATCCCCAGGCCATCATGCCTCTTCTTCGCCAGCCTTGAATTTGAGTTGGGCCACCGTGCAGGCGCCCACGCCGATGTCGTCCCGCTGGCCCAGGTAGATGGGCTGGAACAGCGAGCCGCTGCGGTAAGCATACAGGAATCGCACATCAACGATGCTGCCGGTGGCCGGGATGTCCTTGTTGACGGGGATGGTGACGTTGCCGACGCCGACGCGGTGGCCGTTGTCGAGCAGTTCCAGCTTCACGCTGCGCTTGCTGCCGCTGGTCCCGGCGACGATGCACGATGCGCTGGCGGTGAACTTGAGTTTCCGCTGATTACCGCCGCTGGCCGGGCGGCCTGGGATGTACGGCGCGTCGATCAGCTTGAACACAATCCCCTCCTTGTTCTGCCGCCGCAGTTCCGCCAGCATCTCTCGCTTGTCGGCCGTCTTCGTGGCCGTGCGGATGAACTGAATCGGCTGGCTCGGCCCAATTACCGGCATGCAGTACAGGGCGTCGATCCTCTTGCGATACGGCTGCGGTCGCAGATTCACAGACGCCTGCTCCAACAAGTCGAAGGCGATGAACGTGTCGCCAATGCACTCACCGTCGATCAACCATCGGGAACCGTCGATCTTCAGGGCACATTCAACGACGGACTGGGGCAGAGCGATCACCAAGCCAGTGCGGTTGATGCCGGTGACGGTGTTCCCATCCCGCCGGATGAGCACGCGCTTGCCGTCAAGCTTCTCCTGGGTGAGCCAGGCCGGATCGGCCAGCAGCTTCTCGGCCTCGCCCTCGTCGATGGGGTTGAGTAACTGCGGCACGATACCAGTGGCGCGGTCGGCCTTGTCGGTCTGCTGATACGGCGTGCCCTCCTCGCCGGGGCTGTATCCCTTTGCCGTCTTCTCGCGGACCAGCTTGTCATAGATCTTCTGGGCGGCGTCGAGATCCACCGCACTGGCGGTCTTGGTGCCGGTCTGGAGCGTGGTGCCCCGGCGGCCGAAGGCGAAGTTCACCACGAAGCCGTTGCCGGAAGGCACGATGGCCAGGTTGTAAACCTTGTCGCTCTTGCCGTCTTTGTAGTACAGCGTGGTGCTCGGGTTCTGCGCTTTGGTGATCATATCTTTGTCCTTATGGATAGTAGGTGAAAGCAGCCCGGCCGTTGCCGAGCGGGCCGTATGAATCAACGCGGGACCGACACATCGGGAATACTCCCGCCTCGCGTGCGTTTTCAGAATGACGACGTTACAAGGAATGGCACAATGGCAAACCGAAACGGGTCTATCGCGGGCGTCTGGGGTGTGCTGGCAGTTGTGACTCTGCTGAGCAGCGTTATGCTGCCGGTCAGAGCGGCTCAACCATCGCTGGCGGAGCGGGAATGGAAGGTCGATGGAGTCGCACGCAAGGCGTTGGTGTGGATGCCGCCCACGGCCACGACAGCTGACACGCCGGTGATCTTCGCCTTTCACGGCCACGGCGGCACCATGCGCAATGCCGCCAACACTTTCGGCTATCAGAAGCACTGGCCCGAGGCACTGGTCGTCTACATGCAGGGTTTACCCACAGCAGGCATGATCACCGACCCCGATGGCAAACTGCCGGGCTGGCAGAAGACCGTCGGCGATCAGGGCGACCGCGACCTCAAGTTCTTTGACGAGGTGCTGGCCTCGCTCAAGAAGGACTTCAAGGTGGACGACAAACGCATCTTCGCCACCGGTCATTCCAACGGTGGTGCATTCACGTACCTGCTGTGGCTGGCAAGAGGGGATGTTTTCGCGGCAGTCGCACCCTCAGCGGCGGGTATCGGTCGAGGCTCTCGCGATCTCAAACCCAAGCCCGCGTTGCATGTGGCCGGGGAGAAAGACGAACTGGTGCCGTTCGCGTTTCAGAGCCGGGTGATGCAAGGGGTGCGGAAGCTCAACGGCTGTGATGCTGAGGGGAAGGAATGGGTCAAGTCCGGCTCGGTGGCGGGAACGATATATCCCTCGAAGACAGGCACGCCGTTCGTATCGCTGATTTACCCTGGCACCCACAAGTTCCCGCCCGAGGCACCGGAGTTGATTACGAAGTTCTTCAAGGAGAGCGTCGAGAAATGATGGTGTCGGCCAATCACCGGCTCCCTATCGCCTCAAGGTGTTCGTAATCGGGGAACTTGAGGATGGCTCCCTGTACCCCATCGCCCAGCAGGTCTTTGAGTTGGCCCATCTGGGCGGCGATCATTTCGTTCCACTCACCCACTTCGCGGGCCAGCGCCGGAACGTCACGCTTCTGCCAGTAGTTGCCCTCATCGCTCACGTCCTCCAGGATGCCTAACTCGCGGGCGCAGTCGAGCATCCGCACCACCAACAGGTGACACCGCAGGAAGTTGGCCACGCCGCCACAGTCTGGGTTGCTGGCGTACTGCGCCTTGCAGAAGGACCGCCACGACCAGCCGCTCAGTCCCGTACGCAGCCGCCTTGTTCTGGGCGGCCGCACCTCCCGGTCCTCGATCTGAATACTGGCCGGATAGCGGCACAGGCCGAAGTTGGCCGGTTCGCAGCCGTCGCCGGGATCTGTGTTGAAGGCAATCAGGTGAGTCGGCCGCACGTCGTATTGGTACGGCTCATGCTTGACCGACTCCCGCGCCTGGATGAGTAGCCAGTGGTGGGGATCGTCCCTCGGACGCTTCTGGAAATCGCAATCGTCGCCGGTCAGTTCGATCAGCGGCTCGACTTGCTGAAAGGGCAAGTCCAGTGCCCGCTGCCGCAGCCGCTCAACCAGTTGCCGGGCGACGGCGGAAGTGCCGGTGCTGTGTTTGAGTCGATAGTGAAGTGTCAGTCCCATGTGAAATCTCCAAGTTGAAAAGCCGGGCGGGAAACCGGGCGTTGGTGATAGGGCCCGCGCCTGCACGCGCGGAGGCAGAGGTGTGTTGCACTGATTGCGCGAAGAGCGATACGCGGCAACGCAGTCCCTACGCAGGCGGTAGCGATACTGAACACACAGAAGGAAACACGATGCGATACTTGAAGCGGCAGATTCTGACGTTGTTGGTGTTGGCGGCGGCCCTCATACTGGCCCCTGCATCGGCCAGGGCCGACTTCCCCTTGAAGGATGGCGACGTGTGGGTGATGGCGGGCGACAGCATCACGGCCCAGCACCTGCACTCCAACTACTTCGAGGCATTCTGTTTCGCGCGCTATCCCAATCTCAAGTTCGCCTTCCGCAATTCCGGCGTCGGCGGCCACACCATCCCCAGCACGCTGGCCCGGTTCGACTATGACATCGCGGCCTGGACGCCGACCGTCATCTCCGTCGAGCTGGGCATGAATGACCAGGGCGGCACACCCACCGACAAATTCGTGGCCAACATGGGCACGATGGTCGAGAGGATCCGTTCGAGCAAGGCCCGGGCGGTCATCTTCTCGGCCAGCCCCATGAACAACGGCAACACCATGGCCAACCTGGGCGGCAACAAGCGCCTGCACGAGTACGCCGTCGCGCTGAAGGACTTCTCGGCTAAGGAGCAGATCCCCTACGCCGATCAATTCCACGCGCTGCTCGATCTGTGGGGGATGAACAAGCCAAAGGAACTGCTGGCCAACGCATTGCCGAGTCTCAAACAGTTGTCAGCGGATGACGCCCTGGCCGGAGTTGAGTACCTGCGAGCGTTCCTGGCCGCCCAGGAGAAGAGCCCGATTCGGCCGGTGTCGATGCAGGGCGATGCGGTACACCCGGGCGCGCCGGGCCAGCTCATGATGGCAGCATCGCTGTTGAAAGAACTGGGCGCGGAGGGTTTTGTCAGCAGCCTGGCGCTCGACGCCGACGGCAAAGTCGTTGATGCCAAAGGGTGCAAGGTGGACGGGGTCAAAGCGGAGGGCGGCCGGATCGAGTTCGACCGGCTGGATGAGCGTCTGCCGTTCCCCATTCCCGACGATGCCCGGTCGGTTCTGCCGTTGTATCCGACGATCCTCGACCTGAGCCAGTACACGCTGAAGGTGATGGGCTTGAAGGATGGGAACTACACGCTGAAGATCAACGGCATCGCCTCGGCCTCGCTCACGGCAAAGGAGCTGGCGGCGGGCGTGAACCTGACCGCGCTCGGCCCGGTCCCGCAGGCCGGGGAAGCCAACCCCATCGTGGCCCAGGGACGGGCGATCCTCTCGGCCGTGGGGAATAAGGAGGGCCTGGTCGGCCAGTGGCGCGGCCAGTCCCAGAAGGCCTATGCTCCGGGTGCGGCTCCCGAACTCAAGGAACAACTGCTGCCCTTGACCAAGAAGGTCGAGGAGGCCGACGAGAAGATCCGGCAAGCGGCCCGGCCGCAGAAACTGCACTTCGAGCTGTCCCCGCAGTGAGCGCAGGTCCGCAGGCGTTCATCTCCGATCAGTTGTTCCCTTTTGCGGCGGTTCTGGTGAGGGTGGGGTGTGTTTCCGTTAGCAGGAGCACGCAACATGATGACGCGCCTCGGGAAGGAACTTAACTTAAACCTTGGCGACAAGGTGGCGCTGAAGCTGGTGCAGATCCCGGCGGGGAAGTTCCTGATGGGCAGCCCCGAGGACGAGAAGGACCGATTCGATAATGAGACCCAGCACGAGGTGACGATCAGCAAGCCCTTCTACATGGGTGTTTACGAGGTGACGGTGGACCAGTATGCCCAGTTCGGGAAGGACACCGGGCAACGCAACAAGAAACCGGAGGAGTTCGATCAGACGGGCGATCATCCGGTGGTGAAAGTGAGTTGGGATGACGCCCAGGCATTCTGCCAATGGTTATCCAAGAAGACCGGCAAGACGATTGTGTTGCCGACGGAAGCGCAGTGGGAGTACGCCTGCCGGGCCGGCACGGTAACGCCATTCCACACGGGAGAGACAATCAGCCCTGAGCAGGCAAATTACTACGGTGACCACGTTTACGGGAATGGGAAGAGGGGCATCTACCGGGAGAAGATGACGCCTGTGGGTAGCTTCCAACCCAACGCCTGGGGTTTGTACGACATGCACGGGAACGTGTGGGAGTGGTGCCAAGACCGCTATGGGGAATATGAGAAGAGGGCGGCCACGGACCCCACGGGAGCCGACACAGGCAGCCTCCGCGTGCTGCGTGGCGGATCCTGGAACGGCGATCCGGCGGACTGCCGCTCGGCGTTCCGCTACTGGGATTATCATGGCGACCGGATCGACAGCGACAGCTTCCGGGTGGCGGTGTTGGCGGCGGGCGTGGACTGATGCGGCTCGCCCAAGTCCCGATCAAGCGGCATGCCATCTGGACAGAACCTGGGGCCGGGGGGCCGGGGCCGGCGGGGGCCACAGACTTTGATGCCAGTGCCGCCCTTGTCCCAGTCAGAACTGGTGGCCTTGCCAAAGAGATCATGGGGAAGTAATCGGAAACGAGATCGTGATCGTTAATCCATGAGTTCCCCAGGTATCTGATCTCGTGGGAATCTCCAGAACTTACGGAATCACCGACGCCCCATGGCCAAGAAGCTTTATGACAATCTCACCGATGGCCTGATGGCCTGGGCCGAGCGGCACACGGACCTGTCCGACTGGGGCTATTTGACCCCGAGGGACGGCGTCAAATCCGCCAACACGAACCGTCAGTATGAGCGAAGTGTGAACCGTCTCGGCTGGCCCCCACAACTCACAAAGTCGCTTATCCAAGGACATCTCGCGAGGAAAGACGGGCACCTCGTGAGGACAGACACGATCTACTACCGCTCGGCCGGCTGGGCTCCCGTGCAACCACTCATGATCGACGTGGACGCCCATGAGGGTGAGGATGACGCACTGGACCTCGCCATGTTCATGCTGTCGTTCTTCCCAGGGTCGTACATGGAGCCTTCCACCAACGACCTGGGCTTCCACATTTACGCCCACATCGCCCTGGGCACGGTGCAACGGGGTCTGTGGGATACCCTGGTCGGGTTACTGGAGCGAGCGTTGATGGCCCTGCGTGCGGAGAACAGCTTCAAGGCCAAAGTGGAACTCAAGGGCTTGGCCACCACGACCAAGCGGACAGCGCATCCAGTCTATCGCTATGCGGTGGACAAACGAGGCTCCCTGGCCAAGCTTCCCCGGCTGGCCAAGGGCGAACAGGATCTCATCGCCCTCCAGGCATCCTCGGAGTTTGATCTGGCTCGCGTCCGGGCGGTGCTGGCGGCGGCCCCGCCCACCCAAAACTTTCCAGAATGCTGGGACCACCTCATCATTGACCACTATGGAACATGGAAACATGTACCTCAACCTCTGGCTGAGCACCGAGGCGGCGAAACAGAGGCCACCGAACCTGCTACTACACATAATGGTTGTGTGGGAGAATTCCACCAGGGCTATGCCAATGCTGCCGCCACTCAAGAACCGGAACCCACCACCTCTACAACTAAAGGTTGTGTGGGAGATTTGGCTTCGCACCCTGATGCTTGGCACCGCATGCTTCAAGCCGGCATGATATTAGCCCGGTCTCTGGGGCGGCTGCCGAGCGTTGAGGAACTGGTACAATTCTACGAAAGCGAGGGATTGCACACCGGCGAGGACGTCGGCAACCGGCGGCTCAAGCGTGCGGCCAAAGCAATCGAATACATCGGGAAGTCGTTTGATCCGATGGCCGCCAAGCAAGGATTTACGGACAGTTCACCCTCGTTACTCGCGGCAATCCAGCAGCACGTCAAGACCGAACACCGGGCCACTGGCTTTCGCTGGAAGATCACGGATCAGGATCTGATGGTGGCACTTTACCTGGTGGTGAAGGGGTCGTTTGCCGGCCGCTTCGACTGCTCCAATGCTTCAATCGAGCAGATGTTCAAGAAACTCAAGGCTGAAGGAGTGATCAAGCGGTCCTGTGACCGCCACAAGGCCATCGCCTGCAAGGACATTCTGACACGGGCGGGGTTGATCGTCTGCGTCAACCGGGGGTACAAGGTCGGCGTCAGGGGGAAGCAATATGCGATTGGGCCGAAGCACCCGCGATATGGCGAGTTCACCGCATGGTTCAACCAGCGCCAGTCGGAACCCCGCGCCCAGTAAGGCCGGATGGGCCTGGGGGCGGCGGGGGGCCGAAGTCTTTGATGCCCACCATCACTGTTACATCTACAGGTAATGCCCATAGCGAAGAACCCTCATCTGGCTCAGGCATCCATCACGGCTAGGACAACAATTCAACCGACCTGTCCACTTGCCTGTCCATTGGATCTCATCGCCACGACTGGCGAGATCATTATGGCGAAGATTCCCACACCCGGGTGTGTGTTCATCATCGCACCCATCTGCAAAATCCAGACAATTTCACCTCAACCTCATTGGAGGCAGAGGCTTAGAAAAATACTGCCCGTTGTGCCTATACCACGGTGTATACCAGCCACGGTGCAGTTCCAGATTGAGGACGGGGAAGTTCGGCGTTGTCGAGGTAAGCACTGGGATATCAAGCAGTTGCGGGTCGTGGTAGAGGCGGTGCAGGGGATACCAGGGGTAGTGGCAGGCCGAGGGAGAGCAGGTCCTCCCCCACATCACAGCAACACTTCCAGTATCACCCGCTCCGACGCTCCCAAAACTCACCGCAGGAACTACGGGAGTGAGCCAGGGGGAGTACAGGGGAGTACCTGTTTTTCTCAGAGTATGCCCCAGGTGTTACCGTATTACCCGGTGTTACCCCAAGCTCTTGCGAGGATCAGTCAGCATGATGGGGACACCCACGAGTTTCTGCATGTCGAGTTCAAGGTCCATCCGCTTCTGCGAGAGCACCAAGTGCCGGCGTTTGGCGGCGGCCACATCTCTCTTGTCGGCATCAGTGGGGGTGCGGACACCGCAGAGCTTGTCGTTGTGCATGGTGATGTACCGCTTCTGGGACTTGACCAGATCGAGGGTCAGCAATCCGAGCTTGTTGGCCATTTCCAGCAGTTCTTTCTCGCGGCTGGGCTTCAGGGGTTTCTTACTCACGGAGTTCTCCAAGTATGTGCTGTGTGTGCTGTGGGTCAGGGATAACAGGGCGGCGGGCGAAACACAACCCACCGCCCATGCGGGAACCTCCCGTGAGATCAGCCAGCCGTGAGAGCGAGCCGGCGGGCGTTGGTCACGTTGATGCCGAAGAGGTCCAGGACCGCCCGATGTCCGTTCATGGGCAGGGACAGGTGATTGCCCGCCTCACGCCAGTCCTGGTTACGGGCGCAGAGGATCTGGAGCGATTGCACCAGGAGCGTGAAGGCGGCCGGGTCCGCCGCCAGGGCGAGGGCGGCGTCGTACAGGGCTTTGTTCCGCTTGAGCGTCCCGTCCGTGGCGGATTTGTTCAGCCCCGCGAACCACTGCCCCAGGGAGTTCTTGTACCGAACCAGAAACCCGTCCTGGGTCATCTCCGCGAGCATCTCCATGACATCCATGGAATCGAACTTGTAGCCCACGGTGGCCCGCAGAGTCTTACCCGCCTGCTGGCCGAAACCCTGCTGCCGGGCAGACCGCTTCACGGAGAGCACCAGGTGGCGGGCGGCCATGAGCTGATCCCGGGTGTACTCCACGGTGCCGTCGAATGGCGTGGCCGCCGGGGTCACAGCCGGGGCCTGCACCTCCGGATTCTCGGGAGTGATCTCCGGGGTAGCATCCGGGATCACATCGGGGGTGGCAACGGCGATCTCCGCCGTCTCGATCACAGCGGCGTCGGCAACCGTGTCGGTCTGTTCCAGCACAGCGGTGCTGCTGTCCTGGCCGAGAGCGAGCACGGTGCTGTCAACCACGGCGGTGTCACTGTCGTTCATGAGGTTCTGCATACCGTTAGTCTCCTGAGTGTTCAGAGCACACTCACGGCTCAGCGGTTTTGTGTTGGTCCGCCAAACCCTGAAGGGTTAGCTCCTGTGGAACACCCACAGAAACCGGAAACAAGATGACCCCTGCCCGTTGAGGCAGAGGTCATTGAGCGGTCTGTCATTGGCGAAACACGGTCACGGTCACGGTTACCGGGTGATCTCAGTGAGAAGTTCCTTCTTCCACTGCTGCTTTTCCCGCCGGCGGATCTCCCGGCAGACTTTGAGTTTGGCGAACCTGCCCGCTTTCTTGGTGGGCCGCCACGGGGCATAGTCGAAGATGCCGATGTACCGATGCGCCAGCATCTTCCGGATGTGCTGATCCGTGCTGGTGTGGTGAGACCCAAACTGCTGGTCGGGGTGTTGGTCGGGGACAAGGTTCTGCATGTGGTTCTCCTGTTGAATACCTGTTGATTGGCGGTGGACTACTTGTTGCCGGCGTGGTTTCGGGTGTCCCGGATGTCACGGGCATGGTCAGTCTTGCGCACGCCCGAGTGGTGGGCATAGTGGGCTCGGTCGGTCGCTTCCCGCAGTTCTTCGCGGTCCACCTCATCCATGAACTCGGCGGGGAGTTGCTGAACGGCGCGTAACCTGGACGTGCGTTCTGACTTGGACATGGGCTCTCCTTGAGTAAGTGGTGTTGGACTTTCCCCTTTCCCCCGATTACCTGCCCGTGTTCTGCCGGATAGTCCTCTCCATGCGGTCGATCTCAGCGAACCCCCGACGGCCGAAGTGGGCGATCACTTCTTCCCGCAGGTTCTCGTACTGGTCTTCCAGGGTGATCCCCGCCCTGGCCCGGGCAATGGCTTTGTACATATCCGTGAGCTGACTGAGCTTCCCGTGGAATTCCCGCTCAGCGTACACGTACGCTGTGGGAATCCTCCCGGTGAAGCAGCGGTTCCTCGGCCCCTTCTTGGGCGAACGGCGTTTCCCTGCCGGCCGCATGTTGGCAGGCCACACACCTTTCAGCCAAAACTCACACTGCTTGGGGTTGACGGGCTGGCTTAGGGATCTGGCAGACCTCGCCGTGGAGATCATGCCGATGCCCTGGGTACCGCCAACCATGTGGACTTTCAGCACGCCCACATAGTTGCCCAGGTGATCCTTCATGGGCGTGCGAGCAGCTTTCACCTGGGACATGGTCAGACCCACTGCCCGAGGTCTGGGACAGGGCATGATCCTGCAACCAGGGGCGGGACTGAGACGGTCAGCTACGGTGCTGTTCATGGGACTCTCCACTGTGAGTATTACAGATACAACCAACTGGGGCACAGAACACCCGATGTGTTACTGCTACGGTCACTACTGCGGTCACTGTCAAAGAGACATGGTGAGTATTTCTCTCACCATGCCCTGCACGGGTGTGCTATCAATAAGCAGTCGAGTTGCATTAAGCAGGGCCATCGGGGATTGCTCCCCAAGCCTGCGGCCACTGTCATTAGCATTCTCTCGATGTGTAAGTTCCCTGCGATATGCAGGGCTGTTTGTCCAGCCTCACGAGAGCACATCATCACGGTGTTCAACTCTCGACTGCTGGGGTACTGGATCGGCACAGACAGGGAATCGGATACTGAGTCTTATCCATTGCACGTCAGCCTGATAGTCCGCTGAACTGTAACAGTTAAGCTACATGCACGCATCGCTTGGCGAGTTCGCAGGGCACACATGCTGCCCCGCTTGCAAGCCTTCCCCTTTCAGGGTCGATTGCCCACTACCCCACACGCGAGTGGCCGTCCTCGATAGCTGGATCAGTGGGTGAGCGTATTCAGACGGGCGCTACAACCTACCTTGCCGCGATCACGTGGGTGCCAACCCAAACGATCGCGACGTGCAATTGTCTTGCCGTCATCGTTACCTGTGCTACAGCGCATTTCATCGGGCCAGGCACTTACGTCGGCTCATCGGCTTGCGCCCTTCCGGACGTAGTACGATGGTCACCTTGTCGAAGGGCAACCACCTAGTGGAGAATCCCAATTGTACTTTGCGTTTCGCTTCCCACCTTTTAACGCGGGTTTATTTGTTTGCTTGTTCAGCTTCTCCCCTTGTCCGCCAAGGGCAGCCTGATGACCTCGTTTAATCAGGCACACGTTCCGACGCATGGTCGTTTCCTTTGGTGTACCGGGAATCAGAGATTGCTCCGTGAACCCAGCAGGGTAAGGGCGTTGCCATCGTGGCCGACCCCAGCTCCTCGATACGCCGCTACAGGGATTGGTTACCGGTGTAGTCGGTCGCACAAGGCACAGGGCCAAGTATCGGGCTATCCGCTTTCTTGATCGCGGAGTACCGGGAAACAGGGAAGGGAATATCAAACCGAATGCGTTCGCATGGATCGCGGGCAGGAAACGGGTTACAGGGTCGAGAGAGACAGGCGTCGGGCGTTGGTGACGTTGATGCCGAACAAGTCGAGCAGTGCCTTGTGCCCGTTCATGGGCAGGGTGAGATTGTTGCCGTTCTCAACCCATGACTGGTTGCGCACACACAGGACACGCAAGGCCCTGACCAGCAGGGAGAAGGAATGGGGGTCGGCGTTCAGGGCATCGGCAGTCTTGTAAGCAGCCGCGTTCTTCTTGAGCGTGTCCGCAGTAGCAGACTTGTTCAGACCAGCATACCACTGGTCGAGCTTGAGTTTGTATTCGGCAAGGAACTTGGGCGTGTCCAGTTCGACGAGCACAGCGTCCACGCTCATGTTATCGAACTTGTACCCTACCGCCTCGCGGATCATCCTGCCCGCGACAGCCCCGAAGCCACCTTGCCTTGCTGTCCGCTTTGTGGACAACACGACATGGCGGGCAGACATGAGGTCATGGCGAGTGTAGACCAGTTCGGCAGTGGGCGTTTCCGTGGCGGGAGTTTCCAGAGCAGGAGATTCAATGGTGTTTTCCATGATACGATTGTCCTTTGCGAGTAGAGGGAGATGGTTGCGGGTTGGACCGTCCAACCCGCGAGCGAACCCGCGACCCATGCGAACGTATTCGGTTGAGAAAGAGCACAGGGAGACGGGGCACGGCTCAATGACACTGGCCTTTCCCGTTCTCTGGTAAACCCTGCGGCTTACACCCTACATGCCCCCAGAACACAGACTTCTGTGGTGGTGGCCGGCACCCCGACACCCCTACATGCCGGGGGGCTTTGACAACTCTGGCGACCGCTTGCGGCCAGATCCTCATAGGGCTGGTCTCCACATGCGACCATCCGCGTGGACCGGGGGGTGGTCTCGTAAAACGCAATGGACTGGAGCCTGCAGTTGGTGGGTTTCAGAAAAAAATCGGGGCTTTGGATCGAGAACCTGCAGGGACTGGGGGGTATGCGGGAATTTCAGTCCAGGTCTGCCGAGATGAGACCCTGGTTCAGAAAAAACCGGGGTAGTTTTGGCGGGAGTAGGTGAGATGTGCCGCTGTGGCCGACGTGAGCGACTCGCCTACGAAGCCGATTCCAACTCGCGGTCGGTCTTGGTTTCGTCTTGCTCAACGGGGGCGGCTGCTTGAGCAGCGCGATGCACAACAACACCCCGTACATGGGCCAGCAACGCCAGCAGCCCCATGGCCGCCCCGGCCGCACAGACGCCATTCCACTGCCAGTGCGTCCAGCACCAGATGCCCAAGTACGATCCAACTGAGCCGCCCAGGAAGAATCCCATCATGTAGATCGTGTTGACCCGCCCGTGGGCCTTGGGCAGCAGCCCGAAGATCCGCGTCTGGTTGCAGACATGGGCCGACTGGACTCCGGCGTCCAACAGGATCACGCTCGCGGCCAGGCCCACCAGATGGAATCCCAGCAGCCAGCAGAGGCCGTAAGCGCCCACGACGACGACCAGGGCGACACCCCGGATGACTCGATGACCAAACCGATCCGCCAGCCGCCCGGCCATCGGCGCGATCAGGGCACCGGCGGCCCCGACCAAGCCGAACAGCCCGGCCATCTGGCTTCCGTAGTGGTACGGCGGCGTTGAGAGAAAGAAGACCAGGGTCGTCCAGAACGCGCTGAAGGCCCCGAAGATGCCGCCGCCGATGATCGCCGCTTCCCGCAGTTCCGGCTGGGTTCGCACCAGCGTCCACAGGGACCGCATCAGCGACAGGTAGCCATGATCGGTCGCGGGCGTGTCCTTGGGCAGCCGGATCGCCAGCACAATCGCCAGCACCACCATCATGCCGCTGGCCAGCCAGAACATCGCCCGCCAGCCCAGTTGCCCGCCGACCGTGCCGCTGACCGTGCGGGCCAGCAGAATGCCCAGCAGCAGGCCCGTATACATGCTGCCGATGATCTTGCCGCGTTCCTTGGGGTCGGCCAACGAGGCGGCGAACGGGATAACCACCTGCGGGGCGACCGTGGTCAGGCCGACCAGGAAGCTGGCGATGACCAGCCACCAGAGCCATGGGGCGACGGCCGCCCCGACGAGGGCCACGCTCACCGTCAGCAACAGCGTGACGATCAACCGGCGGCGGTCGATCAGGTCAGCCAGCGGCAGAAACAGCAACATGCCAGCGGCGTAGCCAACCTGAGTAAGCGTCGCGACCAGTCCCACCTGCTGGGACGTGGCATGGAAACTCCGGGAGATCTCCACCAGGAGAGGCTGGTGGTAATAGAGATTGGCCACGGCCACGCCGCAGGCGAGGGCCATGATCCAGATCAGCCGGGGGCGATGGTTGAATATGCTCACGGATACAGCTTTCAGATCATGTCGGCGTTGGCTCGAATGCCCGCGTCACTTCTCCGGCGGCAGGAGAAAGTCCAGGCGGTCGAGGCCCTTGGCGTCCTTCACCTGGCCGATGGCCTTCTCATAGGCCGGGGCGTGCCAGACGCGGGCGGCCTGGCGGAGAAGCGGGACGATTCCCGAGTAGTTGGCAGCCTTGATCTGCTTGAGGTTCCAGTCCTTCTGGCCGGTGGCGTAGGGGATCATGTAGTCCAGCGCGCCGCGCAGGCTGCGGCCGTCGGGGGTC
>JANYKD010000513.1 GCA_025361735.1 Phycisphaerales bacterium
CCTCGATTGCCATCGCCGCACCCATTCTCTTGTGGAGCGGAAACGATGTGCGGGTTGACAATCAGGGCCCGGATGTGATGATTCCGGTTGCGAAGAAATGATTCGGATCGGGTTTGTGCCGACGACAAAGAGCCGCATGTAAACGGTCCTGGCGGCGCGAACCTCGAGCCGATATGAAAATATCGACCGAGTAGGGAAAGGAGTCCCGTATGCGCAAGGATGTGAGACTCGCGTTGGCAGTGTGCAGTGTCCTGCTATTTGCCGTTCTCGTCTACGTTTTGTTTTTCACCGGACCTGGGACCAAGAAGGCCGGCACCTCGACCGGAGGAGGTGCAGGTGGTGCCATTGCCGTCAACACCAACGGCGGCACAAAACCCAAAGCTGCGGACACGGCCGGCGGCACCGCCAGTACCGGCACAACGACCGCCGATAGCCAACTGACGTCCGTCCGGCCCGCAGAGCCCATCGTGACTCCGTCGCCTGCCATCATCGGCGCCGGCGCGGCAACCCGGCCAGTCGAGACGGGCAGCGCGGTCGTCATCACTCCTCCGCCGCCGGCACCCGCGGCCAATCTCACGCCGCTGGCCCGCGGCGAGAACTTCGACTGGGGCAGCGCACTGCACCGTGGCCTGCCAGGTAATGGTGCCTCCGGCACCGATGCGACCGGCAACGCCACCGTCGCGCCTGCTCCCGGCGCGACACCAGGACAGGGTCTGCGCAAGTATCAGGTCAAGCCCAATGAGACACTCTGGGCCATCGCACGCAACGAGTACGGCAACGCGGCCTACGTGAACCACATTATTCGCGCCAACCCCGGCATCGACCCCAACCGCCTCCGCGCCGGCACCATCATCCTCCTGCCGGAAAAGACCGAAGTCGTTCCCGACACCGGCAGCGCCCGCCTCGCTGTCGCCGCCCCGACGACCCGGCCCATCGACCCCACGACCCAGTATCGCGTGCAGTCCGGCGACAACCTGAACACCATCGCCAAGAAAGTCTGCGGCAACATCAACCGCGCCGGGAAGATTTATGAGGCCAACAAAGACCTCATCGGCCCCAACCCCAATGCGTTGAAACTGAACATGGTGCTTCGCCTTCCCGAGCCGCCAACCTCGCCCGCGGCCCCCACGGCCGCCCCCGTCGGCACTTCACCGGCGATCTCCGACCTGCGGTAACCCAAAAGAACTGATTTCAGCACGACACGGCGACCCCCTCGGGTCGCCGCGTCTGTTGGTGGGGCGAGCGTCCTCGGTCGCCTTTTCAGAATCGTGAACGGCATCGTATTCCAAGCCAGCAAAGACGCTGGCTCCACAACTCTTTCCGCTACAATACCCCCATGAACCTGCGTCGCTGGCTGGCCGCGTTGTCCTTTCCATTCCTGATCGTCGCCGGCGCGCTGGTGTACGAGGCCTGGACCGCTCAGAGGGGGTTCCATCCCGCCATGACGCGAGAGAAACTCTGGCTCTATTACGTGCTCGCTGGAGTCTTCATCCTGCTGGCCATGCTCGGCGCCCGGGAACGACACCGGCGACAGGACTGAGTCTGCGAGTTACCGCCCGGCCACAAACGCATTCCACACCTGGGTCGCATAAAGCACGGGTGCGTGGTCGAACAGATTCAGCCTCGCGGCCTCGATCCATCGGCGGGCAACATCCTTGAACCCCGGTTCGTCCGGCAACCGCGGCGGCTCGGGCTCGGTCCGAACGGCCCCATCCTCACCGATCAGCACCCGCAATCCGCCGTGCTCGAAACCCAACAGTCGCGGCGGCACACGCGGCACCAAATCGCGACCAAGAACGAATCTCACGAGATTCACCCCCCCTGCCGCGGCCGCGAAATCACTGTCGCCCACGCGCGGAGATGCGAAGGCGTATACGCTGACAGGCGCGTTCGGAGTACCGCCTTCAGGCGGTCTGCAATCACCGCCTGAAGGCGGTACTCCGAACTGTGCCTGCGACGGCTCTGTAAGCGGGGCCAGCGTCCTCGCTGGCCCGGAATCTCCTGCGGGTGGCGCTTCAGGCGGGCCAGCGAGGACGCCGACCCTGCTTGCGGACAGCCGCACACCCGCCAGCGTCGCCAGCGCCGCCCCGAGACTGTGGCCAGTGAGCCAGACCGGCTTGCCCTGTGCCACCGCCCGAGCCAGAGGTGGACTAATGCGGTCCCACACGTCATCCAGCGCCTTCTCAAAACCGCTGTGAACGCGGCCGGGAACACCGCCACCGGGTCGCAACACGAAGCTCAGATCGTCGCCCAGATCCACGAGGAACTGCTTGGGATGGTCCACCTCGGTCCCGCGAAACGCGACGATGGCCAACTCGCCCGACTCGATCAGATACGCCCGCGTGCCGGCCTGCTCAAAGAAGCGTGCCTCGCCCAACCCCGCGCGCGCGTACTGCTGCAACGCAAACGCGGGCGGCGCATACGCCAGCAGCGCCGCGTCGGCCAGGTATGTCGCATTGACCGCTGAATATCCGGCCGCTCCGGGCTCAAAGTCAGCCTCGCCCGCAGCCGCGAAATAGTCATACCGATAGCTCGGAGGCAGCAGTTGCCTCCACTGGAGCACGCGGTTGGGAATCGTCTTGACGTTCACAATTGAGCTCAGCCCGGCGGCCAGGTGAAATCCCGGCCGGCCAGCACGTGCAGGTGGACATGAAAGACCGACTGCTGAGCCTGCCTGCCGCAGTTGAAAACCGTGCGGTAGTCGGTCTTGCCCATCTCGCGCATGACGTTCTGCGCGACCAGGAACATTCCACCAACAAGCTCGCGATCGGCCTCGGTCAGGTCATTCAGCGTGGGGATCACTTTCTTGGGAATGACCAGCACGTGCACCGGCGCCTGCGGTTGGATGTCGTGGATGACAATGTAGCTGTCATCCTCGTACTGAATCTTCGCCGGAATCTGCCGGCTGATGATCTTCGTGAACAGCGTTTCCTGCATGGGTTACCTCCAACGAGAACATACCACAATCTGTCGGAATCGTCGCGGCGAGCGAAACAGATTAAACACGAAGTCACGAAGACACGAAGCGGTTCCCGGTTGATTGAAGACGTATCGTTCCAGGGCACCGCGACTTCGATAAAAAGAAACAAAGGAACGACGCCATCGCGGTTCGCTCGCAAGTACCAAACACCGCTTCGTGCCTTCGTGTCTTCGTGTTTAATCCGTCTTTTGGTGGAGGCGTTCCGCGTTGTGCTTCTCAACAGAGACGCCGTCCGCGAGTAACGTGCTTTGCGATGTTCCTCAACTTCTTCTACGAAACCTTCGCCCTGGGCCTCAAGAACATCCGGCTGCACAAGCTGCGCAGCCTGCTGACCACCCTGGGCATCATCTTCGGCGTGGCGGCCGTGATCATCATGGTCGCCATCGGCGAAGGCGCCAAACAGGCCGCCCTGGAACAGCTTCGCCAACTCGGGGCCAAGAACATCGTCATCCGTTCCGTCGTTCCTCCCGAGAACACCGACCCCTCGAGCAAGACCACGCGCGTGCTGGAATACGGCCTGAAACGCCTGGACCTCCGCAACATCAAATCCACTTTCCGTTTCGCCGACCCCGACGATCCGGACATCTTCTTCGACGCCCGCAACGGGCCTTCGCCGCTGGCATACATCGTGCCGCTCCGCGACACGCAGCAGAAAGTCTTCGTGGGCGATCGGCGGATCAGCGCCAACCCCATCGGCACCGTGCCCCAGGTCTTCGATGTCCTGAATCTTCCGCTCGATCGCGGCCGCTATTTCACGATGGTTGACCTCCGCTCTCGCGAGTGGGTCTGCGTCATCGGGGCCAGCGCGGCCCAGCAGATGTTTCCTTACGAGGATCCGCTCGGCAAGCGCATCCAGGTTGGCTCGGCGGGATCGGGCACGGTCTTCCTGGAAATCGTCGGCGTGCTCGAAAAAACCGGGCTGCGGCCGGGGTCGGGTTTCATCAACCGCGACATCGACATGGACATTTACTTCCCGCTGACGGTGGCCCAGACGATTTTTTCCGACACCATCGTCCGCATGACCAGCGGCTCGTTCGAGCGGAAGATCATCGAGCTTACCGAGATCTGGTTGCAGGCGAATACGGTGGACAACGTCGAGTCCCTGGCCGCGATCGCCGAGAACACGGTCGGCCCCAATCACCCGGTCAACAAGGATTACGAGGTCAAGGTTCCCATCGAAATCCTGCGCAACGCCGAACGGCTGAACCGCATGTTCAATTTCGTGATGGGCGGCATCGCCAGCCTGTCGCTGATTGTCGGTGGCATCGGCATCATGAACATCATGCTGGCCAGCGTCACTGAGCGCACCAAGGAAATCGGCATCCGCCGCGCCCTGGGCGCCAAGCGGCGGCACATCGTCCTGCAATTCCTGATCGAGACCACCGTGGTGTCCCTCGTCGGCGGCGTGATCGGCATCGGACTGGGAACGACCTGCGCCACGACGCTGCCGATCATCGTTCACTTCCTATCGGGCCAGGACTACCCCGCCAAAATCGCGGCATGGTCCATCATCGGCTCATTCTGGATCAGCGTGCTCATCGGCATCGGATTCGGACTCTACCCAGCGGTGACAGCAGCGAGAATGAACCCGATCGACGCACTAAGACATGAGTAGGGCCGCTCTGGTGAGCGGAATGACGAAACTCGAAATTCGAATTACCAATTAATGCTCAAATGACCGAATGACCAACTCCGGATTTGGCATTGCTCATTAATTCGTCATTCGAATTTCGGATTTCGTCATTCCGCGTTGCCGCGCAGCGGCTCATCCCGCTCGTCCCGTCTGCAACAACGAAAGAGGTTCTTCCTTCGCGGCCTTGATCGCCGGTATCAGGCTCGACGCCAGCGCCACGCCGAGGATTATTGCCACGCCTTTCCAGACCGCGCCCCAGGCAATCCGAATGGGCGGGTGATAACCCACGATCCGCCACGACAGGCCGTTGGCGTTGTAGCTCATCAGCAAGCCGGCCACCACGCCCAGTACGGCCGCCACCAGGCCCAGCAGCAACGCCTCGGCCACGATCAGCCGCAGGAGTTCGCCGCGGGTCAGTCCCAGCGAGCGCAGCACGCCCAGATGCCAGCGGCGGCTGCGCACCGACGCCATCACCGTATTCATCACGCCCAGCGACGCAACCAGAATGGCCGCCAGGGCGACTGAACTCACCAGTTCCAGCAGTCTCTCGAATCCTTTCTCGATGCCGGCCTTGATCTGCCGCACATCTCCCATGCGCAGACCCATGCTGCCGAGTTTTTCCTTCATGCGGCCTTCAAGCACCTTCTTATCCACGCCGCCGGTGAGGTTGGCCGCGAAGAGCGTGTACGTGTTTATGCCAAAGTCCTTCTCTCCGTTCTTGAGTGATCCGAATACGGTGGCCACCGAGCGTTCCTTGTATTGCCGACCGGTGTCAAAAATTGACACAAACACGTCGATGCCCGGCGACCAGATGACGCCGGCAATTTCATATTCAAAGTCTTGTCGGACGAGCAGCCCCGTGCTCAGCTTGAGCTTTGATCCGACGTGCATGCCGCGAATCTGCCTGAACTCGTCCGTGACTACAATGTAGCGCCCGGAATTGAGCTTCTTGGACGCCTCGGCCGCGTTGCCCTCCAGGAACTTCAGGTCCATCATCCGGAACGCTTTGTCAGGATCGACCGCGAGGAACATGGTCGTGTCAGGCATGACGGCGGCCATCGCCAGGGAGAGAAACCCCGATGGAAGCTTGGGGTTGGTGATGCCGATGGGCAGCACGTCGCCCGCCTTCACACCCTCAATGTTGTCAAGCTTTGCGATCTGGTCCTTGGTAAACGACGACGGCGGCTGGGCGAAGATGAAGATGTCCGGGAACCGATCGGGGATTTCCCAGCCGCCGATCAGGGTCTTGCCATGTGTGTGCATCACCACCAGGACGGCCAGCCCCACCATGAGCGATGCGGCCGTGCCGGCGGCCCGCCAGATGCTGCGCGACAGCTGTTGCCGTAACAGTGAGTAACGCACGCACAGCAGCGTGGCCACGAGGTAGCCCAGGGCTTTCTCCACGCTCCACACAAACGACGGAGCGAGCAGGAAGAAACCCACCAGCAGGCAGGGAATGCCCAGGAAAAAGTGCCCATAGAACACCAACTCGCGCGATGAATGCGAGTTGTAGATTATCGCAGTGTCGATGCTGATCAGCACGAGCCCGGCCAGCGCCGCCCACAGCGGCATGGTGTTGCGCGGCTGCTCGCCAACCGCGGTCATCGCCTCGACGGGACTCACGCGCGAGGCCGCGAGGGCCGGCAGGATTCCCGCGGCCAGCGAGGTGGTCACGGATCCGATGGTCGCAAAAAGCATACCCCCGACATTCGGCACCATGCCGGCCACGAACACATGCGCCTTCCACGTGGTCAGGATCCACGTCCAGAGCAGGCCCAGCGGCACGCCCAAGCCGGCACCCATCACCGCCAGAAGCACTCCCTCCGCCATCACCAGCAGGACGATCTGGCTGCGGAACATGCCCACCGCCCGCAGCATGGCCAGCGCCCGCTGGCGCTCGGAGACACCCATCGAGAGCGTGGAGAAAACGATGAACGTCGCCGCCACCATCGAGACCGCGCCGCCCATGTAGCTCAGGAACTCGACGCCCTGCATCTGCTTGTCGACCTGCTTGCGGGCTTCGCGTGTGGTGGAGAGATGTAGAAACGGATCGAGCTTGGCCAGCAGAGGTTTCCACCTGGCGAGAAACACGTCGATGTCCATGCCGGTGCGAAGGGTGATGCGGATCGAAGTGACCTTGCCGGTGGCACCGGTCACCTTCTGTAGAGTGGTCAGGGGTACGTACGCGGTGCGGTCGAACAGGGCCACGATGGCCGGCTTGTGTACAACGCCGACGAGCTTCAGCTTGTGGGACTGAGTGGTCGTGACCAGCGTCAGCTCGCTGCCGATGTCAAGGTTGTACGACTTGGCCGCCTCCTGGTCGATGACGATGGCATCTGGCTCATCGGGCTTGAACCATCGGCCGGTCGTGTCTGGTTCCATCTTCAGGGTGGCGATGTCCGCGTCCGCGGCGATATTCACGCCGATGACCAGCGGCGGCGTCCACTCCTTCAGGGAGAATGGCAACCCTGCCGAGTTCCTCAGCGACGTCCGCTGTTCGAGCCGCCCGGAGATCGTCCGCACATCGGGGTCCCGGGCGAGCGCATCGTACACCGCCTGATCGATCTGGCCGGCGTCATGCTCGCTGGACTTGCTGATCTCCAGATCGGTCGCGCCGACGTATTCAGCGAAGTATTTGAAAAAAGCGGCCTCGGCCGATGCATAGCCACTGGTGACTGCGACCACCAGCGACACCGACATGGCAATCGCCAGCACGGTCAGCGCCAGTCGCATGCGGTGATGGCGGAAGTTTGCTCGAACCAGTTTCCACACTGCCATAGTCAAGTCTCAACTCTGTGATTGCCGCCGATTTCAGATCTCAGATTCCAAATCTCAAATTCGAGATTTCCCCCTCCGCCTCGCTACGCCACCCCGCCACATCTCACTTCGTGCCTCCGTGCCTCACTGCCTCGGTCCCTTCTGCTCGCAGACACGCCTGATATTTCACGGCCAGGTCCGGGGCCCCGGCCAACTCGCCGGTGGCGAATTGAGCGATGAGCCGGCCATCCTTCATGACGCAGACTTGCTGGGCGAAGATAGCAACCGTTGGCTCGTGCGTGACCATGACGATCGTTTTGCCGTGCCTGGCCGACAGGTCCCGGAGCAGTTCGCACACGCTTTCGCTGTTGGTGGAGTCGAGATTACCTGTCGGTTCGTCGGCAAGGATGACGGCGGGGTCGGCCGCCAGCGCCCGGCCAATAGCCACGCGCTGTTGCTCGCCGCCGCTCATGACATCCGGCCGATGCTCGCGCCGATGCGACAGGCCAAGCGTCTCCAGTAATTCGTCGATGCGACCGGCCACGCCGCTGCCATTCCTGCCTTCAAGCATGAGCGGCAGCGCCATGTTCTCGGCGGCAGTCAGGGTCGGGATGAGATTAAACGCCTGAAACACCAGCCCCACGTGCCGCCGCCGGAACAGCGTCAGGTCGCGGTCGCCCATGTTGGTGATGTCCTGGCCATCGATGAGAATCCGCCCCGAATCGGGCGAAGTCAGCCCGGCCATCAGATGCAGCAGCGTGCTCTTGCCCGACCCGCTGGCGCCCATGATGGCCAGAAACTGCCCCTTCTCGACCGACAGACTCACGCCCGCCAGCGCAGTCACACGGCGGTCGCCTTGTCGGAAAGTTTTGACGGCGTTCTCAACAGCCAGTGGCGTCATGCGGTTAGCTCCGTGAACAGCGCACTATAGCCGCGCCCGTGGAGTGCGACAACCAGCAGCGGATGCACACAACTGCGAATTCATTCATCTGCTCAGCCCAAAGCTATCGCGTGGAGTGCCGCCCGTAGCCGAGCGTATCGACAAGGCCCGCCGGCACTGAGATCGGAAACCACACCGCCTCAAAAATCGACCCCCGGTTATAACTGCCCATTGGCAACGAAACATAGTACAATCGAGACGCAAAGGGGAACATTATGATGGTGCGTTTGCTGGCAATCATCGTGGGAGTCGTGGCCCTGGCGGGTCGGGTGGAAGCGATCTACGCCGTGAGCGGGTCGGGACCACAGGGCATCAAGGCGGCTGTGGTTGAGTTGCACGAACGCATCGACGACTCCGCGCGGCGGAGTTTTGTCGGGCGGTTCGGGCAGGCCCTGGACTCCGGGGCCAAAGTGATCGTCGTCGATCTCGACACCTATGGCGGCCTGGTTACCAGCGCGCTGGAGATTTCGCAGTTCATCAAGCAGCAGACCGGCGTACACACCATCGCCTACGTGAACACCAAAGCGTATTCGGCCGGAGCGATGATCGCCCTGGCCTGCGATGAGGTGGTCATGAACCCGACGGCCGCCATCGGCGACTGCGCACCGATCATGTACACGCCCGAAGGAACGTTGCAGACGCTCGGGGAAGACGAACGGGCCAAGGCCGTCAGTCCGATCATCGCGGATTTCCTTGACTCAGCCCGGCGCAACGGGCACGACAGCACGCTCGTGCTGGCGATGGTCTCGGCGAAGAAGGTCGTCAAGTGGGTCGAGAATCCATCGACGGGGCAGCGGCGATTTGTGGATGAGAAACAGGCCGGCGAATTGCTTGCCGGCGGACAATGGAAAATCGTCGCGGAAGCGGGTGTGCCGGATCCGCTGGACGGCCCGGACACGCTGCTGACGCTCAACACCGATCTGGCAATCAAGACGGGACTGGCCAAGAAGGCATACGCCGACATGCACAGCCTCGAGAAGGACCGCGGCCTGTCCATCGCGAAAGTCTACGCGCGCGAGGCATGGGAGCCCGTGCTCGAGTTCTTTGGCCTGAGCGCGGTGCGGGCCGTGTTGATCGCGATCTTCCTCACCTGTCTCTACATCTCGCTGCACGCGCCGGGGCATGGAATGGCCGAGGTGATCGCGACACTGGCCCTGTCGCTGGCTGTCGGGGTGCCGCTGCTGACAGGCTATGCCCAGTGGTGGGAAATCCTGATGATTCTCGTCGGGCTGGTGCTGGTCGCGCTCGAAGTATTCGTGATTCCGGGATTCGGTGTTGCTGGTGTACTGGGGCTGATACTGACGCTGGTCGGGTTGCTGCTGACTTTCGTGGCGCCGGAGCCGGGACGATCGCCACTGGCGCTGCCCACGTTACCGGGTACGTGGCGGTCGGTGCAGACGGGATTGATGGCCATCGTCGGCGCGATGGTCGCGTCGATGGTCATCTCCGCGTTCCTCAGACGGTATCTGCCAAGCATGCCCATGTTCCGCAAGCTCGTCCTGAACACCGCCGTGGGCGAAACTGAGACGGCCATGGCGGGCAGCATCAGCCGGATCGATCCGTCGGAACAACTCCCAGCCATCGGCGCGCGTGGCGTCGCCGTGACAGAACTCAAGCCGGGCGGGACGGTGCAGTTCCAGGATTCGGCCGGGGCGGTGCATGCGGTGTCGGTGGTGAGCGAGAGCGGTTATGTGGCCCGTGGCTCGGGCGTGGTGGTCAGAAAGATCGATGGGCCCACGATCCTGGTGCGGCAACAACGAGATTCCGGAGGCCAGGCATGACGCTGGTGGGGTGGATCATCCTCCTGGTTGTCGCCGGAGTCGTGCTGGTGGCGGCCGAACTGATGCTGCCGTCGCACGGCGTCCTTGGCGCATTGGCCGTGCTGTGTCTGCTGGGGTCGGTGGGCATCTGTTTCCGCGTCAACCAATGGGCGGCGCTGTGGCTGTTCCTGGGGATGGTCGCGGCGACGCCGTTTGCGTGGAGCGCGGCCGTGCGGATCTGGCCCAAGACGCCGATCGGACGGCGCATGGTGTTGCAGCCTGTGGAGAATGCGCGCCAGCCACTGGCGTTTCAGATCGGAGAGATTGGTGTATCGTTGAGCGAACTCAAACCAATGGGTGAGTGTGATTTCGGCGGCCGCCGCGTCGAGGCCCGATGCGAGTCGGGCTATATCGCGGCCGGCGCACGGGTGGTCATTGTCAGTGCCGACGGGCGGCGGGCGACAGTCCGCAAGGCCGCCGACACGACAACTGTTTGAACGGTCATTTATTGAAAGGAACGGGATATGAGGAAACTGTGTACAGCATCCGGCGTTCTTGCCGCGGCGGCATTGTTGAGTGGGTGTCAACCAGCCAAGCCTGGCGACGGCTACAGTCCGATTGTCATCGGTCTCATGGCCACCGTCTTTATCGTGGGGCTGGTGATCTTGGCCGTGATGGCGCAGTTCGCGGGACTGTATGTTCGCGCCTGGGTCAGCGGGGCTCATGTAACGCTCCTCGAACTGATCGGGATGAGACTGCGGAAGGTCAACGCGATCATGATCGTCAACTCGCGCATCCAGGCGATGCGGGCGGGCCTCAATGTATCGCAGGTCGAGATGGAATCGCACATGCTCGCCGGCGGCGACGTGCCGCGCGTGATCACCTCAATGATCGCGGCCAACAAGGCCAACATCGACCTCTCCTGGAAGACCGCGACGGCCATCGACCTGGCCGGGCGAGACATCCTCGACGCCATCCAGACCAGCGTGAACCCCAAGGTCATCGACGTTCCCTCGGCCGCCATGGGCCGGGCGACCATCGACGGCGTGGCCAAGAACGGCATTCAACTTCGCGTCAAAGCCCGCGTGACCGTCCGCACGAACATCCAGCGACTGGTCGGCGGCGCCACCGAGGAGACCATCATCGCCCGCGTCGGCGAGGGTATCGTCACCGCCATCGGCTCGGCGACCGACCACAAGGACGTGCTCGAAAACCCGGACCATATTTCCAAGGCCGTGCTCGCCAAGGGCCTCGACGCCAACACGGCGTTCGAAATCCTCTCCATCGACATCGCCGACATTGACGTCGGCGAGAACATCGGCGCCAAGCTCCAGGCCGATCAGGCGGATTCGGACACGAAACGATTCAAGGCCGAGGCCGAACAGCGGCGCGCCATGGCCAGTGCCGAAGAGCAGGAGAACATTGCCAAGCAGGCCGAAAACCGGGCGGCGGTGGTACTGGCTGAGGCCGAGGTCCCCAAGGCGATCGCCGACGCCCTGCGCAGCGGCCACATGGGTGTGATGGATTTCATGCGGCTGAAGAACGTGCAGGCCGACACGGCGATGCGCGAGTCATTGGCTAAGCCGGCCGAACCGGGCAAAATGTAGTTGGGCGGCGGATGTTGTATTGGCCCTGACGGGGCCGAAGAATTCGAAGAGGTCGTCATGATCGCATTCGCCGACATTCTCGCCAGAAGCAGCAGGAACTCGGAGGACAGTTGGATCAAGCTGCTGTTTTTCGGCGTATTCGCCCTGATCTGGATCATCTCCAGCGTGGCGTCGGCGCTGGCCAAGAAGAAGCCGAAGTTTCCCACGATTCCCCAGCCATGGCAGCCATCGCCGCCACCCATGCCGGTGCCGCTGCCCAAGCCATCGCAGATCGGACCACGCCGGGGTTACCAGGAGAACCATCCCAGGCTCAATGCCCAGGTTCGCAAGCCCATGCGCGGCCCGGCCATGCCGCCGCCGTTGCCGCACACGCGGACGGAACTTCGGCCCGTCGAGGAGGTAATGACCGTCATCAGCAACACGGTTGCCGTGCGCGGAACAACCGGCCCGGCTCCGATCACGCGCATTCGCAAGCTCGTCGGAACCGACCTGCGGCGGGCGGTGTTGATGGCGGAAGTGCTGGGACCGCCGGTGTCGCTGCGGGCAGGCAGTATCGGAAGTGTGAGCCAGAGCGCGCACACGCTGGGAGAAGATGGGCAGGAGTTTCTGCCGATGCCGCCGGAGAAGGCGCGACACAAATAAGCTCCGCTTCAGCGAACGCGGGAGGGTGAGCGCACGGCTTTCGCATCCGCTGAAGCTGAGTCTGCGGACGCCGGTTGAGATGCCATTGATTACATCGCGCGCTGCAACACGCGGACAGCCTTCTCGGCGTCCTGCGGCGTGTCCAGGGCAACATAGATGCCGACCTGGTTGCCGACGGCGACCGTGGAAATGCCCTTGAGGTTGAGCCCCTCCATTGCCAGCGCCTGTGTGACGCGATACCCCATGCCAGGTTCATTGGGCGCTTCCACGCGCACTGCGCCGGAACTGTCATTGCGGCGGAAACCCAAGGCGGCGGCGGCCTGCAATTGCAGGTCGCCGGTGAGCGGACTGATGGAGATCACGCTCTGATCCGGGTGGGCCGCGTTGCGCCAGGCCATGATGAAATCGAGATTCGCTCCGGCCTTGGCGAGTCCTTCGAGCTTTTGCGCAATGCTGCCTGGCTGATCGGGAATCATCGCCGACCACAGATCGACCTTGGTAGCGTTCACGAGCATGGCGGGTCTCCTTTTCGCACTCTATGACGAGCGTTCGACGCGATTGATTTCGTTGCCCTGCGGATCGAGCACGATCATCTCCATGGGCATCCTGCCGACGGCATGGGTTGAACACGACAGGCAGGGATCGTAGGCGCGAATGGCCGCCTCGACACGGTTGAGAGCGCCCTGGGTGATGTTCTTCGGATCGACATACGTGCGGGCCACTTCCTCGACGGCGCGGCTCATGGCGTAGTTGTTGTTGCCGGTGGCGACGATGAGGTTGACCTTTTCGAGCACACCGTTGTCGTCGACCCAGTAGTGATGCCAGAGCGTGCCGCGCGGGGCCTCGATGACGCCGACGCCTTCGTGGTTGGCCACTTTCCCGGAGCCCTGGATGTCGCTCGAGAGGATGTCGGGGTCGAGCAGCAGTTCGCGGGCACGCTCGACGGCATAGAGGTCCTCGATCAGCCGGGCGTAGTGATAGTACAGCGTGCCTTCGACAACCTTGCCGCCGCAAATCTGGCGGTAGAGTTCGAATTCCTTCTGCGCCAGCGGGGTGGCCATGTGGGTGGCGGCATTGAGCCGGCCGAGCGGGCCGACCCGGTAGACACCGTTGGGCCAGCCGAGTTTCTTGTAGTAGGGAAACTTGAGATAGGACCAGCTTTCAACATGTTCACAGATGTAGTCGAGATACATTCGCGGGTCGAATCGTTCGATCAGGCTGAGATCCTTGTCGACGAGCCTGGCGTTGCCGTCATAAAGATTCAGGGCGTCGGTGTCGTCGACCAGGCCAAGGTAGCTCGTCGCGAAGGATGCGAACTTGCGCATGTCCTCGGCGTTCTTTTCCATCCAGCCTTTGAAGATGGCGATGGCCTCGTTGCAGCCGGCGATCATTTCGTCGATCTGGGCGAGCATGGCGTCGCGGCTCTTGAGGTCGAGCGTGGTGTTGACGCCGCCGGGCACGGCAAAGTTCGGGTGAACGCGGCGTTCGCCGAGGCGGGAGATGATCTCCTGCCCGAACTTGCGCATCTTGATGGCCTTCACGGTCAGCGGGGCGTTGGCCTGGTAGAGCCCGACCACGTTGCGTGTGGCGGGGTCGCAATCAAATCCCAGCAGCAGGTCCGGCCCGGCCAGCTCGAAGAAATGCATCGAATGGCTCTGGATGATCTGGCCCATGTGCATCAGTTCGCGGAGCAACTGCGCCGGTCGCGGCGGGGTGACGCCGATGATCTGGTCGCAGGCCTTGACCGATGCCAGGTGATGGCTGACCGGACAGATACCACAGATGCGTTCGGTGATCTGAGGCATTTCAAAGAAGAGGCGGCCTTCGCAGAACTTCTCGAAGCCGCGGAACTCGTTGACGTGGAATCGCGCCGTTTCGAGATTGCCCTGATCGTCCAGGTGCAGAACCACCTTGGCATGGCCTTCGATGCGCGTTACCGGTTCGATGACAACTTTGCGGCCCATAAATCGCTCCTGGTTCGCCTGTGGTGCCAGTCTCGGCCGGTCCTGACCACAGTTGGCGTACCGCTGCAATCGCTAACTTGATACCGGTTACTGCCGGTATCACGCACAGATCAATGCCAGTCGACAAACGTACCCTTCAACTCGGGCATGCGGCCCTCGGCCAGTTCCTTGAGCACGTAGAAAATCGCATCCGGCGATGGCGGGCAGCCGGGCAGGTGGATGTCCACTTTCACGACCTGATCAAGCGCCCGAGTCTCAACCATGGTGGCAATGTCCACATCACTGGGTATCTTCCCGTCCACGGTGCTTTCGGTTTCAAGGTATGCCCGCTTCAGCGCGGCCTGCAAATCCGCGAAATTGCGCATGGTCGGCACGCCGCCGAAAACAGCGCAGTCGCCCAGCGCGATCAGACACTTGCAGCGCTGCCGCATGCGCACGGCGACTTCTTCCTGGGCCGAGTTGGTCACAGCGCCTTCGAGCATGCCCACATCGACGCCCTCCACCGGAGGGTGCTTGAAATCGGTGATGGGCGTGGCGTTCAGGGTTGCTTTCTCCAGCAGCGCCACGATTCGTTCATCAATATCGAGCAGCGACATGTGGCATCCGGCGCATCCGCCCAGCCAGTCGCTCGCAACTACCGGTTTGCGATCCATAACGGCTCCTTATGAACAGCACCGAAACAACTTCCAGGTTCATTAATTGGGTGGCATGGGCAAGTACGCTTGCCCGTGCGGCACGGG
>JANYKD010000528.1 GCA_025361735.1 Phycisphaerales bacterium
CTTCATCTTCCCGGCCAGAACCTTGCGCGACATCACGTCGAGCTGATCCAGCCGGGCCATGAACTCGGAGGTGAGGAGCGTGTCGTCTTTGGCGGTGGCGATTGCCATTCTGTTTAACCACTAAGGGCCACTAAGGACCACGAAGGATACTCTACCTTACGACTTTAACGCTCCCCCCGCAATGCGGGCACCAGGGGTCGTCGACAAAGACGTCGTGTCCGCAGGCACAGCAATGGCCACGAAATTTCTCGTGAAGTTCCCGATCGGCCTGGATGAAGCGGATGACGGTCACGATGGCGATCAGGGCAATCGTCCCGCGCATCCACCAGGCTTCGGCGAAAATGAAAAGCGCGACGACGACCGCCGCCACCACAGTGTAACACAACCACCACATCACCCGCCCGAACAGCGAGTGGCCGCGCGGCGCGGGCGGCGCCTTCGCACCCGCCGGACCGAGAGTGTTGCCTTCCTGTTCCGGCATTACTTCCCGTCGTTCAGTTCCATGATGGTGATGTTCTTGAACAGAACCTGTCCGCCGCCGGGAATCTCTGCCTGGAGGGAAATGTATCCCTCGGGTTCGGTCAATCCGTCCGCCTTCCAGGCCGGCTTGCCGTTGATCTCAAGTTCAACCTTGGTGCCGACCACGGTGATCTTGAAATGATTCCAGTCGTTGGGCTTGGTCAGGCCCTTGCTGCGGGCTTCCTTGAACTCGGCAATGTTGCCCTCGTCGTCGTAACGGAGGTTCACCTGCCACACCCTGGGCCAGGGGAATTTCACGGCGGGGTCCGGATCCTTGCAGCGAAGGTAGATGCCCGAATCGTACTTGCCTTCCTTGAGCATCTTGTAGTCGAGTTCGAGGACATAATCCTTGAACTTGCGTTCCGGCCGAACCACGCCGTTGCCGCCCTTGAGGAAGATGCAGCCATCCTTCACCTCGGCGTCGCAGGTGATGATCTTCCAGCCGTCCAGCGTCTTGCCATCAAAAAGTGGTACAGGCGCCTTGGCGTTGGGCTTCGCGGCGGCCGGGGCATCGGCAGCCAGACACGAATTCACCAGCAAACACAACGCGGCCGCAAGAGCGAGGAAGCGCATGAGTGTCATCTCCGTGGAAGACCGAATCGGAACACGTTGAATCCCAGGCTGCATCATAATTGGCGGCGGCGTTGGACGCAAAAGCGAGGCGTGGGAAACTGGAGGCCGCGCGGTTCAGGACATTTTGGGCGGCGGTTCTGCGGCCTGATGGGTCGCTGGACTCCGGCCCCGGCGTCGAGCGAAGCTCCACCCTCGGCTGGGATCTTCCCGCCCTGCAGGCCGCGGAACCGCCGCCCATGATCTCACGGACCCGTCGGGGGATGGTGCGCGGCGAGGCGCAGTGCCGCGTTGATCAAGCCCACATGCGAATAGGCCTGGGGAAAGTTGCCCAGCGCCATCATGGCCTTCGGGTCATACTCCTCTGCCATCAGGCCGGTCGGACCGACCAGCGCGACGTACTGGCCAAACAACGCCTCGGCATCCCGCCAGCATCCCAGCAGGGCATACGCCTCAATGAGCCAGGTGGTGCAGATGTTGAAGCCGCCTTCGATGCCCGGCAGCCCATCGTCGTAGCGATAGCGATAAACCGTCGGGCCATCGAGCAATTCACGTTCGACCGCCTGGACGGTGGATGCAAAGCGCGGATCCTGGGGCGGCAAGAGCCCGCTTAGGCCGATCCACAGGGCCGCGGCATCTACATCATCGCCGCCGTAGCTCGAGCAGAACGCCTGTTGCCGTTCGTTCCAGCCGCGTAAGAGGATTTCGTCGGCGATGGTCTGGCGCAGAGTGGCCCAGTCCGGCCGGCGCCGGCCTAGGTAGTCGGCGACGCGCAGGGCGCAATCGACAGTCTGCCAGCACATGACCTTGGAATGAAGGTGCTGCTTGCGCGGGCCGCGAATCTCCCAGATTCCGTGATCCTCCTCCATCCAGCGGCTGGAGACAGCCGCCACCATGGATTCAACCAGCCGCCAGTGTTCGGGAGTGAGTGCAGCGCCGCGATCGGCCATGAGGCCAAGCAGTTCGGCGATCGGACCGAGCACGTCCAACTGGATCTGATGGGCCGCGCCGTTGCCGAAGCGTACGGGACGGCTGCCGCGATAGCCCGCGAGTTCGGCGATGACTCCTTCCGTGCCGAGATGCCCCCCGGTGACGGTGTACACGGGGCGCAGCAGCGAGCCGGGCTCGGCATCTTCGAGGATCCCCAGGACCCAGTCGAGGTACTTCATGGCCGGGCCGAGGGCGCCGAGTTTCAGCAGAGCGCTGGCGGCCATGGCGGCATCGCGCGGCCAGCAGAATCGGTAATCCCAGTTGCGGACTCCACCCGCATGTTCGGGAAGACTGGTGGTGGCAGCGGCGGCAATGGCCCCGGTCGGGCCATAACACAATGCCCGCAGCACCAGCGCACTACGGAGAACCAGATCCGTATATACGCCCGGCAGATTGAGCGTGGCGGCCCAGACGCTCCAGAAGCGTTCGGTCTGCTGACGACGCTGCACCTCGGGGACGCGCGCCGGGGCCGGGCTGGACGTGCCATACCGGAGTTCCAGGACAACCGGCCCGCCGCCAACATCGACCTCGGCGACCGCCGTGTCGTGGTTGCCTTCGTGCATGAGCGTCCAGTGAATTCCCGGGGCGACCAGGACGCACGGTTCGATGGTGCCGTCGAGTTCAACGCCGCCGTCAATTACGCGCAGCCGCGTTTCGAGCCCGCCAAAATTCAGGCGCGGCGCAAAGGTGATGCGGACACGTCCCTGGCCTTCGATCACGCGAACCAGGTCGGTTCGTCCGGCGCGCTGGAAGGAGCGACCCGCCGAACAATCGAGATAGTCGACGACGCGGAACGTGCCCCAGTCGGTGCGGAGCACCAGCGATGAGCCGACGTATTGCTGTGTGGCAACGCCGCCCGCAGCCATGGGGCAAATCTCGAAAAAGCCCGCGGACGGACCGCCAAGCAATTCCGAGAAAAACGCGGCCGAGTCGAGCCGCGGCAGGCACAACCACGACACGCGGCCGCCGGGACTGATCAGCGCGAGCGTGCGCTGGTCCGACAACATGGAATATCGCTCAATTGGCACGGCATCGGAACCCGCCAGCCAGGCGGCACGACTTTCGGCGATCCCTGCGAGCAGCTTCGCCACCTCGAGCGTATCGGCCACCCGATATTTCGCCACGGTCGGACCCTCGCCGACCTTCACGCCGATGTCCGGGCCGCCCAGCGTGGCAAAGGCATCCTCGTCCGTGACGTCATCGCCCAGGTAGATGACCGCGGTCGCGCCGAGCCGCTGGCGCAGCGAGTGGAGCACCTTGCCCTTGTCGGTCTGGACGACGCTCAACTCGACGACCATCTTGCCGTGGCGTACGTAGAGGCCCGGCCAGCCACCGACGTTGTCAAGCAGTTGCCGCATGGAAGCGGCCGCCTGCTGCTCGTCGGCATTGCGGTAATGAAAGGCAACACTCACGGGCTTTGTCTCAACCGACGTCCCCGGCGTTTGCGCGGAGATCTTCTGCGCTTCCGCACTTACCTTGGCGAGCAATTCCAGGCTTTCCGGAGGAACAGGCGTCGTGAACCCGGCCTCGAACTCGCTGCCATGGCTGCCGACAAGGTGTGCCTCTTCGGCCTCGGGAACGCGGCTCGCCAGGTCGGCCAGGGCACGGCCGGAAATGATGGCGACATGCGTCTGGTGCAGGGCCGACAACGCCTTGAGCGCAACGACTGATGCCCTCTGGGCCTGGGCCACCGCGGGGTCGTTGACAATGGGCGCGAGCGTCCCATCGTAGTCGGTCGCGACCAGAAGCACCGGCGACCGCGATAGTTCCTGAAGATGAGTCTGAAGGTCTTGCACGTTGGCGGTTACCTTCGCATCTGGGAAAAAGCCCGGCGTCTCAGTCGGTTTCGTCGGCAGCCGCAACGGGCATGGTGTTGTCGAGGCGCACGCCGCATCCGCGCAGGAACCGCGAGAGCCACCAGAACACATTCTGATTGCGGACATTGTTGCGAAGATTCTCCATCGCCGGCCGCCGTTCCGCGGGAGTCATGGCCGCCGCCAACTGGATTCCCGTGGCGACGCAGTCGATGTCGTAGGGATTGACGAGCACCGCCCAGCGCCCCAGTTGCTCGGCAGCCCCGGCGAACTCGCTGAGCACCAGCACGCCGTTGCCGTCGACCTGGCAGGCGCAATATTCCTTGGCGACGAGATTCATCCCGTCCTTGAGCGGCGTCACCAGGCCCACGTCCGCGAGGCGATACCAGGCCAGCAATTCCTGGCGCTCGACGTGTCGGAAGACATGGTGAATGGGAACCCAGCCGGGCTGC
>JANYKD010000537.1 GCA_025361735.1 Phycisphaerales bacterium
ATCGAGTACGCCAACCGCGTCCGCTGAAGCGGACCCCTACAATAAGCTTGGGTTTGTGCGTCAATTCAACGTAAAATCAGAAACTTTATGGTGAACGCCACGGACATTTCCCGACTCTGCGATGAGATCGCCTCGACGCGCGGCGTGCAACGGGTGATGCTCTTCGGGTCGTATGCCTACGGATCACCGACCGACGACAGCGACGTAGATTTCCTCGTGGTCAAGCCCTATCGCGGGGCGTCGTATCTGGCCGCCACGCGGATTGGTACGGCCGTTAGAGCGCGTTTCCCCACCGACATTCTGGTCCGTTCGCCGGCCGAGATCCGCCGGCGATTGAAGTTGAACGATTTCTTCATCCGCGAGATTATGGAGAAGGGTATCGTGCTCTATGACTCTGACGACGGAAGAGTGGGTACAGAAGGCCGAAGGCGATTACGACGCCGTCTGCATTCTGAGGCGATCACGCAAGCCGGCGCGGTATGACGCGATCTGTTTCCACTGCCAGCAGTGCGCCGAGAAATATATCAAGGCGCGCATGAATGAAGCGGGTGTCGTGTTCAGCAAGACCCATGATCTGGCGATTCTCCTGTTCGCGGTCCTTCCGATCGAGCCGTTGTGGGCTCCCATGGAAATCGCCCTCAGACGCCTGTCCAACTACGCCGTGACGACTCGGTACCCCGGCGCTTCTGCCAACGGTCTCGCTGCCACCGACGCATATAAGATCTGTTCGCGCATGCGAGATCTCGCGCGGACAGCATTAGGGATCGCGTGACCACCATGACGCACCTCTGTGTCGCCATCTTCGTTGACGACGTCGCCATGGCGCAGAACCAGATCGCGCAAGCGGCCGCGGCGGGCGCGGACATGGTGGAATTGCGGATCGACCGCGTGTTAGATACGAATATCATCACCCCACTCGTCCATACGTCGCTACTTCCCTGCATCTTGACCTGCCGACCAAAGTGGGAGGGCGGCCACTGCGAACTTTCGGACGACGAGCGTTTGCGACTGCTGGATGCCGCGGCCACCGGGAACACCCACTATGTTGACGTCGAACTTGAGAGCACCCGACACCACTTTGGCCCGCTGCCAGCCTGGCGACCCCTGATCTTCAGCTCTCATGACTTCGTCGGCCGCCCCAACCTCCTCTATAACATCGTCGTAGAACTCGAACAGTCCTCCTGCAATGTCGCCAAGATCGTCTGGACCGCCCGTACCATCCGCGACAATCTCGAAGCGTTCGAGCTGCTTCAGAACCGCTCCAAACCCATGATCGCCCTCTGCATGGGCGAGGCCGGGCTCATTTCCCGCATCCTGGCCAAGAAGTTCGGCGCGTTCCTCACCTTCGCATCGCTCGAATCCGGCACCGGCACCGCACCCGGGCAGATCTCCATCGCCGACATGAAGAAGATCTACCGCTGGGACAAGCTCGGTGCGGAAACCCGCGTCTATGGCGTCGTCGGCTCGCCGATCATGCACTCCATGTCCCCGGCCATTCACAACGCCGGCTTCGACACCGTCGGCCACGATGGCGTCTATCTGCCGCTGCTCGTCGAGCCCGGTTACGAATCCTTCAAGGCGTTCATGGAGACGTTCCTCAACTTCGACGGCCTGCATCTCTCCGGCCTCTCCGTCACCATTCCCCACAAGGAGAATTGCCTCCGCTACCTCCAGGAAAAGGGAGCCGAGATCGAGCCCCTGGCCCGCGCTATCGGCACGGTGAATACCATCGTCATCGACCCACTGGCAACTGGCAACTCGAAACTGGCAACTCTGCGGGGTTTCAACACCGACTACGCCGCCATCCTCGACGCCGTCACAATCAAACTGGGCATCCGCCGCGAGGATCTCGCGGGCTATCGGGTCGCCGTCATCGGCGCCGGTGGCACAGGGCGCACCGCGGTCGCAGCGCTGGCCCACTACGGCGCCACCACCATCGTCTACAACCGCACGCTCGAACGGGCCGAGGAACTGGCCGCCGAATTCAATGGCCACTCCGGCAAGGTCGTCGCCGCCCCGCTGGCCAAGCTCTGCGATTCCTGCTGCCAGATCTACATCAACACCACATCTGTCGGTATGCATCCGAATGTGAATGAAAGCCCCTTGGGCGACCAGCTTCCTCGATGGTCATCCGACACGCTGGTCTTCGACACCATCTACAACCCCATGCGCACGCGCCTGTTGCAGCAGGCCGAAGAAGCCGGGGCCAAGACCGTCTCCGGCGTCGAGATGTTCGTCCGTCAGGCCGTCGGCCAATTCGAAGCCTGGACCGGCAAACCCGCCCCGGCGGAGGTATTTCGCCAAGTAATCGAATCGCGTCTACGGCCTCGCGACTGAATTCCCGTGTTCGGGGCGGTTCCCGCGGGTACGGCTTCGGCCCCAGCGGGGCCGCCGATTGTAGCCACGGGTGAAGTGACGCCGCTTTGGGCGTCGCGGAACCCGTGGAAGAACGATGGTGTCTATTGTTTTCGCCCCGGAGGGGCGAAGGAAGTTCTTGGAGTGAAGAAAGGGCGGCGATGCCTGGAACCTATTCTCAGATTCTGTTCCACATTGTCTTCAGCACGAAGCACCGGGAGCCGTGGATCACGAGCGACATTGCCAAACGCCTCTACCCATATATAGGCGGAATCGTCCGGGCCGAAAAAGGGGTGCTTTGCGACATCGGTGGCGTGGAAGACCATGTCCACATGTACCTTCGGTGGCGGGCTGATGGATCGGTGTCAGATCTGATGCGCGCCGTGAAGGCACGCTCCTCGAAGTGGATACACGACACGTTTCCTTCGTTGGGCGCGCTCGCGTGGCAGGAGGGATACAGCGTCTTCTCCGTGAGCAAGTCGCAAGAGGAGGCGGTCAAGAAATACGTTGCTGGGCAGGTGGAGCATCACAAGAAGGGAGACTTCAAGTCGGAGTTGTTGCGGCTGCTTGGCGCGCATGGCGTCGAGTTCGACGAGCGGTATGTGTTTGATTGATTCGTCCCATGACGGGGCTTTTCCTCCGCTCCTCCGGGGTGGAACTGTCAAATGCGTATGTTTCCCACGGGTTGCGCTCCGTCCGCCTTCGGCGGACTGCGCTTCACCCGTGGCTACAATCCATGGCCCCGCTGGGGCCAAGAACCAAATTCGCAGAAGACGTCTTTCCACCAGACCACCCTACGGCAACTCCGCGTACCTCGTCGCCACGGCGATGAACCGCATGCGGGCCTCGTACAACGCGGCGTTGAGCATGTGTTGCTCGTCGTCGGTCAGGTTGCCCTTGGTCTTCTCCTCGACCACCGTCAGCGTGTCGAGGTTGTGCTTGGCCATGTCCAGGTTGACCACGGGCTCGCCGCCCCGGCCGGCGATATCGCCCAGGTAGAACAGCACCTGCGTCACCAGCGACTGGACCAGCGTGTCCAGGCTCGCCGAAGGCATTTCCTGTGGCCGGGCGCCGCCGCGGGCTGCGGCGGCCTGGCGGGCGGGAGCGGCAGCCGACGAACCGGCGACCACACCCATCGGCGCGGCCGTGACCGTCTGTTCCTGTTTCTTGCGGGCGGCCTCCTGTTCGGCCAGCTTGCGTTTCTCTTCCTGCGCCTGTTTTTTCCAGTCGGAATCGATGTGCAGACTCATTTTCGGTTCATCGGCCATGGTTTGTACCTTCTCGGGCATTTGCAATGCTGCCCTGTCTTGTTTACGATAACCGGTCTTGCGTCGGCGGGGTAGTCCCCCGCCCTTGTTTGTTAAACAGTAAGCGTATCAGAGGATTGTTATGGCCGAAAACCAAGCCGACACCGCCGTCGAAGAAGTCCCGCCCTATACCGTTCGCGTCGAGGACGCCGGGCCAGCCACCAAGAAGATCTGCGTTGAGGTCCCCCAGGACTACATCGCCGGCAAGATCACCGAGCAGTTCAAGGAACTGCGGCAGGAGGCCTATATCCCCGGCTTCCGCAGGGGCAAGGTTCCGGCCCACCTCATCCAGAAGAAGTTCGCCAAGGACGTGCGCGACCAGGTCAAGCGGACCATCATGTCCGAGTGCTACCAGAACGCCGTCGAGAAGAACGATCTGCAGGTGCTCGGCGAACCCGAACTCACGGACGCCGACAAGATCGAGCTCAAGGACGGCGAGCCGCTCAATTTCTCGTTCACGGTCGAGATCCAGCCGACGATCACGCTGCCCGAACTCAAGGGCATCAAGATCAAGAAGCCCAAGATTGTCGTGACCGAAGAGCACATCAACCAGGCCATGCAGAACCTCCGCGAGCAGCAGGGCAAACTCGTGCCCGTCACTGATCGCGGCGTGCAGACCAAGGATTTCCTCACCGCAGACGTGCATGTGAAGGTGGAGGGCAACGTGCTCTCGCACCAGAGCGACACCACGCTCGTCGCCCGTCCCGGCCGCGTTGCCGGGTTGATGATCGACGACTTCGACAAGCAGCTTGAAGGCCTCAAGATCGGCGAGGTGCGTGAAGTTTCCACGAAGGTGCCCGAGAAGCATCCGGCCGAGAACCTGCGTGGCAAGGACGTGAAGATCGAGGTCACACTCAAGGATATCAAGCAGGTGGATCCCGCGATCATCGACGAGGCATTCCTGTCCGACCTCGGCTTCGCCAACGAGCAGGAACTCCGCGATGCCCTCAAGGAACAGATGAACGAGCGCATCACCTTCGACATCCAGGGTGTGATGCGGCAGCAGGTTTCAGATTATCTTCTCGAGAAGGTTCAGGTCGATCTTCCGGCCAAGCTGTCCACCAAGCAGACCGATCGCGTCGTGATGCGTCGGGCGCTGGACCTCATGCAGCGCGGCGTGTCCCAGGAACGGCTCGAGGCCAACATCGAGAAGCTCCGCGAAGGCGCCGCCGATGAATCGGCCAAGGAACTCAAGACCTTCTTCGTCCTCCAGAAGCTGGCGGAAGAGACCAAGGTCGAAGTGGGCGAGGGCGAGCTGAACAGCCGCATCGCCATGATCGCCCTCCAGCGCGGCGAGCGCCCGGAGAAGGTCAAGCAGCAGATGGCCAAGCAGGGCAACATGCTCTCGAGCCTATTCATCCAGCTCCGCGATGAGAAGGCGATCGACGCCGTGCTCGAGAACGCCGAGATTGAAGAAGTCGAGCCAACCGACGAACAGAAGAAGTCCGTTGGCAGCAGCGAAGCGTAAGCGGAAAGGTACGAAGGCATTAAGGCACAGAGGCACGAAGGGCGATTCCCCTTCGTGCCTTTTTTCCATAAACGCAACGGTAACCCCATGTCGAAGATCACCGCACCCAAGGGCTTTGAAGACATTCTTCCCGCCGACTCATGGAAGTGGCACACGGTCGAGCGCATCGCGCGCGAGACGGCCGAACTCTACCGCTTCTTCGAGATCCGCACTCCCGTGCTCGAACAGACCGCTTTGTTCCACCGCGGCGTCGGCGAGGGTTCGGACATCGTACGCAAGGAAACATTCACCTTCGACGACCGCGGCGGCGATTCCATGACCCTTCGCCCCGAAGGCACGGCCGGCGTGGCCCGGGCCATGATCGAACACGGTTTCCTCAACGACCAGGGTGCCCGCGCCAAGGTCTATTACATCGCACCGAATTTCCGCTACGAGCGGCCGCAAAAAGGCCGGCTGCGCCAGCACAACCAGTTCGGCGCCGAGGCCTTTGGTATCCCCGACGCCGACCAAGACGTCGAGTGCATCCAGTTACAGATGGACTTCTATCGCCGCTGTGGCGTGCGGGATCTGGAACTCCAGGTCAACAGCCTCGGCGACGCTGAAAGCAAGCAGCGATACCGTGAAGTGCTCGTGCAGTTCCTGACGCCAACGAAAGACCTGCTATCCGAAGACTCCCAGCGGCGCCTGTCGGAGAACCCCCTGCGCATCCTCGATTCCAAAGACCCGCGTGACAAGGAAGCCTGCACGGGCGCTCCGCCAGCCAGTGAATCCCTATCCGAAAAATCCCGCAAACACTTCGAGCGTGTGCAGCAGCTTCTGCGCGAGGCGGCAGTGCCGTTCGTCGCCAATCCCAATCTCGTCCGCGGCTTTGACTACTACACGGAAACGCTCTGGGAAGTCACCGCAGGCGGCCTGGGCGCGCAAAACGCGATCGGCGGCGGCGGCCGCTACGACAATCTCGTCGAGCAACTCGGCGGCCGGCCCACCCCCGGCGTCGGCTTCGGCTCGGGCCTGGAACGGCTACTCATCGCGCTCGATGCCCAGGGCGTGCAACTGCCCCATACGCCCAAGCCGCTCATCTGGCTGGCCTACCATGGCGATGTGGCCAAGCTGGCTCAGATCAAGCTGATGCAGGAGCTTCGCGCGGCCGGTTTTGCCGCGGACATGGACCTGGCCAGACGATCGATCAAGGCCCAGTTCAAGCTCTCCGACCGCGAGAAGGCGGCGGTTGTGGTCATCGTCGGCGAAAGCGAACTGGCCAACGGCACGGTCATGCTGAAGAACCTCGCCACCGGCGAGCAGGCGGCCGTGGCGCGGGCGGAGCTGGTGTCCAAGCTGCCGCGGTAGATAATGGTGCAGGACAACGATTGTGGCCTGTGTTCGACATCCCGCCGCGGAGCGGCGCAGGTAAATAGCCGGGGGTGAAACCCCTGGTGGTCAACCCGGTCACAACCGTAAGCCGCGAAGCGGCGACAGTAGTTTGTACGCGGAAGAAGGCATCTTTCGCCCCATTCGGGGCTTGGCCATGGATGTAAAGGAGACGATAGAGTTGCGGCCACCCGATGCCAGGGGTTGCACCCCTGGCTACTGACCGTCCCCCTTCGGGGCTGAACGCCGTCGGCACACGTCGGCACGACACTGGCCCGCCATCAGCTCTTCCCCGGCACCAGTTCATAGAACCCGCTGACATCGCGCTTGAGGAATCCCTTGTCGGCCAGTTCCTCCCAGATTTCCCGGCCAAAGCCTGCGGGCGGCTGAATCGAGACGATCTTCTCGCCGGGCCCGCTGCTCATCGGGCCATGACCGAGACGCGAGTCATCGTCGAGTTGAGTCATCTTGAGGCGTTTCTTGAATGCCTTCATGGCTTTCTTCATTTCCTCTTCGGTGGCTGGCATGGGGCGGTTCCTTTCGTGATCTCCCAAGCATACGCCCACGGCCGCCCGCTGTGAATGGCATGCCGACACTTTGTCCGGAAAGAATCCGCCTTGTCGAGGGGAAAAGCGTATAATCCTTGGGCGGGGATCAGTAGCCATACGCGATTTAACATAAGGACCAACGTGATATACAGTCGTTTCGGAACCCAACTCACTCTCAAGAGCAAGAGCGAAGACAGCAGCGGCCAGATCTTGATTCATGCGATGTGCGCCGGCATGGAAGAGATCCGCGAGTACCACCGCGCCGACCTGACGGCCGACAACGGCCCTCGCGAGATTGACGCCGCCATCGCCCAACTGCCGACGAGAGCGCCGGCGACACCGAAGTAGGTGCCGACGGCACACGCGGCTACCGCTCCGTTCCCGGCAACACGCGAAAACTGGGAACCTGGAAATACCCCTGCGACGCCGTGGCCACGTCGTTGCGGTAGATCGGATCCTGCATCAGGCACACACGTCGGTCGGCGGCCGGGATTGTCGTCGTGTAGATCCGCAATTCGCCCGGCAGGCTGGTGATGATCTCCTCACGCCAATCGCCGAAAATGTCGGCCACGGCGATCACAGTCCCCTCGATTTTCGGACCCAATTCAGCGCCTTTGTACTTCTGAATCCTGCCGCGCAGGATCAGTTCCCGCTGCGTGTCCGCGTCCCAATACGCGGCCATGGGCGCAAAGCCACCCAGCTTCTCGCGGCCGATGATATTGCCCTTGCAGTCGTGAATCAGCGAGTACAGATAGTCCTTCTTTTCATCCGTGTCGGCGCTGTAGCATTCGACGCCGGGCGTGCGGGCGTCCAGGTCGGCGACCAGTCCCTGGCCATGCACGTGCCGCGTGGGCTGGTCATATCCCCAGAGAATCTTGCCGGTGGCCGCGTCCACCATGCACATGCCGTTCTGACGAAGCTTGGTCTCCATGCCATAGTAGATCTGCAGGCCCGGCCGCTGGGGATCGAGATTGCCGACGTAAACGTGATCCGGATGTCCGAGCCGCGTGGACCAGAGCCCCACGCCGTTGTCGTCCAGCACGGCCGAGCCGAGGATCACCTCGTCCCGGCCATCGCCGTCGATGTCGGCCGCCCGAAGACAGTGCGCCCCCTGCCCGCGGTACGCCTTATCCGGCTCCTCGCTGTCGGTCCACTTCCAAACTTCTCGCAACTTCCCATCGTGGTACTCGTAGGCATGCACCTTGATCGTGTTATACGTGCCGCGCTCGACGATCAGGTTGGGCGTTTTGCCATCGAGATACGCCATGCCAAGCTGGTTACGGCAGTAGTAGTTGTAATCGGGGAACCCTTCGCGGGTCGGCCAGTCGAGCCGGGCAAGCTGTTTGCCAGTCGCTCCGTCCATGATGGCCAGATACTCCGGCCCGGTCGTCACATGGCCGTCCGCATCACGTGGGTCGCCCTCGCCGGCCTTGCACGCCAATTCGGCCTTGCCATCGCCATCGAAGTCGTAGACGACGTACGGCGAGTACCACATGCCCTGCTCGATGGACCAGCCCATGTCGTAGCGCCAGAGAAACTTGCCGTCCGACCGATAGGCCTCGAGCTTGTACGTTCCCTGGCTCTGCTTCCAGTATTGCACGTAAGGATCCACGTTCGCCAGCGGCTGCTTGATGACGAAGTCATATCGCCCGTCGCCGTCCAGATCGGCGATGGCCACCTTCTGGAACGTATGGTTGCCATCCAGTTTGATCGAGATATACGAGGTATACGCCGCCGACGGATCGGCCGATGCGGTCGGTGACGGCGGTTGCTCCTTCCCGCCAACAACAGCACTGACGTAGTACACGCACGGGCCCTTCGGAGGCTTTTCATCGACGAAGTCCGTCGTCTTGCGAACGGGCTCGGGCGTCAGCCGTTGCGGCTCCGCGCCGGCATCGGCTTGCGGCCGCCGATAGACATTGAAGGTGACATCCTTCGGATCGCTGTCGAGTAATCGCCAGCCGATGTACACTCGCCCTTCGCTGGCGGGCATCGCCACGACGCCCCGGTCCAGCCGCTCGGCCACGCGCTGGGTTGCGTACCCCTGCACAGGCGGCTTCTTTGCCGGCTGGGCGATGGCGGAAATGCCGACTCCACACACCAGGGAAGCACTCAGCAGAATTGGTCGCAGCATGGCAGTCCTCTCAGGAAGACAACGAACCGAAGGCGCTGCCAGAGAATACACTCCGTATCGTCTGCAGTTGCCGGATTCGTCATTCATCATTCATCATTCGATTCGCCTTCCCGCCATCCGCTCTCTCGGCTAACATCCCGTCAGACATGGAAAACACGCTCTCGGCCGCCGGCAAAGCCGCTCCGCCGAAGGACAACATCAAGGAAACCGTCGAATCGATTCTCGTCGCTTTCATCCTGGCATTCGTCTTCCGCGTCTTCATCGTCGAGGCCTTCGTCATTCCTTCCGGCTCGATGGCCCCGACACTGCTCGGGGCGCACATGCGACTCCGTTGCCAGGAATGCGGCTACGACTTCACGGTCAACTATCCGGTCGGGTCGCACGAGGAATCCGTCACGCTGCCGGGCCGATCCGGGCCGATCCCGGTCAGCCGCACAACACAGGACGACGATGGATCCAGACACGCCACAGCCAGGCTTGTTGAAGACACCACCTTCTCCATGCACTGCCCGAATTGCGGCTTCAAGGTGCCGCGCGACACGGCCGATCCGTTGCAGTCAGCCCGCAATACGCCGGTCTATTTCGGCGACCGGATCCTGGTGCTGAAGTATCTGTATCTGCTCCACCCGGCCAGGCGCTGGGACGTCGTCGTCTTCAAGAGCCCGTATGAGTCCAAGAGCGATTTCACGATAAACTACATCAAGCGGCTCGTCGGGTTGCCGGGCGAAACTCTGATGCTTCTCGACGGCGATGTCTACACCACCTTGGACACCGAAGGCAAAGTGGCCGACCGCCACTGGACCATCCAGACCAAACCGCGGCATGTGCAGGAAACCCTCTGGCGCGTCGTCTATGACAATGACTTCCATCCCGCCAACGCCGGTGGCCGGGGGTGGATCTTCCCCTGGAGACAATCCGCCGGAGACGGATGGAACGCCGCCGCCACTCCCGCCGGACCCGGCCGCTCGCTTTCCTTCGACAACGCTTCCACCTCCGGCACGCTTTCCTTTGATGCCGACGCCAACCCCGGCACATTTCCCCTGACGGACTGGCTGGCCTACGACGAGACCAAGCCCATCCCCGTCTCCGACAACGAGCTCTTTCCCCACGGCGATTTCCATGACTTGAACGCCTATGCCGACGATCGCATCGCCCGCTGGAACGTCAGCGACCTCAAGGTGCAATTCGTCTATCAACGCACCACCGGCGATGGACCTCTGCGCGTCCGGCTCACCAAGCTCGGGCACGAATTCACGGCCGAACTCGCCCCGCGCAACGTCAGTGTCTATCACACGCCGCCCACCGGCGCGCCGCAACTCATCGGCAAAGCACCGCTCGACAACCGGACGGCCGGGCTCCCGCTTTTCGTCGAGTTCTCCAATATCGACTATCGCGTGACCCTGCGCGTCAACGACGTCGATCTCGTTCAGACTACATCATCGCAATACCAGCCCGACGTCAGGCAGCTCCTGTCGCTCTACGACAAGATGGACAATTTGCGGGCGACCAGGGCATCGGCCGCGGAAGTCCGCGCCGTATTTCCGCGGGCGACCGTGCAGATCGCGGCCGAGAGGCAGGCGATGCAACTGACGCACCTGAGTCTCTGGCGCGATGTCTACTACACCCCCTACTACCACGACGGCTTCTTCTCCGCGATTACCAACGGCTCTCCTGATAATCCCGTGCAACTCAGCCCCGGCGGCGGAGGCCTGGATCGGGAATATTTCGTGCTTGGTGACAATTCCATCATGTCCGGCGATGCTCGCGCATGGCGCAACCGCGTGAATCTCCGGGCGAACGAAGACCTGGAGGTCGATCCCGGCCGGGTTCCCGACCGGTTTCTCCTGGGCAAAGCATTCTTTGTATATTGGCCCGCGGGCTACCGGCCTGTCAGCGTGAACGCACCCGGAATCGTTCCGAACTTCGGCTCCATGCGGTTCATTCACTGAATTAGTTGATAGTTGCCAGTTGATAGTTGCCAGTGCCTGTCGGCATTGCCTGAACCCTGAACCCCTATTGCATCTCCGCACGTTACAGAAGGGATCGCAGGGCTTCGAGCGAGTGATTGACCTCAATCGCATCCATGGCGGACCCGGCAACGACCTTCACGGCCGGGCCGATTGGCTGCCAGATTACAGGGTTGGTGGAACCGAAGAGAGCGACGGTCCGCACGCCGAGCATCGCGGCCAGATGCGCCGGGCCACTGTCGTTGCCGATAAAGGCTTCCGCATCGGACAGCACGCTGAACAAGTCCATGTACGTCGCGGGCCGGTCCACCGGGGCAAGTTGTTCGAGAATGGCCGCGCGAGAGGCGGGCCAGCGTTCAATCTCCACTTCGCCCAACACAAATCGCACACGCCGGCCCTCCGCCATCAGCGTCCGGGCCAGCTCGACAAATCGCTCGACCGGCCAGCATTTCGTCGGCGATCCGCTGCCGGGGTGGATCAACACGTTTTTCGCCGGCTTGGCGCGCTGTCGGAGGCCACGGTCGCGGATAAAGCGAATCATCTGTCGCATCGCCTCGGCCGCCGCAAACGTCGAGGCCATCTGCGAGAGGACCCACTCCGTCTGATGCTGCTGCCAGTCGGCCGGCGGGGTGGGACTGAGGCACATCAGCGATGTCTCTGGGCTGGCCAACTTCACCGCCCGGCTCCAGTCGTCATCGCCAGTGCTGATATAGCTGTAGATGCTGTGCGCGGACGCCAGCAACCTGCCCGACGCGACCGGCAGCTTACTCGGATCCCCCAGCAGATGGTGCCAGCCCATCTCGATGCTCGCGGCTTCAACGCCCAGCACCTTGTCCGCAAGCTTGCCCTTTTCCGGATGAGTGACGTAGATGATCCGGCTCTGCGGATGAATTCTCGCCAGCCCCAGCGCCAGCGGCCAAGTGAGCAGAAAATCGCCCAGGGCACCGGCATGGAAGATGAGGACGTTGCGCTTGAGCATCAAGCGGGGTAGTGTAACCGAAATTGGCGGAAGGGTTCAGCGTTCGGGGTTCAGGGTTCAGGCGATGCGGACAGACACTGACAACTATCAACCATCAACTACTTCCCCACCCGATACAGATGCGTCTTGGTCCGTATGTAGAACGACCCGTTCACGGCCGCGGGAGTGGCCATACACCCTGTCTCCAATGAGTTCTGCGACAGTATCTTGAACTCCCGGCCCGGCTGAAGCACATACGTCAGACCATCCTGGTTGAACATGTACACCCGGCCGGCGGCATAAATCGGCGAGGCCGAATAGTTGCCTTTGATGCGCTGCCGCCAAACGTCGACGCCAGTGTCCGCCTCTATACAACTGGCAACGCCGTTGTCATCAACCATGTAAAGCAGGTCGTCTACCAGCAGGGGCGAGGCGCGGCCGGGGGCATTGCGCGCCATCTTCCAAACCACCTCGCCCGAGGGCTTGACCGCCCGGAATTCCTGGACGCCCAGGCCAGTGCAGTAGAAGATCAGCCCGCGTCCGAAAGCCGGGGTCGTGCTCCCGGAGTGAGAGTCCTTGGCCGGCAATTGCCAGATTTCCTTGCCGTCGGCCGGGTTGTAGGCATAGAAGCACTTGGACCCCAGGCTGAGCAGAAGCGGGCGGCCATTGTCGTCCAGCACACGCGGCGTGGAGAAACCCTTGCGCCAGTCTCCTTCGCGCTCAGGTTTGCCATCCGGACCCAGATCCTTGTAGTCCACCGAACGGTTGGTCTGCCACACGGTCTTGCCGGTCTTCTTGTCCAGGGCAATGACGTACTGCCGGTCGCTGCCGTCGAAGTTCATGATCAACAGGTCGTTCCAGATGAGCGGCGACGAGCCAGCCCCGCGGTAGTGGTTGCACACGAGGTCCGTGCGTGTCCACAGCACCTTCCCCGACGCCGTGTCGATGCAGGCCGTGCCAGGCGAGCCCCAGGTGACATAGACGCGGCCCGCTTCCATCACCGGAGTCGGCGAGGCATAGGAATTGAACGGGATGCAGTACTGCGGCACCTGGATGTTGAAGATGACGTCGTCCCGGACGATCTTGCCGGAGGACATATCCACACAAACGACCGACAAGGTGCGGCCGTCCGCGGTCGCAGTGGTCATCCAGATGCTCCCGTCCCAGATGACGGGCGAAGACCAGGCTTTTCCGGGAATAGCGGTCTTCCAGGCAATCCCCTGAGTCTCATCCCAGGCCAGCGGATAACCGTCTCCCTCAGCGACGCCCTGGCCCGATGGGCCGCGAAAGCCCGGCCAGTTCGTACCCGCACCGGCACTGATCGACGCAAGCAACACGAGACAGGCGAAAACCCTTTTCATACCCCAAACATACCCGGCTTCAGGGATTTGAAAAGTCCCGCGAAAAAACACTGCACAATCCAAGAGACACTGGGTATAATGGCGATGGAATGTGTCCGGTATAATCTGGCAGGAAGGACAACAAGCCGCCGTTGTTGTTCGTATCTGCAGGATCACGTCTGGTGCCGGTGTACTTGTATGGAGCGATCGTCATGTCAATTTCCACCACTCGATCTGGTCGTCGTGCATTCACGCTTGTGGAACTGCTTGTCGTCATCGGTATCATCGCCATGCTGGTCAGCATCCTCCTGCCCGTGCTCAACAAGGCCAAGCAGCGAGCCAACGCCGTGAAGTGCGAGTCGAACCTCAAAACGCTCATGATGGGGTTCATCATGTTCTCCAATGACTACAAAGGCTACCTGCCGGGCAGCCAATTGGATATCAACGCATGGCCCGACAATCAGTCCTTCAAGCGGGATTGGCTCCAGGGACCCTTCGACAGCATCAGCACCCCCTCCACGTTTGCCGACGCGCCCCAGCGCGGCACCATCTTCAAATACGTGAAGAACCCCAAAGTCTACCTCTGCCCCAGCAACGACAACAACGCGGTACTCGGCGCCAGCGGCGGAACCAACAGCCGATTCGACTACACCAGTTTCAGTTCGCTGGCCGGCGCCAAGATCACCAAGGTCAAATCGCAGTCCAAATTCACCGACCAGACCGCGAGCAACCGGGTCAGCATCGTGCCGACGCCCGTCATTGTCGAGGAGGACGCCACCGGCATCAACGGCGTCAACCGGGAAAGTGGCCACTCGAACCGCGATCAGATGTCCCATCTGCACAACGGCGGTTCCTTCTACGCCAGCCTCGACGGCAGCGCGCAGTTCTTCCGCGAACCCAAGGTGGATTTTGCCACGGTGGCGATCGCATCCTGGTGGACGACCATCGCCCCCAGTGGCGCGACAATCTTGCTCGGCGGCGGTGCTTCCTACGCCGGCAACCCCGCATACCCCCCCAATGCCGGTGGATTCGGCTGGTTCAATGACCAATAACATTCAGAGGTGGCATGTTCAACTCGTCGCAGACAGGGTATAGTATACATAGGCCGACTCGGCTGTAGCTCTGCGGTGTCGCAGGCCATTGGCGCTGGTGCCCGATGGCTATCTGACCATGTCTCATTCCGAGTCGCCCGTTTGCGGAGTCACTCATATGTCAATCACCTCAACCCGATCGCGTCGCGTCGGCTTCACGCTCGTCGAGCTTCTCGTGGTCATCGGCATCATTGCCCTGCTGATCAGTATCCTGCTGCCCGTGCTCAACAAAGCCAAGCAGAGGGCCAACGCCGTGAAATGCCAATCGAACCTCAAGACGCTCATGATGGGGTTCATCATGTTCTCCAACGACCACAACGGTTATCTACCCGGAAGCGAGAATGACTACGCCCAGGATCTGGAGTGGAAGCGCTGCTGGCTCAAGGGTCCCAAGGGCATGCCGGCCCCCGGCGGCACCCCCCCCATCACCAACGCGCCGACCGAAGGCACCGTCTACAAGTACTTGAAGAACTCGCAGGTCTATCGCTGCCCGTCGAACGATAGCGGTGGTACTGTCGGCGCGGGCGGCGGCACCAACGAGCGTTTCGATTATTGCAGCTTCAAGTCCTTCGCCGGCGCCAAAATCACCAAGATCAAGAACATGTCTCGATTTCGTGGTAGCGGGGCCAATCCCGCGACAACAGACCGCCTGTTCAACACGACACCAGTGATCTGCCAGGAGGATCCGGCCTACCTCAACGCTTCCAACATGGACAGCGGCCACTCAAATTTTGACCCGCTCGACCACGTCCACAACGGGGGCTCTTACTACGCCTCGGTGGACGGCAGTGTCAGCTTTGTCGTTGAACCCATCGTCGCCCACGGCACCGCCTGCGCCAGCCTGTGGGAGAGCATTCCTCCCTCCGAACGAAAGGCCGACGGCAGCCTGAACTGGACGAGCATCGGCGATTCGGGTGGATCATGGGGATGGTGGAACGGTAAGTAACTTGCCACGCGGCCATCGATTAAATTGATCCCAAAGGCGACGGTTTTCCGTCGCCTTTCTCTTTGCATCGCGGATGGTCCGCCTCTTTGATTTACCGTACCTCCACCCTACCATGTCGCCTGGCGACGATCGCGATATGTTATGACCAGAGAACCGCTTTTGTGGGCCGTGTTCGGCGTCACCTATATCGGCATCGCACTTGGCCGATTCCCCAGGCTTGTGCTCGACCGCACGGGCATCGCCCTGCTCGGGGGCATCGCCATGCTGGCCGTACACGGCGTCAGCATCTCCGAAGCCGCCCGGCATATCGAGTATGCGACGATAATCCTGCTCTTCGGGTTGATGATCTTCTCGGCCCAACTGCGCGTGGCCGGGTTTTGCGTCATCGCCGGGCGTTTTCTCACCAGCCTGACCGATCGCCCGAAGATGCTGCTCGCGGGCATCATCGCCGTGTCGGGAGTGCTCTCGGCGCTGCTGGCCAACGACATCGTCTGCCTCGCCTTCACCCCCCTGCTGTGTGATGCCCTGCTCAATGCCCGCAAAGATCCCGTGCCGTATCTGCTGGCCCTGGCGACATCGAGCAACATCGGCTCGGCCGCCACCATCATCGGCAACCCGCAGAACATGTACATCGGCACCGTCGCCGGCCTGCCGTTCGGCCATTTTCTGCTGGTCATGCTGCCCGTTGTCATCGTCGGCCTTGGGCTCTGCTGGCTGCTCACGGTGCTGCTGTTCCACCGTCGGCTGCATGCGACCACGGGTGCGATCACGGGCTGGGCCGCGGAAGCCGACCGGCATGATGGCGACACCCTCAACCCTTCAAGCCTTCCGCTGCAATTTCACCCAACCGACCGCGATGGCTACCTCATTGTCAAAACCCTGCTGATTCTCGTCGGACTCGTCGTCTTCTTCCTCGTCAAGCGCGGCCAGGACGCGGCGGAATGGCGCGCCATCGCGGCGCTGGCCGGCGCCGGACTGCTGCTCTGCTCGCACCGCGCCAAGGCCGCCCGCCTGTATCAACTCGTCGACTGGAACCTGCTGCTGCTCTTCATCGGCCTTTTCGTCGTCAACGGCGCGATGCAGGAACGCGGCCTGACCGCACACCTCTTCCGCGCCATCACCTCCACCGGCGTGCATCTCGACCAACCCGTGCAATTGTCGGGCATTACACTGCTGCTCTCGAATCTCGTCAGCAACGTCCCCGCCGTCCTGCTGCTCCAACCCTCACTCGCCGCAGCCAACAGCCGGAAACTGTGGTATCTGCTGGCCCTGGTCAGCACCTGGGCCGGCAACCTCACGCTCGTCGGCTCGATCGCCAACCTGATTGTGGCCGAATCGGCCAGGGCATTTGGCGTGGAAATCCGGCTGCGAACGTATTGCATCCTGGGAATTCCGCTCACACTGATAACCGTGGCGCTGGGAACCGCATGGCTGATGGCTATCCTGTAGCGAGCAGAAGGAAGGGGACACGATGACGTTCCTCTACCTCGTGCCCACCGGCATGAACGACCCGAACGAACCGACGTGGGGCGGTTGGGCCGGGCGCTATGGAGCGAACGAAGAGCAACTCGGAAAACCTTACTTCTGGGCCAACCAGAGCGACAAGTGGAATGGCAAGACTGGCCGCGACAATACGCTCGCCCGCTGGGCAGCGGATTTGCAGAACGATTTCCGCGCCCGCATGGACTGGTGTGTAAAGCCCCGCAACCAGGCCAATCACCGGCCAATCGCCATGCTCAACGACCGGGCCGGCTCGGAGATCGTTCGCCTCGACGCCGCCTCGGAAGCCGTTGTCGAACTAGACGCTCGCAGCTCCAGCGATCCCGACGGCCAGAACCTTACGGCTGAATGGTTTGTATATAGTGAAGCCGGCAGCCACCTCGGCGAGATCGCGCTCAGTACGACCCGCGGATGGAGTACACGCCTGATTGTGCCGCAAGTGAAGACGCCCGCGACAATTCACGTCGTCCTGCGACTCCAAGACGACGGCCTGCCGCCCCTCTGCGCCTACCGGCGGGCGATTGTCACTGTCAAACCATAGAGATGTTGGAAATCAACCCAAGTGCGTATCCGAAGGGTACTGAAACCGGTATCGGTCCCCGCACTATCTGAACGTCTAACCCTAAGCCCCAATTCACAATTCGAATTTCTCCCTTTTGCCGATTCCCCCCATCTTACCCATGCACTGTCTTGCCGTCATGCCGCCACCACGCCGGCACATTCAGCATCGCCGGCGGAACCGAGACCCCCAGCCAGGCCGCACAGGTGACGGCCGCGTGCCGGGCCTGTTCCGGCGAATCGAACACCTGCTCGATCGACCGCTGGGTATCCGGGTTGCGCCAAGCCGTCAAAAAGTTGCCTACCGTGTACAGCCGCAGCACATGCTGCAGAGACATGGCGATCTCCGGCCGCATCACCTCGTTCAACGGCATTTCCAGTATCATCGTTCGAGACATAGGACCGCTCCTGGCAGCATTCCATCATCCGTGAGGTACAAATCGCCGGATCCATTCCGGCCCATGCGGACCAGCCACGACACAGTTCCGCAACCTGGACGAGTTATTTCGTAGCCGTCAGAGGAATCTTTCCAACTCCGCCCTGCATGCAATTCGCAACTTGCAGACACAGGTTCGTCTGTGGAACTCGTTTCGCCCGTACGCACTAACTGTACACCACATTTGCGTTTGGTCAAATTCAAGCTAATCCCTGCACACCATTCGACGCGACCATGCACTTTCTGCCGTTCTGCACAGTAATACCTGCATGCGGGGCCGAACCCCTGCAGTGCCTTGACAGCCCCGTTCAACCGTTCTACTCTCCACTCTCGCTCTGTATCTTGCCGTCTATCTTGACCTGAGGTATCCATCCGTGAAACAGTTCCTCGAAGGAAATGCCTGCGTTCTCGGCCTCCAATGGGGCGATGAAGGCAAGGGAAAGATCGTCGACTTCCTCGGCGAAAGCGCCCAACTTGTCGTCCGCTACTGCGGCGGCGCCAACGCCGGCCACTCCGTCAGCATCGGCGGCCGCAAACTCTCCACCCACCTGCTCCCGGTTGGCGTCTTCCGCCCCGGCATCCTCAACATCATCGGCAACGGCGTCGTCCTGGACCCCGAAGTCCTCTTCCGCGAAATCGACACCCTGGCGGCCGCCGGAATCGCCATCACGCCCGACAACCTTAAGGTCAGCTACAAGACGCATGTCGTCATGCCCTGGCACAAGCAGGAAGACGCCGCCCGCGAAACCGCGGCCGGCGCCGGTGGCATCGGCACCACGAAACGCGGTATCGGTCCCTGTTACGCCGACAAGATGCACCGCTCGACCGCAATTCGCGTCGCCGACCTCGCCAACGAAGAGAAACTTCGCGAACGCATCAACCACATCGCCACCGAACGCAACAAGCTCTTTGCCGCCCTCTACAACGCCCCACCGCTCGATCCCAAACCCATCTTCGAGCAATATCGCGATTTCGGCCGCCGGCTTGCGCCGTTCGTGGCCGATACCACTGCTATCCTGCTGGCCGCCATCAAGAGCGGCAAACGCATCCTTTACGAAGGCGCCCATGCCGTCCTGCTCGACGTGGACCACGGCACCTATCCCTACGTCACCAGTTCCAACTGCTCGGCCCTGGGTTTGTTCACCGGCGCCGGCGTGCCGCCGCGCTCCGTGCAGCAGTTCATCGGCATCATGAAGGCCTATTCCACGCGCGTCGGCGGCGGACCATTCCCTTCGGAGCAGAACAACGACACCGGAAACTACATCCGCGAGCGCGGCCACGAATACGGCACCACCACCGGCCGCCCGCGACGCTGCGGCTGGCTGGACACCGTCGCCGTGAAATACTCCGTCGATCTCTGTGGCGTTACCGCCGTGACCATGACCCTGCTCGACGTGCTGACGGGCCTGGACCAACTCCGCATCTGCACCGGCTACAAACAGAAGAACGGCCAGCTTCTCGACGGTTTTCGCGCGGATATGGATGCACTGGCCGACGTCGAGCCCGTCTACGAGACCCTTCCCGGCTGGCAGGCCGACATTTCCGCGTGCCGCCGTTTCGAGGACCTGCCGCCCCAGGCACAGGCCTACGTCAAACGCGTCGAACAACTCATCGGCTGCCCCATCCGCATTGTCAGTGTCGGCCCGGATCGGGCCGCCACATTGATGCGATAGAAACACGCAACGTACAACCAACCCAACTTATAAAGGAGAAACAATGATCTCGAAGGACATCGCCAAGGCCATCAACACCCAGATCGCCCACGAACAGAGTAATTCGCACGCCTATCGCGCCGTCGCCTGCTACTTCAAGCGGCTGAACCTGCACGGGTTCACGGCGTTCTTCGCGAAGCAGTCGAGTGAGGAGACCGAGCACGCCGAGCGCCTGCTGGCGCATCTCGAAGAACGCGGCGGAACGGTCGAACTTCAGTCCATCCCCGCCCCCAAGAACGACTGGACCTCGCCCGTGGAAGCCGTCAAGGCCGTCCGCGACATGGAAAAGAACACGAGCAAAGACATCATCGCCCTTTACGAGCTGGCATTGGCCAAGAAGGATCACGCCTTGGCGGTGTCGCTGCAGTGGCTGGTCAGCGAGCAGGTTGAGGAAGAAGCCTGGTCGGAAGAGTTGGCCGCCACCGCCGAGCAGCTCGGCGACAGCCCGGCCCACCTCTTCATGCTGGATCACCAGTGGGGCAAACGAGTCGGCGGCAAGAAGGACTGATCGCTCGCCCCGATATCCCAACCACAGACACCCACGGAGCCTGGCTCCGTGGGTTCTTTTTCAATTCGCCTTTTTCGCTCCTTTGTTCCCAGCCTGCACGGCTTTGTGCCGCGGCTTCGGTGCGGGTCGCTTGGCAACGGGCTTCGTCGCCACTTGCTTAACCACGGGCTTGGCGATGATCGCCTTGGCACTCGTCATCTGGTTTGGTTGCAGCGCCGGACCCGCCGCGAACGCTGGGCCAAGGCCGAGGCTGCTCGAAACGATCGCCAGATCGTCAGCAGTCACCACGCCATCGTGGTTCAGATCGCCTAGAAACCATTGAGAATTGCTGCTGCCCATGTTGGCGATGATGTTCACGTAGTCTGACTGGTC
>JANYKD010000555.1 GCA_025361735.1 Phycisphaerales bacterium
GTACTACGAACGCGCCATCGACGTTTGTTGCGATACTCCCGAAAGAATTGCCGCGCCGGGCGTGCGATGCTGAGGAGCTTTTGCTTGACGGATAGGGGTTTGCGTTGCATCATATTGACAATCGTCACTCCGGGTGTTTCCCAATGCTTGCCGTTGCGGGGTATGGCCGGGGTGGCATTGCGTTGATGGTCCGGAGGCGCGCCTATGTTTTCCCGGATGCGGGCAAAGTGGAGTCGGGGTCGGTCTGTGAAGGTGGATCGCGCTTTGCGTGAGGCGGTTTGTCAGCCGCTGGAAGAGCGGTGTCTGCTGGCGAACGCTGTATTCTGGGATGGCGGGGGAAATGGGACCAGTTGGACTGATGCGCTGAACTGGTCAGGGAATGTCGTGCCGGGGTCGGGGGATGACGTGACCATATCCGTTGCGGCCAATCCGACCATCGCAATCACCTCCGGCACCCAATGGATCAACAGCCTGGTCTGCGATGAAACGCTGACGTTGAGCGGTGCGATGCTATCAATGAGCACGACAGCACAGATCAACGGCGCGTTTACCCTGTCATCCGGGACGCTATCAGTTGGCACCACATCGCAAATCAACGGGACGTTTACCATTTCATCCGGAACGGTCTATGTCGCAGGCAACATGACGATCAACGGTGCCTGCAACTGGACAGGCGGAACGATGGGCGGGACGGGCAAGACCATCATTGCCAGCACGGGAACGCTCAACCTCAATGGCAGCAATGTGTCGCTGAACGGGTCAATGGACAACAACGGCAGGATCAACTGGAGCAATGGCGGGACGCTCGGCATGACGAGTGCGACGCTCACTAACAACGGACAAATCAATTACTCGGGCACCGGCAATTCCAGCATCAACTCGACCTCCGGGACGAATCTGATCGCCAACAACGGCACAATCAACCAAGGTGGCAGTGCCACGGCAACGATTGCGATTCCGTTCAACAACGCCGGCACCGTCAATGTGCAGGCGGGGACGCTGAGTGTGAGCGGCGGCGGAACAGACAGCGGGGGCTTTGCAATTGGCAGCGGAGCAACGCTGGGGTTTGCCGGCGGAACACACAGCCTGAGCACGACGGCGACGATCTCGGGCGCAGGTGGAATTGTGGTCAACGCGGGGACCCTAACGGTCAACGGCGCGGTGAACGTCGGCGGGCCAGCAACGTTTTCCAGTGGTTTGGTGAGCTTCTTGGCGGTCTCCAGCCTCGGCAATACGACGGTTAGCGGCGCAACCGTGAGCTTCAACGCAGCGGCCGGCCTCAGCAATACAACTGTTAGCGGCGGAATCGTGAACTTTAACGCAGCGGCCAGCATCAATGGGGGATCCATCTCCAGCGGCACGCTTTCGGGCAGTGCGGATGTGACCGTGACGGGAATTGTGGCCTGGACCGGTGGAACGATGAGCGGGGCGGGTAAGACCATCATCGCCAGCACGGGGACACTCAACCTGAGCGGTAGCGGCAACGTGGCGCTGAGTCGATCCATGGACAACAAAGGCACGATCGCCTGGAGCGGCGGCGGGGCCGTCAATATGACGAATGCCACGCTGACCAACAACGGACAGATCAATTACTCATCCAGCGCGTCACCCTACATCAACTTGACAAGCGGGACCAATCTGGTCGTCAACAACGGAACGATTAACAAAGGCGGCAGTGGATGGGCCGTGATCGCGGTTCCGTTCAATAACGTCGGAACCGTCAATGTGCAGGTGGGAACTTTGAACCTGGTCGGGGGCGGGACGGACAACTCCGGGTTCTCAGTCAGCAGTGGGGCGACTCTGGGGTTCGTCGGCGGGACCCACAGCCTGGGCGTGGCGGCTGGAATCACCGGCGCGGGTAAGCTGACGGCCAGCGCGGGGACCGTGACCGTCAACAGCGTGGTGAACGTGGGCACGGCCGCATTTTCCGGCGCAACGGCGTTGTTCAACAATACCTTCACCGCCGGCAGCATGACGATGGGTTCCGGGTCGGTGACTTTTGCTGCTGCGGCTACCATCACCGATAGCGCCAACTGTTTCGGCGGATCGTTGTCGTCGAATGCCGCCTTCTCGGCCGGAAGCCTGAGTGTGAGCGGCGCAATGTTGTTCACGCTGGGTGCGTCAAGCACGGCCGTGGTTGGAACCTACACACAAACGGCGGGGACTCTGGCCGTTACGCTGGCGAACACGACGCCCGGCAGTGGCTATGGCCGCATTGTTGCCTCGGGCGCGGCGAGCCTCGGAGGAAATCTGGTCATCAACCTGGCCGGTACGCCCGCGATGGGCGACTCGTTTGACATCATCAGTGGCAGTACCGTCAGTGGCACGTTTGCCACGATTAGTCCACCTGCGGCCAGTGGCGGTGGCTATGTGTCAACGACGTACCGGCCGACTCAGGCACGCTTGCGCATGGCGCCGACCCTGGTCCATGTCGATGCCACCGCCCCCGGCAACAACGATGGGTCAAGTTGGACGGATGCGTTTACGGACCTTGCGGCCGCGATGACCCAGGCCGCTTCCGGCGTGGATATTCGTGTTGCGGGCGGGACGTACAAGCCGACGACTGGCACGGATCAGTACGCTTGCTTCCAATTGAAGTCCGGGGTGGGGATTTACGGCGGCTACGCCGGCTACGGCGCGGCCGACCCCGATGTCCGCGATCTGGCTCACGATGCCAGCATTCTGTCAGGTGACATTGGCACGGTGGGCAACGGTTCGGACAACAGCCGGCAAGTCCTTTTTTGCAGCCACGTGACATCAACCGCTATCGTCGACGGCTTTACCGTTACTGGCGCCAGCAGCAGCGGCATCTACCTGATGTCGGCATCGCCGACGATCCGGAATTGCGTTGTTAGCGAGAACGCGGCCAGCACCGGCGCGGGAATGTACAGTAGCTATTCTTCGAATCCGACGCTGATCAACTGCACGTTCAGCGGCAACACGGCATCCTCCAGCGGCGGCGGGATATACAACACCACTTCGAATCCGACGCTGATCAACTGCACCTTCAGTGGCAACACGGCATCCTCCAGCGGCGGCGGGATATACAACACCGCTTCCAACCCGACGCTGATCAACTGCATCGTCTGGGGCAGTGGAAGCTCGCCGATTTACAATAGTTCCAGCACGGCGCTGATCACCTACAGCGACATCGAAGGCGGCTATATCGGTACTGGCAACGTCAATGTCGCCCCGCTTTTTGTCCGCTCTTCCTGGACAGGCCCTGATGGCCTGTTTGGCACGCCCGATGATGAGTACGGTGACCTGCGGCTGCGTGGCGGATCTCCGGTGCTCGACATCGGCTCCAACCAGGCTGTTCCCACTGGTGTAACGACCGACCTGATTGGCAACACCCGCATCCAGAATGGCAGGGTGGACCTGGGTGCCCTTGAAGGACCGGTGAGCACGCCGACTCCAAAGACAATCTTCGTGGACCTGGGGGCTGTCGGTGCCAACACGGGTACATCATGGAACGACGCCTTCAACAGCGTGCAGGCGGCACTCCTGGCAGCAACGGACGGCGATACCATTCGCGTGGCAGAAGGTATTTATACACCGACGACGACGACCGACCGGACAATCAGCTTCGTCCTGAAGAGCGCGGTTGCCATGTACGGGGGCTACGCCGGATACGGGGCGTCGGACCCCAACACGCGCGACACGGTCCTTTATCCGACAGTCCTTTCCGGGGACATCGGTGTCCCTGGAATCAGCAGTGACAACAGCTATCACATTGTTACCGCCGCCGGGGTCGCTTCGTCGTGCATCCTCGACGGCATCACCTTCGCTGGCGGAAATGCCAACGGCTCTGGAACGAACCAGGGCTCGGGAGGCGCGCTGTTTGCGACGGGCAGTTCGCCATCGCTGACCAACTGCACGTTCACCGGCAACTCGGCATCGGGCACATCCGGCGGCGGCGGAGGCGTATACAATGTGACCAGCAGCCCAACGCTGACCAATTGCACCTTCACCGGCAACTCGGCTTCCTACGGTGGCGGGATGTACAACTTCTCGTCCAGTCCGGCACTGGCCGACTGCGCATTCAAGGGGAATACCAGCTCATCCGACGGCGGAGCAATCTATGATGCGCTGTTCTCCTCGCCGACGCTGGTCAGTTGCACATTCAGTGGGAACAACGGCAAGAACGCCGGCGGAATGTACAACTCGTCGTCAAGCCCGACGCTGAGCAACTGCGCGTTCAGTGGCAATATCGCCGGGAACATCGGCGGCGGCATGTACAACGACTCGTCCTCGCCGACGCTGACCAACTGTACATTCCAAGGAAATGGATCGAGATACGGTGGCGGCGGAATGTACAACATCTCGTCGTCGCCGAGGCTGATCAACTGCGCGTTCAGTGCCAACTCGGCTTCCAACGGCGACGTGATGTCGAATTCCTCTTCCAGCCCGACGCTGATCAACTGCACGCTTGGCCGGAACGGAGATTCGGGCTCCAGCATATCCAACTCGTCTTCCAGCCCGACGCTGACCAACTGCATTATTTGGGGTAATGGCGACCCGTCGATCTACAACTACGACTCTGCCAGCGTGCCGGTGGTCTCATATAGTGACATCCAGGGCGGCTACGCGGGTGTGGGCAACATCAACGCCGATCCGCTCTTCGTTCGCACGCCTTGGACTGGGTCCGATGGCCTGTTCGCCACGGCCGATGACGACTGGGGTGACCTGCGTTTGCGGCCCGGATCGCCGGTGCTGGACATTGGATCCAACGCGGCCATTCCCGCTGGGATCGCCACCGACCTGGCCGGCAACGCCCGAATCCAGAACGGCGAGGTGGACAGTGGCGCTTACGAAGGATCAGTCCGTGCTCAGGCTCCGAAGACAATTTATGTGGACGTCGCTGCCGTCGGCACGAATACAGGAACATCCTGGGGCGATGCCTTCACGAACCTGCAGTCGGCTCTGCTAGGCGCGGAGGACGGGGATACCATTCGTTTGGCGGATGGGATCTACAAGCCAACGAACACCACCGATCGCTCGATCAGTTTTGTGTTGAGGAACGGCGTTGCCCTTTATGGCGGCTACGCCGGGTACGGAGCATCCGATCCCGATGCACGCGACACGGGCGCTCATCCGACGGTCCTCTCCGGGGAGATCGGGAACGTCGGTGATAGCACTGACAACAGCTACCATGTTGTTACTGCAGACAGAGTGGGCACTTCGATTGTTTTTGATGGCGTTACCGTGACTGGCGGAAACGCCGCTGGCACGGGTTCATACCACCCGATGGGAGGTGGCCTGCTTGCGCTGTACAGTTCGCTTGCGCTGTCGAACTGCACATTCAGCGGAAACATTGCCAAGGGTAAAGGCGGCGCAATGTACAACTCCAACTCCTCTCCATCGTTGACGAACTGCACGTTCAGCGGGAACTCGGCCGGCCAGGGCGGCGCAATATACAACGACTACTCTTCTCCATCGTTGACAAACTGCACGTTCAGCGCGAACGCGGCCGGCCAGGGCGGCGCAATATACAACAACTTTTCCGCGCCGACGCTGACCAACTGCACGTTTAGCGGGAACTCGGCGATGAGCTACGGCGGTGCGATGTTGAGCCAGAGCTCCCCCGGCTCAATGCTGGCGAATTGCAGGTTCAGCGGAAACACGGCGAGCTACGGCGGCGGAGTGTATGACTCCAATTCCTCGTCGAGCCCGACGCTGGTGAACTGCACGTTCAGTGGGAACAGGGCGACCAGCATCGGCGGCGGAATGTATAAGGATGATTCCTCGTCCGGCTCGATGTTGACGAACTGCACGTTCAGCGGGAACACGGCGATCAGCTACGGCGGCGGGATGTATAACGGTGATTCCAACACGAGATTGACCAACTGCGTGTTCAGCACAAATACGGCTGCCTACGGCGGCGGGCTGCGTAATGCAGCCAGTCCGACACTGCTTAACTGCACATTCATCGGCAATAGCGGGACGTCATACGGCGGTGGGATGTTCAACGACAACATGAGCACTCCCACGCTGAACAACTGCACGTTCACCGGAAGCGCGGGCGGGAGTTCCGGTGGCGGTGTGTACAATTCATCCGCAAGCCCGACACTGAACAACTGCACGTTCACCGGAAACGCGGCCAGCAATGGCGGCGGGATGTACGATTCCGAGTCCAATCCAGTTCTGGCCAACTGCACGTTCAGCGGGAACTCAGCCAGCAATGGTGGCGGGATGTACAATTCCTCGTCCAATTCGGTGGTGGCCAACTGCACGTTCAGCGCAAACTCGGCCAGTAACGGCGGCGGAATGTACCACTCGTCCGGCTCGCCGATGCTGACCAATTGCATCATCTGGGAGAACACGGCATCGAGCAATCCACAGATATGCCGGGTGAGCGGCACGGTGACAGTCAATTACAGCGACATCCAGCAAACGAGCGGCATCTACACCGGCACCAAGAACATCAACGCCGATCCGCTCTTTGTCCGCAATCCCTCTGCCGGCACGGATGGCACGTGGGGAACGGCCGATGACGACTACGGCGATCTGAGGCCACAATTGACTTCGCCGGTGATCGATGCGGGGAAGAATGCGGCCGTACCGGCGGGGATCACGACGGACCTGGCTGGGAAGCCGCGGTTTCTTGATATGCCCGGGGTTGTTGATACCGGGCTGGGAACGGCGCCGATCGTGGACATGGGGGCGTACGAACGCGGGCTGGTGCTGACAACGACGGCGACGGGCGGGAACGCGCAGTTCTCGGTTGGGTTGACGGCCGATCACGGCACGCTGCAGATCTGGAACGGAACGTCGCTGCAGGCCGGGCCGACGAGCAGCTACGCGGTGAACACGGTGGAATCGTGCGAGTTTGTCGGCGGTGGCGATGACACGCTGACGGTCGATGTGACCAATGGGCTGCCTGCAATTGGGCTCACGTTCAGGGCCGGGGGCGGCAAGGATACGCTGGTGCTGACGGGGACGACAGCGGCGTCGAGCGTGCAGGTGTTACCGGGGCAGGCGCTGGTGGGAACGACGGCGGTGGCGTTTACAGATGTGAAGGCGGTGCAGCTTGATGGGACGGCGGGGAGTGTCGTGGATGTGGGGTCGCTGACCGTGGGCACGAATCTGTCGCTGGCGGCGGGAAAGAATCTGGTATTGCGGGCGGGGACGCTGAATATCACGGCGGGCGGGACGCTGGATCTGGCCGGGAATGGGATGATTTTGAACTATGGCGGAGCTTCGCCGGTGGCAACGGTGAATCAGTGGATCGGGAATGGACGGATGGGGATTACGCCGGCACTGAAGACAAGCGGCGCTGTGGCGTCGGGAACGGCGGCGCTGGGGATGGTGGATAATGCGCTGTTGCACTTGCCGAGTTTTGGCGGGCAGTCGCTGGGTGGGGTGTTTAGTCAGTTGCTGATTCAGCAGACGGTGGCCGGGGATGCGAATCTGGATGGGATCGTGGATGACAAGGATTACCTGGGCGTGATTGCGAATATGGGGAGGACTGGGGCGCAGTGGTTCATGGGGGATTTGAATGGGGATGGCACGGTGGATGTGGGCGACTTCGCGGAGGTGTCGGCGCATGTGGGGAATCGGGTGGCGGCGTTGGCTGGAATTTCCGCCGGTGGGGACACCGGCGGCGCTTTGGTGGCGGCGGGCAAGACGAAGGCGGTGGCCAAGGCGCTGCCGATGGCGAGCAAGGCGAAGGCAGTGAGCAAAGGTAAAGTGCAAAAGGCAAAGGCGAAGACGGGCAGATGAGGCAACGAAATCCCCGTTCCTGCTCTTGCCAACGCCATTTCCCACTCATAGACTTCGCCACTTACTCGGTGCTGGCCAAGATCTATGCACGAATTGCTCAATCCCAGCCTTCTGCCGTTGGCCGCCGGGGTGCTTCACCCACTGGCTATCATCGCCTTTTGTACCATCGCCGCCATTGCCACCGTCATGGTCCTGCCTTCGCGGCGGGAAAATTCCTTTCGCAAGATTGGCGGGGTTGTCCTGCTGCTCGGGTTCCTGGTGTTTGCCGCGACGCTTATCCGCCAGACCGCGCAGCAATCGTTCGCGGACGTTTATTTCTGGCTGTTCTCGGGCGTCGCGGTCATCGCTGCGATGCGCGTGGTGACGCATTCCAAGCCGGTTTACTCGGCCCTCTACTTTGTGCTGACAGTCATCGCCACGGCCGGGTTGTTTGTCCTGCTCTGGGCTGAGTTTATGGCGATCGCGCTGGTCATCATCTATGCCGGGGCGATCCTGGTCACTTATGTGTTTGTGATCACGCTGGCCAGCCCGCCGCAGTCGGTGGAGGTGCAGGGTCAGGATTGCGACGAAGTCAGCCGCGAGCCATTGGTCGCGTCGGCGATCGGGTTTGTGCTACTGGCCGTGCTGATGTTCCTGATCTTCGACAAGGCCGCCCCGCTGAATCTGCCGGTGATCGAAACGCCGGACAAGAACATCGCCATCCGCGATTTTGGCCAATACCTGTTCAGCTCACAGGTGATCTCGCTGGAACTGGCCGGGGTCATCCTGACCATGGGCATGGTGGGTGCGATTCTCATTGCCCGGCGCCAGGTGGGTACGGAGAGCGGTGTTCAGGAGACGTACGAGACCGCAACGAGTATGCCCGACGTCGAAAGTGATCCGCACACGATCCCGATCTATGGAACCACCAACCCCCGGGCCAAGGCCTATCCGGAGCGTTAACCGATGCCAGAACTGATGTTACAGAAATATCTGGCGGTTGGCGCGATCCTGTTTGTAATCGGATTGATCGGCTTTGTTTCCCGGCGGAACCTGATCATCATGTTCCTGTGTACGGAGTTGATGTTTCAGGGCGTGGCCATCAACTTCATCGCCTTTGGCCGGCATTGGATGGGTTCGGCGTTCTTCCATGGCCAGGCGTTCGTGGTGTTCATTTTGGTGATCGCAGCGGCCGAGGCATCGCTGGCGCTGGGATTGGTGGTGTTGCTTTATCGGAAACGGAGTACGTTGGACGCGGATGCGTGGAGTGAATTGAAAGGGTAGGGTCCGCATTGCGGACCATTCCGGCGGGATACGAGTCGCGTGTTGGTTGGCAAAAACGGTCCGCAATGCGGACCCTACAAATATGTACTGGGTTATCGAACATTCTTACCTGATTCCGCTGTTGCCCCTGTTGGGTGCGATGGTGGCGGGGTTCTTCGGCGCCAAGTGGATCAAAGGGCAATCGCACTGGCCGATCTGGCTGACGGTCGGCGCGAGCGCGGCCATGAGTATTGTGCTGCTGATGGGAATGGTTTACCTGCTGCACAGTTCCGAGAGCCTGACCCCGGCCGGCGCCAAATACCCTTATGTCAAACTGACGAACATCGACAAAGTGGTGGAGAACCTCGCTCCTCACGCTGCTGAGATTCGCAAAGAAGACAGCCCCATGCGACTGGCCGCCAGCGTGGATTGGTACACCTGGGTTTCCGCGGGCAATTTCAAAGCCACCTACGGCTATTTCTTCGACTCGCTGACGATCACCATGCTCTGCGTGGTTTGCGGCATCGGCTTCCTGATCACGGTGTTCGCGGCCGGCTATATGAAGGGCGACAGCGGCTACTTCCGCTTCTTCGCCTACCTGGGCCTGTTTATCTTTGCCATGACCAACCTGGTCATGGGCAACAACTTCATCATGCTCTACCTGGGCTGGGAGGGCGTGGGCCTGTGCTCGTACCTGCTCATCGGGCACTACTACGACAAACCCTCGGCCCGCGAGGCCGCCAAGAAGGCGTTCCTCGTCAACCGCATCGGCGACTTTGGTTTCGGCCTGGGGATCATGCTTATCTACGTGATCTTCGGCACCGTCTCTTACTTCGGAGCCGGCGATGGCGCACTCATCAAAATCACCGACCCCGCGTTCATCGCCGCGCTGCCGGCGTGGAAACAGTCAGCCATCCAATGGATCCCCTTCTGCCTGATGCTCGGCGCCTTCGGCAAGAGTGCCCAGTTCCCGCTGTATGTCTGGCTCCCCGATGCGATGGAAGGCCCGACGCCAGTGTCGGCGCTGATCCACGCCGCCACGATGGTGACGGCCGGCGTGTTCATGATTGCCCGGTGCAGCGCCTTCTTCGCGGTCAATCAGGCATCGCTGTGGGCGATCGCGATCGTCGGTGCCTTCACGGCGTTCATGGCCGGCACGATCGCCCTGCGGCAGTTCGATCTCAAGAAGGTCTTCGCGTACTCGACCGTCTCGCAGCTTGGTTTCATGTTCGTGGCGATGGGCGTCCTGGCGCCAGTCGCGGGTGTGTTTCACCTGGTCACGCATGCGTTCTTCAAGGCCCTGCTGTTCCTCAGTTCGGGCGTTGTGATGCATGCCATGATGGCACACCTGGACATGCGGAAGATGTCCGGCCTCAAGAATGTCCTGCCCAAGACCAATATCCTGATCCTCATTGGCTGCCTGGCGCTGGCCGGCGTGCCGCCGTTCGCGGGGTTCTACTCCAAGGATGAAATCGTCATCGCGGCCTGGGACCGCAGCAGACTCCTCGGCGTGGTGATGATGCTCACCGCGTTGATGACCGCCTATTACACGTTCCGGCTCTATTTCCGGGTCTTTCTTGGCCCGGAAGTCGTCCCGACTGAACCGGCCGATGGCCATGCCCACGACGACCACGGGGCTGACGCCCACGGTCACGATGATCATGCTCATAGCGCGGAACACAAGCCGCACAATCACGAGCCCATGCTGATGATCCTGCCGCTGGTGCTGCTGGCGATCGGGGCGCTGCTGTCCGGCTGGTATCTGGCCCGCGATCACAAGCTCGCGCACTTCCTGGGGACCAGCCCGTCGTTCACGGCCGGTTACCACGTTGCAGCGGGACAGGTCCGCGACGGGCTCGACACGACCGACTTCGACCCGGCGATGTGGGGCAAGGAGGCCGAGGGCGAGGCCGCCGAAGCGACATCGCACATGTCGATCATGGCCATCAGCGTGCTCATCGCGTTGCTGGGCATCCTCCTGGCGTACGTGAACCATCTCCAGAACCGAGCCAAGGGCGATGCGCTGGCCAACCGCTTCCCGGGTCTGCGGATTCTGCTCGAAGGCAAGTATTTCGTCGACGAGATTTACCAGTCGGCCATCGTCGAGCCGTTGCGGTGGCTGGGCAAGGCGTTTTTCTGGATCGACCGCTGGCTGGTTGACGGATTGGTCAACGCCGTCGGGTTCGTCCCGCAACTGGGCGGGTTTACGCTCAAACTAACCACGCAACGCGGCCGCCTCCAGGGCTATGCCCTGATGATGCTCGCGGGCATGGCGGCCATTCTATTACTGATCTTCATCTAGCCGGCGCAACCGAACCATGGAATACCTCATCCCCGTCATTCTCGCTCTTCCGGCCTTGGGCGCGCTGCTGTGCGCCTGCTCGCCGAATGGCAAAGTGGCGAGGTTCATTGCGCTGTTTGCCAGTTTTGGCTGTTTTCTGGCGGCCTTGCCGCTGGTTTTTGCCTATAAGTGGAATGATCCGGGAATGCAGTTCACGCTCGATATCATCGGCATTCCCTCCATTGGCTTCAATCTGGCGTTCGGCGTCGATTCGATTTCACTCTGGCTGGTCATGCTCACGGTCTTCCTCCAGCCACTGGCGATCTGGGCCAGTTTTCAGAGCATTCAGGACCGGCCCAAGCAGTACTACGCCTGGATGCTCCTGCTGCTCAGCGCCATGGTCGGCGTGTTCGTCTCGCGCGATGCACTGTTGTTTTATATCTTCTTCGAACTGACGCTGGTCCCGATGTTCTTCATCATCGGCATCTGGGGCGGACCCGATCGGCGCTACGCGGCCGTCAAGTTTTTCCTGTTCACATTCGCCGGCGGCGTGTTCACGCTGGCCGCCCTGCTCTACCTGGGACTCAAGGCTCACAGTTTTGAGATCGCCACGATCACCGACTTCGCCGTCAACCGGCTGGGCGCAACTGAGCGTATGTGGGTGGCGTTGGGTTTGATGGCCGGGTTCGCCGTGAAGGTGCCGCTGTTCCCCGTGCATACGTGGTTGCCGCTGGCGCACACCGAAGCCCCGACGGCGGGCTCGGTCATCCTCGCCGGCGTGCTGCTCAAGCTCGGCACCTACGGCATTCTGCGGCTGGTGCTGCCCATCGGCTTTGCCACTTCGCCAAGCCTTGTGCATGTGGTCGGCGTACTCTGCGTGATCGCCATCATCTACGGCGCGCTGGTCGCCTGGGTGCAGCAGGACATCAAGAAGCTGGTTGCGTATTCCTCGGTCTCGCACATGGGTTTCTGTATTCTTGGCCTGGCCGCGATGAACTTCGAGGGCGTGTACGGCGCGATCCTCTACATGATCAACCACGGCCTGTCGACCGGGGCGATGTTCCTGGTCATCGGCATGATCTACGAGCGATTCCACACGCGCGACATCAATCAGCTTTCGGGTCTGGCGCGAAAGATGCCCCGGATGGCGTTCTTCTTCGTCCTCTTTGTGCTGAGTTCCATCGCCTTGCCCGGCTTGAACGGTTTCGCTTCCGAGTTCCTGACGATCCTCGGCGCCTTCAAATCGCCCGGGCTGGGAATTAAATACGGGGCCTTCGCCGCCGTGGGCATCATCCTGGGCGCGATCTACATGCTGCACCTGGCTGCCCGGGTCATCTGGGGCCCGCTGAAAACCCCAGGCGATCATGATTCCGGCCACGCGTCGCATGATGCTGATGGGGACGGCTCGCCGAGCCGTCTGTTGCACGCCGCAAACGGCGGGCTCGGCGAAAGCCCCCTGCCGACTGACCTCAGCGCCCGCGAGATGGGCATTCTCATTCCGCTCGCCCTGGCCGTCGTCATCCTCGGCATCATCCCCGGCAAACTGATGGACACGTTTTATCATCCCGTGAAGCAGCTACTTATTAACAAGGACACAGCCGCGAATCCGTATGAAACGAAAGCCGTCGCAATAACCGAACGGAGTAACCATAGCGAGAAGAAAGAACGGTGATCGGTGAACAGTGATCGGTAATCGGTGGACAGTACCAGAACCGATCACTGATAACCGATCACCGATCACCAACGACTGACTACTGACCACGGACTACTGACTACTAACTACTAAATGCCCGACTTCCCAACCATCCTCCCCGAGATCATCCTCATCGCCGTTGCGCTGTTGCTCTTCCTCCTCGGCTGCTCGAAGAAGCCCGTGCTCCGCCGCCTCTCGGCCATACTCGCCATCGGCGCCATGCTGGGCACGTTCCTTCTGCAACTTGGCGCCGAGATACCCCTCGTCGGCAAACTGTCCCAGACGCTCTGGATCGATGAGTTCGGACACTATTTCCGGCTGCTCGCCCTGCTCATGGGCGCGCTGCTGGCGCTGCTCAGCTTCCCGACCAACACGGATGCCACGGGCAATTCCGCCCTCGAGCTCGGCCACGACACCGGCGAATATTTCGGGCTGCTCACGCTCTCGGTGACCGGCCTGGTGCTGCTCTGCGCGGCCAACGATCTCATCGTCCTCTTCCTCGCCCTGGAGCTGGTTTCCATTCCCACGTACGTCATGGTTTCCATGTCGCGCGGCACGGCATTGGCCCAGGAAGCGGGTCTGAAGTACTTCTTCCTCGGCGCGCTGTCGGCGGCGATCATGCTCTTCGGTTTTTCGTACCTGTTCGGTGCCACGGGCGAGATCAACCTCACACTCATCGCCGCCAAGCTTCAAAGCGCCATCCGCGCCAACGGGAGTTTGCCGACCTGGCAACTGTTTGGCGTGGTGCTGGTGCTCATCGGGCTGGCTTACAAACTCGCCGCGTTCCCGCTCCACTTCTATGCGGGCGACGTGTACGAAGGCGCCGCCACGAGCGTGACCGCCTTCCTGGCTTTCGTCCCCAAGGCCGCCGGCATCGTGGCCACCATCAAGATTCTCAATGCGGTCGGCGGCAGCAACTTCGATCTCCCGCACACGCTGGTCACCATGCTCTGGGTGGTCGCGGCCATCACCATGTCCGTCGGCAATTTGCTGGGCCTGCTGCAGACCAACATCAAACGCACGCTTGCCTATTCCTCGATCGCCCACTCGGGCTACATGCTGGTCGGCCTGGCGTCGCTGGCCGGGGCTCACGCCAGCGCTTTGACGGGCGTGGTTTTCTACCTAACCGCTTACGGGCTGATGAATGTCGGGGCCTTCGGCGTGCTCATGCTGCTGCCCTCACACGAAGGCAAAGGCTCGGCGGAGACCTTCGAGGATCTTGCGGGCCAGGGCCGCAAACATGTCATGCTCGGGCTGGCCATGACCGTCTCCTGTTTCTCGCTGATCGGCCTGCCGCTGACGATCGGCTTCTTCGGCAAACTCTTCCTGATCCGGCCCGCGCTCGACGCGGGCAATCTCTGGCTGGTCATCGTTCTCGTCGCCAACGCCGCCGTGTCGGCCGGCTACTACCTCCGCATCGTCGGCGCCATGTTCCTCCGCCCTTCGCCCGATACCCCCGCCGCCGCTTTGCCGCGGCAGTGGCCCATTGTCACCGCGGTCGCGATCTCGGTCCTGGGCACGCTGCTGCTCGGTTCCGTGCCTCAGGTGACCAAGTGGCTGAGCCAGTATGCCGAAACGGCTGCGCTCGTCAGACAACCATGACGAATGTGAACTCCAACAACCCGCCGTCGTATCCAGCCATTCCCGAACCATTGCGCGCCGGCGTCGATCGGCTCCGTCACATCACTGGCTTCGTGACCACCTTGCACCGGCCGGAAGATCCCCGCCCACGGTTTTTTTCGAGGTACTATCACGTCCGCAGAGTCGCGCTATTGTGTCAGGAAGTTGGGAGGCAGCACGAGGCTGCGGGCCGTCGCGTGGACCGGGAATACGTCGATTTTCTCGCTTGGTCCCACGATCTCTATCGCTGGCCCTTCGCCCACAACATCGAGCCCCGCGGCTTCCCGTTTTCGAGTGAGACAGCAGCGCGGCAGATCACGGAACTGGCGCTCAGCCGTTCGGGCCGCCCCGAGGCAGGCACGGACATCTGTGGCATCATAACCCGGCGGCGCGATTCGCTGTCGCCCGAGGCGGAGATATGCCTATTGTCCGACATGATGGCCGGCTTCTTCGAGGACTGCCTGATGGTGGTTGCCGGCCTGAATCTTCATCCATCGCAACTCCCCGCCGATGATTTGCGGCTGCTGGGCATCACCGTCGACGACAGGTTTCTCGATCGTGCCATCCGGATATTCGGGCTATTGGCCGGCGCCAAGGCCGTGGATGGCGCCGTGGTTGAGTTCGACGCCTGGTTTCTGGAACTGGCAACAGCTTTCATTCGCGGGAACAGACTCGGGCGTCCCGGGGCATTGCAGTCGCAGGAGTTTGAGCGGACTCGCGCCCGGATCAAGGAACATCTACTGTGTTTGTATATTTACCCCCTGAACAACGAGCATGTCAGCAAGGGCTCGCGGATCCGTCAGTTACTCCAGCCCATTCTGCCGCAATTTGTGAATTCACAGGCCCTGTTGGATCATGATGAGTGTTCGCTGGTCGACTTCCTGGTCCGCGAAGGTTTGCTGCCCCTGGACGCGATGCAGGAGTTGATGCCCGATCTGGACTACGTCAGAGAACAGCGGCCCGAACATCGCCTGGTGTAGCAGGCGGTTATCTGATGCGGAGGTGGATTCATGACGCAGTTGCCTCCCCTGGTTTCCCGTCATGACACCTGGGTCAGCGTGGATCCGATCATCGGATGCCCCGCCGACTGCACTTACTGCTATTTGCGGCCGCTCAGCCTCACGCGCCTCGCGCCGAAGATACGGTCAAATGTCGCGGAGGTCACGGGCGCCATCGCCGCGCATCTGGAGTCCGCCGGGCGCAGTTGGGGACGGCCGGCATCTCCCGTGCCGATCTGCATCGGGAACTACACGGATGTCTTCATGTCCGCCGACGTGGTTGCGTTCCTGGCGGAGCTCGGTCCGGAGATTGGCCGGTGTTTTCCGAATCATCCGATCGTCTTCGTCACAAAGTCCCCATTGGCGTGCCAGGCCATCGAGGTGCTACGCCGTTCGTCCTCGCCGACGATTCTGTTTCTGTCGCAGTCGTTTGTGTGCGAATCTTCGGTTCCAGAAATTGAAAACGGGAAGACGGCCTCGGTCGCGATCACGCTGGCGGCAGCCCGGAAGGCGAGGGAGGCCGGCATCATTCCCGTGCATTTCTGGCGGCCATTCTCACCCGTCCTCAACCCGGCCGACTCCTTGTCCGAGAGAATCCGGATGGTGCGTGACGCCGGCTTTTCCTCGTCAGTCCTGGTTGGCTTCAAGTCGCGCGGTACCGCGTTGAAGAGCAATCCCGCGGTGCAGGGCTTATTGACGCGAACGCGACCCGTCGAGTACGGGGAGGCGGTCGATCCGCAGCTGATTCAAACCGCGTTTGAAGAAGGCGACCGGCTAAAACACCCGATGTACCGCCACACGTCATGTGCGATCGCCAATGCCCTGGGGATGCCCGAATCACTTGGGACCTGGCGGCCGGGGCTCGGCGATGAGTATTGCGCGCCGTGCAGTTGCCCGACAATACAGCGGGCAAGTTGCGCCAGGTTACGGCTCCGGGGCGAAGTTCCGGAACCAGAACTGCTGGAGCGACTGAAGACGCAGACCGGGGCGAAGCGAATCGCCTGGGATCCCGGCCATTCGTTGATCCGCCTGGCCTGCGATCTTCCGCAGGACCAGGTGTGCGAGCTATCCCACGCGACCGGATTCCGGATTGAGCCGGACAGGGTCTTTGTAACCCGGGCGTGGCGGGGTAGCATGTGAAATCAAAGCCATGAAAGTCTTCAAGGTATTCATTGCGTCTCCCGGCGACATGCGGCCCGAGCGCGACATCGTCGAAGATGTGGTGCGGAGCGGCAATGCGTTCTGCCGCGAGGGATTCAATGTGGAATTCGAGCCCAAGCGGTGGGAGTTGAATGCGTTGCCCGGCATGGGGAACCCCCAGGATGCCGTCACGGAGCTGGTGACCTGCGACATCTTTGTCGGGATGCTCTGGAAGCGCTTCGGCACACCCACCGGCAACAAGAATCCGGACACGGGGAAACCCTTCCTGTCGGGCACGGAGGAAGAGTTCTATCGGGCGTGGAAGCTGTTTCAGGATTCCGGCCGGCCCACGCTGTTGTGGTATCAGAAGCGCGTGTCGGCGACCGGCGCTCGTCATGCCGATGCCGAACAGCTCAGAAAGGTGGGGGAGTTCATCGCACGTTTCGGTGCTGACGGTCCGAATCCCGGGCTGGTCAAGCCCTTTGGCGCCACCGACGATTTCAGGCGCTGCTTCAGCCGCGACTTCTTTGAGGTGGCCGGAAGGCTGCTTCGCGGCGAAGTCGGCAGATCGATTCCCCTCTTCAACAACGAGGGCTTTCAGTACCTCTACCTGCCGGCCGACCGCGATGCTCGCAATACAGCCAAGCAGAGGGCAATCCGCGCCAGTTCGTCCGTTGATCTGCTGGCCTTTCACGGGCATTCGTTCCTCGCCGCCACGAACGGGCGTTTCCGTGAGGACATTGAGGATCTCATTAGCAGACGGAAGGGCAGGTTTCGGGGGGTCATCCTCAATCCCTGGTCGGAATGCTCGTTTCGAAAGGCCCTGGCGTACGACGAGGCCCAGCGGCCGCGGATGTTCCAGCCGCTGGAAAGCTTCGCCTTTGACGAGGTTCTTCACGCAATCAAGGCGTCCCTGGCTTATGACATCACTTGGAAGAATGTCACGGCCGGTTATCGGAAACTTCGTGCGGCCAGCCAGGCCGGGATCGAAGTCCGGGTGACGGACTGCACGTTTGAATCGACGTACATGCTGTCCGACATGCAGGTCTACTTCGAGCCCTACCAGATTTCTTCCATTGAGGATCGCGGCAACAGGACGATGAATACCTTTGAAGTTGCGGCCGACCGCACGTCGCGTTTTGGCAACTCGCTGGCCGATGATTTCAAGTATCGGTGGGAACACTCAATGCCGTTGCAGGATTTTCTCGACGACGAAAAGGCAAGCATCGAGAGATTCCGGTGCCGATTCTGGAAATGATACCCGCCCCGCCAGCGATGGCGATTGCATCCGAGGTGATCGGATGGGCGAGCGTCAGGCGAATGGATCTGCATTCTCATTGAACCTCTTGGCTCTTGCGGCCATTTGTGCTTCCGCCCTGACACAGGCCGCCGAGCCCCAGCCCCGGCCGGGGTCGCTCATCAATCGGCCGCGACCTCCCCTGCCGTGTTCGCGCGTATTCTTGTCCTTCTGATCGGACGGCCCCCCCGCGAGCCTTCCTGAATCACCCATCGCCGGGCATTCCCGGCCTGGGTATTCGGCACACCTGATTCCGGCCGAGGCGGTAGCGGTTCCGGGCGATCAGGTTGTAGATCACATCGCGCACGCCTTCGGGGATGACCACGGCCCACTGCGCCAGATTCCATGGCCAGTTCAATCTCCGCGCGATCCGCACCAGCGCCGCCGAGCGCATGTAGACTGCGCCATCTTCGATCAACACCATGCTCCCGGGGGAACCACTGGCGATGCCACGCTCCCTCAGCAAGCGCTGGCCCACATCCGATTGCGATGGCACGTAGCCAAATGGATCCCCGACCGCGTGGTGCTGCAGAAAACCCACGCCCGCGTTGCAGAAAGCGCAGACGCCGTCGAAGAGAATCAGTGAGCGTGCCATGTCCAATGATATCCGCGCCGCGGCTATTCCATCGTCGGCCAGCGCAGGGCGGCGAGGGAACATCGCAGGATCGCGTACAAAACGACGGCCACGGCGGCCTCGACGGCGACGAACCACCAGAACCAGCCCACGTGCCACATCAGGATCGTCACACCCGCGAGGGCAAAGGACGTGAGCATGACGCCGATCAGGGTCATGCCGCGGCTGGCGGCCTTGGCCTCTTCGATGGGGCGCGAGAGAGGCACGGCGCCGAGAAGGCCCGGCATCAAGGCGTAGACCGGCAGGACAATCACACCCGGGATCAAGAGCAGAAGCTGAGCCTTGTCACGGAGCATCAACCAGGTGACCAGGCCGAAGAAGAGCGCCATCGGCACGGTCAGAAGCGAGAGCACGGCCCGCCGCGCCCCGTGGCACAAGGGGCCGGGTCCGGGCAATGGCGCGGCGCGGAATACGTCGGAGGCCTGCCACTGCTGCGAGTACTGCAGCATGCCGATCGCGAAGAAGGGAATCAGGCCGAGATAGGCGCCGGAGAACGCGATCCCGAACCCGCTGCTACCAGCGCCCCCTTGCCGAAAGTCGTTCATGAGCATGACGACCGGCATGACCAGGATGGGCGCCAGGCCCGGGTAGATGCGCAGTTTCACATCCCGATCGCGGGCCAGATACGCGGCCGTCAACAGGAATGACGCGCGGGCCACGGGCTCGCGACACCACCAGCGCCAGGGCGGCACCAGCAGCAGGATCTCCAGCCAGCGGCGTCCGCTGCGTTTTCCTGGTGCGGCCGAGACCGTCTCGCCGAGCGACTGCAAGCCGGTCTGGTAATCATGGGCCAGTTTGCCGAAGGCGAGCCAGAGGACGATCGCGGTCGTCAGCAACGCCGGCGCGGCCAGCAGCCAGGAGCTTCTGGCGGCGCTGCCAGCCAGGGCGTCATCGAGGCCGGCAAACCAGGCGGGCGGCACCAGCGCCAGCCACCACGATGGATGGGCCAGGCTGGCGACCTGGTCGGCGCGAAGGGCCAGTTGCGGCAGGAGCTGGCTGCTGAGGATGACACCGATGGCAACGGCGACCTGGGCGATGGTCATCAGGCCTTCGAGCCGCTGCCGGCCGAACCAGCGGAGACAAAGCTGATAGACCAGGACCACGCAGCCGCAGCAGAAGAGGGCCTCGAGGACTGTGGAAAACGCATGCACGAGCGGAAAGCGCCAGCCGCCGTCGGGCGCGGCGATGCCGGTGAAAATGCCCGCGAAATTAAACGCGAAGGCAAGCCACAGCGAAATCTCGACGAGGACACGGACCTTGGCCCAGAGCATGACCTTGGGATCGACAGGCCGGTGCAGGAGGATGTCCGCCTCCTCGTTGTTGAAGAGCACTTCGCCGGCCGACGCGGCGACGAACATCCCCAGGAACATGAAGGTCATGCCGTGCAGATACGCCGAGAGGGCAAACACCGGCTGTCGCAAAAAGAGCAGGGCATAAAAACCGAAGAGTCCATAGAACAGAAGCGTCATGCCCAGTTTGCGGCCGACGGATTTGGGCGCGCCTTCCTTCTGAAGCCCGCGCGAACTTCGGCCGCGAAGGAAGAGCATCAGGAAGAGCCGTCGCAAGACCTGGGCTTGCGATGGCTCGCGCGCGGCCGGTGACGGAGGCGGCGAGGATGTGGTGGCGTCGGGGGTCATGGGCGGAATGTCCGGGCGAAGTCTTCGGCGCGGCGTTCGAGTTCTCCGCCGCCGGTCAATTGCGTAAACAGTTTTTCCAGGGTGCCGCTGTTGTGGGCGGCGACGAGTTCGTCGGGCTTGCCGTCGAGGATCAGTTTGCCCTTGTCGATGATGAGGACGCGGTGGCAGACGCGTTCAACGACGTCGAGGATGTGCGAGCTGTAGACGATGGTCTTGCCTTCGCGGGCCAGGGTCTGGATCAGCGCCTTGAAGCCGACGGCCGCGTTGGCATCGAGGCCGTCGAGCGGCTCATCGAAGAAGACGACGGGCGGGTTGTGCAGCAGGGCCGAGGTGATGACGACCTTGCGCCGCATGCCCTTGGAGTAGGCGCCGAGGAGTTTGTCCGTGAGCGTTTCGAAGCTCAGGTCAAAGAAGGCGATGAACTGGCGGATGCGTTCGAGGGCGGCGGTTTTGGGAATGGCGTAGAGGGCCGCGACCATCTCCAGGTATTCCAGGCCGGTCAGCGATTCAAACACGGCGCCGGACTCGGGCACGAAGCCGACGTGGCGTTTGACGTCGATCGGCTGCCGCAGCAGGTCGAAGCCGCAGATGGTGGCGGTGCCGGCGCTGGGCTCGAGCATGCCGGTGAGTATCTTGAGGGTGGTGGATTTGCCGGCGCCGTTGGGGCCGAGGAACCCGACGATCTGGCCGGCGGGGATTTCAAACGACAGGTCATCGACGGCCGTTTGATTGCCAAAACGCTTGGTGAGATGACCGACGGAGATCATCGGTGGACCCTCCTTTGGTGTCGCGGTCGGGCCAGCCAGAAACGCCGGCGGTAGTCTACTTGGAGCGGGTGGGTTTACCAATCCGCGAGTGCGCCAAACGACGGGCCGGCGCGGCACTGTTTTCGGGAGCATGTGGCGTAAGACACGCGTCTCGCCTGTGTCAAAGTGTTCGGACACAGCCGAGACGGCTGTGCTACGTTCGTTGGCCTTGGCGTTCTCT
>JANYKD010000563.1 GCA_025361735.1 Phycisphaerales bacterium
CGCCAGCGCCTCGACGCCGCGGCGCTCGCCGAGCAGCGCCAGCAGGTAGGCCGCGCGGCTGGCCGAGTCACTGTCAGTGTCCTGTAGAAACGGAGCGATCTGTTCCGCCTTGAGGCTTGCCGGAGGCGAAAGGTTCACCGCGTCGGGACCGGAAACATAACTCGTCGTGGAGCTGTGGTTGAACATGAAGCGCCCGGGCCAGTAGGCGATTTGGCTTGTGTCGCCGGCGAGATACGCCAATGCGGCGACCTTGAGCCGGGCTTCTGTGCCGCCCAGCATTTGCACGGCAAGTTTCGCGCCCTCGTCGGCGGGGCTGGCCAGCATCAGGACGCGATACGCATCCAGGCGGAGTTCGGCCGAGAGCGTGGTTTCCTGGAACACCTTGGTCGCGTTCTCAGCCGCATCCGTCGTGGAAACGTCCAGCAGCAGTGCCAGGGCGATCACGCGCTGCCGGGGCGATCCGGCCTGGGCGCGCGGCGCGACGGCCGCGACTGCGGCCTTGCGTTGCTCGTTGGAGAAATTGTTGGGCAGGCCGTAGCTGCGGCCGATGTAGACCAGGCGGAGCGCGCTGTAAGCCGACCTGTCCGTATCCTCGCTACCCTTGCCGGCGAGCACGCCCCAGATGGCCTCGGCGGCGGTCGGGTCCGGGATCCGGGCCATGGACTCGATGATGTCGCCGCTGGCCTTGCCCGGCGCCAGGGCGTTGAGCTTGCGGAAAAAATCGGGGCGTTGTTCGCGGGGAAGCCAGGGAATAGCCTCGTGTGCGAAGAGGGCGACATCGGGACTGGCTTTGGCCGCTTCAAGGAGCACCGGGCGGGCCTTTTCCTCGGCCCCGAGGGCAATCAATGGCACGGCGGCCGCGCCGCGTTCCAGGGGCGTAGGGGCCTCGAGCATTTTCAGAAGTTCTGCCTTGCAGGCGTCCGCCCAGATGGGGCGGTCCTTGCCTGCGCGAAACTCATCGACCCAGGCGTTGGCGTCAGGTTGTTTGGCTTGCGCCGCCCGGCCGCCGAAGATATTGCCCAAGAACGATGTTCGCCGCGGGGGGCTGTCCGGATTCTCGCTGGGAAGCAGACTGTGCAGTGCCTCGGCCAGTCCACGCGCGGCGGCGACGCGGACAGAGGTATCGGGGTCCTGGAGCACGCTCTTGAATTCCGCGCCCGGTTCCAGTTTGGCCAGGCCGCCGATAGCCGCGGAGCGAACCAGCGAAGAAGGGCTGGCGAGCATCTTCCGAAGTTGGGCGATGGCAGTCCGGGAGTTGGCATCCCGGCCGGAGATGTTCCTGACGATTTCCTGGGCGAGTTGGGGGTTCTTCTCGGCGGCCTTGAGAAGCGGCTCGATACGCAGCGGTGTGTCGGCATCCTGCAGGGCCGTGGCAGCACGACTGACAACGAACGTGTCTGGATCGTCCAGCAGGCGAATCATGGCGGCGTAGTGGTCGGCCTGGGACGACGCGGAGGCGTTGGAGCGCTTGCCGAGAATCTCCTGGAGGGCTTCGATGGATTCAGCTCGGACGCGCCAGTTGGCGTGCTCCAGCAGCTTGGTCAGCGCGGCGGCGGCGCCGGGCTCGGCCGAACCGCGCAGCACGCGGACAGCGTGGACGACCAGGTCCGGGTCCGTCTCCTTTTGTGCGTACGCCCCGACACTGAGCAACGCGGCCTTGTCGGGCGGCGATTCGGCGAATTGCTTGAGGACGGCCGCGCGCACGTTGGGCGAGGGGTCGTCCAGGAGACGCAGGAGCGAGGTGGAGGCCTCGGGGCCGCCGACGCTCTGCAAGGCGCGCAGGCTGAGTTCGCGGACCAGGGCGTCGGGATCGCTGAAGAGTTCGAGCAGCAGGGCGGCGTCGGCCGCTCCGGCGCGTTTGACCAGTTCGTGTGCGGCGGCGTTGCGCGTGCGGGCGTCAAGCGAAGCGAGACGTTCGATGCCGCCGGGCCATTGCAGGGCGAGGATGCTGGAGGCAACCAGGCGGTAGCGCAGGTGAGTCAGCCGCTGCCGCTGTTCGTCGGTCGAGGCCCTGCCAAGGTGCCCGTACACCTCGGGCAACAAGCCGGATCCGAAGCGCGAGAGGCGTTCGATGATGGCCTGGATCTCCACGGCCGAGTCGGAAGCCACGAGGCGATCGAGATCGGGACGGATCTGGAGAAGCTGTTCGGTGCTGAGAGCGGCGGGCTGGGTGGCGGAGGCTTGGGGGACAGTCGTGGCCCATTTCTTAAGCTGCGCCAGGCGCTCCGGGGTAAGGGTCTTGGGCTGCCATGGGTCCAGGCCGTCGACCGGCGCGCGCCAGGCTGAGAGCAACTCCAGCGAGGAAAGACGCAGGGCCAGCGTGCCGCCCTGGAAGGCTTTGGCAACGGGCTCGGCCGAGATTGCGGGCAGCGGCAGGAGCCGGCGGATGGCCGCTTCGCGAATGGCGGGTTGGGCGTCGGCCAGTCGCTCGATGATGCGGGTCAGCGCCGCTGCATCGGGCCGGCCGGCGGCGGCCAGTTCGGGAATGGCCGAGGCACCGGCGGCGGCCTGGTGGCTGCCGAGCCAGTCTATGAGCTGAGCGGCGGTGCGGAATCCGACTTCGCGGGCGACAACGGTACCATCTGAGGCAAGAATACGCAGCTCGGGAATGGCATTAGCGCCCATTTCGCGAGCCTCGTCGCTCTTGTCGATATCGAGGTGAACATAGACCCATTTCTGCAGAACGACGCGGGTTTCCGGTTTGTCGATCTCGCGCTCGAGCATGTGGCACGGCCCGCACCATTCAGCGCCGAGGATAAGCAGGATGGGCTTCTGCTGGTCGATGGCCTGCTGGAGCGCCTGCTTGAGCGTGAGCGAAGGCAACGGCGCCGGAGCAGTCGCGGGCTGCGTGGTCGCAGGGCGGGTGGTTGCCGGGCGCGTCGTAGTGGATTCGAAGGCGATAAGTGACGTCAGAGCGGCCGCGGTCACTGGCTGCCCGTTCAGCCAGATCGCCAGCAGTATTATGACGCTATACACGCGCAACGTCGCGTGCCGCGCAAGCGCTAGCCCAGTCCGACACGGAGGAGTCATTCGATTCATGTGTTTTAGGGGCGTTATCATGGTTGGTCCTCCGGGGGCAGCACCGCGAGGCGGCGGGGAGTGACTTTCGCTTTCTCTCCGTGTTTGATCTTTGGCCAGTAGACGTCGTACTTGAACGCGGGACTGTTTTCGCGGTCGTGGCATTGAGTGCATTGGTCAGCGGCGCGGAACGGAGTCTTGATTCGCGGATCCGCGGCATGTGCGGCCGAGGGGCCATGGCACGATTCGCAACCGACCGCGAGGCGGTCCTCGCTACGGGCAACGGAGATAAATCCTCCGGGCATGGCGTAACCCGTGGTGTGACATTCCTGGCAGAATGGGTCTACGTGGAAGCCCTTGTTCTGGAGCGTGTTCCAGGCGTTCTGGTGCGCGGTTGTCGTCCAGTGCTGGTAGTCGGCGCCGTGGCAGAAACTGCATTCGAGAGTGCCCGCGACCTTGAATCCCGCCGGCGCCGAAACCGGCGGCACAATCAAGCCGGTCTGCGGTGCGGGATAGTCGCTGCGGGCCAGTTGATCGAGAAACTGCCGGTGGTTGGCGGACTGGCCGGGATCGTCGGGAAAAGCGGCGGTCAACTCGACAATCTGTCCGGTCCAGGCATCGGCGCGAGCGGGCGGGATTTGAAGCTGTACCATGAATTTGCCCTTGCTTGTCGCTGACACGAGCAGGCAGGGGCCGACTTGCCTTGGCGCAATCGGCTGACCTGTCGGGCCGCCCAGAATGACATCGGCCTCGGGCAGCGAGGCGGCGAGCTGCTGGAGTTCGTCTTCGGGCATGTAGGCGAGCACGACGAGTCCATCGTACGGTTCATGTGCCTGTTGGACCGCGGCGAGGATCGCGGACTTGGGCTCCCGCACTTGGACGGCGGCGGTTGCGAAGGAGGGCGATACAACGCCGGTAACAGCGATGCGCCGTCCCGCGGCCGAAACGATGCGGATGAGTTGGGCGATGGGCTGGCCCTGCGTATCGCGGGCGTTCGCGGAGAGCAGGGGCGCGGAAGTGTCGCGGACGAGTTCGCGGAGGCGCTGCGGACCCAAGGCAAGTTCAGCGCGCCCGAGGTTGTGGGCGAGGAGGCCCATGCGCGTCTCGCCGGCAAGAATGGCGGCGAATTTCGCCTGGTGGTAGGGGGAGTCTCCCGAGGGCGCGCCACCGACATCGACGTAAAGGACATCGGCTCGCTTGCGCAGATCGGCAAGGTACGAGCCGCGGCGAAGCAGCCCGCCGGACTGGTTGGCCGTGCAGCCGCAGGGCGTGATCCAGCCCGCGGTGTCGCCGCTGGCGACGAGGATGGCCGGGCGTGTGGCCGGCGCGACCCGGACGGACGAATGGTCGCACGCCACCGGGCCAAGTGCGGCCAGCACGGAGATCAGGGGAATGAGGATGGCGGCGGCTCGAAACATGGGGTTCGTTTAATGAGTCAATGCGTAAGCCAGGATGTTAACATTGATCTGCATGGCATTGGTGATCTCGTTGCCCCCGCAGCAGCAGCAACCCTGGGCGTGCGAGGTGTCATTGAGGCCGTCAACCGAATAGAGCACGCCGAGACGCCCGCCGATGCTGATGCCTTCGAGCGGGCGGATGTTGCCGTGCTTGGCCTGGAGCCGGTCGATGTCGGTGACAGTGTGGAAGATCGGGTGATCCATGGCGACGCCCTTGAGTTCGTATTCGGGGAAGACGCGGGCCATTTCGGCGCGGAAGGAACGATCCCAGTCGGGTGAGGAGCAGCCGGCCGAGGCGAGCAGAAACCCGCCGCGCTCGACGTATTTGCGAAGCAAAGACCGCTCGGCGTCGGGAAGCTGGAAGGCCCCTTCGCCGGTCATGATCACCAGCGGAAACTCGAAGAGTTCCTCGGACGACAGTTTGACCGCGTGAAAGCGGCGGCTCGTGGAGATCGAGGAAACCCGCTCGGCCTCGGCCAGGAAATGATCGGAAAAGCACTTGCTGCTCTTGGAATCGGCGTAGACGAGATTGGCAACCTGCACGACGCCCTGGGTCTCGCCGCCGGTCTGGCGAACGTCGATCCTGCGGTTGGCGGCGGGGCGCGTGGCGGGATCGGCGCCGAGCAGGCCGACTGCGAGCGTCGTCAGAAGGGCGGTGCGGGCAAGGCGAGCGATGTATTTGCGAGTGGTCATGGGCGACCTCCACAGTCCTCGGGCATTTCAAGGGTTGGACAGTTCATCTGCGACACGTTGGAAGTAGGCGCCGACACGACGTTTGTAGGCGGCCGGCGCCGGCACATCGGTCTGGCCGGCGAGCGGGTTGCGCGCGGACGCGGAACCGGCGCCGCCGGCGGCAGCATCTGGATTGGACGAAATGGTGGATCCTGCCGGACCCGTGCCGTCGCCCGAGCGCGAGGCGGTCGAGCGCAACGGAAGGTGGCCGTAGACGCCGACGTTCTGGGAAGTGTTGCGCGACGCGGAATAGCCACCCTGGCCGGCCTTGGCATTGAGTCCGGAGGCGGCCAGAAGCTGCTCAAGCGTGTTGCCCAGGCAGCTCGACAGTTTGGGGTTGAATTTGAGGCACTGGCCGGCCTGATCGCCGAAACCTTCGCACTTGCCGATGAATTTGGCGAGGATGTCGGCGGCGGCTTTGGCATGGAGGTAGCCGCGCGGGCCCGAGAAATCGGCCAGGCCTTCCTGGGCGCTGTTCATCTCGTCCTGGGCGCCGCTCTCGCGGACCCGGCGGGCGATCTCCTTCGCGGTGTCGCGCAGATCGGCGACGGCCGGGTCGTCGGGCAATTCGGCGGCGTGCTTCTCAATGTCGTCAAGCAGATCGCGCAGCTCATCGCGAAGTTCGGCCTGCCGGGTCTCCAAGTCGCGCATGCGCGGCTTGATCGATGGGTCGTCGGCGCCGGTCTTGTCCTTCAGCGACGCCAGCCGCTGCTCGAGATCGCGCTGCTCTTCATACACGCGGATGAAGCGAGCCTCATCCTGGAGCAGGGGGAAGACCTTGGCGAGAAGCTCCATCGGCAACGTTACGTTCTTGTCGAAATCCTCCTGCTTCTCCTCGAGTTGCTTGCGAAGCTTCTCCAGTTCCTTGCGGGCCTTGTCGGGGTTGATGCCCGACATCTTTCCGATCCCGGCGGCCGCCTTGGAGGACTTGGACAGTTCGTCGGCGAGTTTCTCCAGTTCCTTCTTCATTGCCTTGTCGATGTCGAAGGGGAGGTCGTGCTGGGCGAGATCCTCGATGGCGGCGGCATGGCGGGCGAGTTGCTCGGCGAGGTTATCCATTTCCTCCGCAATCTTTTTCGCCTCGGGGCTATCGGGGTCCATCTTTTCGAGTTTCTTTTGCAGCTTGTCAATTTCGCTACGGGCGGCCTCGAGATGGCGGCGGGCCTCCTCATACTTGGACTGGAGCACGTCCATGCCCTGGCGGGCCAGCAGCATCTCCTCGTAGTCCTTTTCGGAGATGATGCGCACTGTGGTCACCGGGCTCTCCGCGCCTTTGCCTCCGGCCGGATCATTGTCCACGACGCGGGCGAAGAGCTTGATCACATCACCGGGGTGCAGGCCGTATTCCGCCAGCGGCAACGCCGAGGTGATCACGAGACGGGTCGGCTGGGATGGCGGTACGGACAGATCGATGGGCAGTGCGCGGGAATCGTTGAGACTGCGATAGAGCTGCACGCCGGCGACTCCATAGTCGTCCTCCGCGGAGATCTCCACGGGTAGCACGCTGCGCGGCGTGGCGAACGAGGTCGCCAGGGGCTGGATGATGCGGACCAAGGGGCGTTCATCCACGAGAATCGCGACAGGGGCGACGAACTTGTCGAGCGAATCCTGCCCGGCGGTGTCGGTGATGCGCAGTTCCATTCTCCCGGCGCGCTGCAGTGTGAAGCTCCCGATGGCGGCATTGGGCGGATCCGCGGCGGGCTTCATGGCGATTGTCAGGAATTCGGCCGGCCGGGTGGATGGAGCACCGGGCGGGCGCAGTTCGATCGTGCCGCCGCTGAGGGGCCGATTGCTCTGCGCGGTGACGTCGACGCGCGTGCCCGGCAGGCCGGAGATGCCGCCCTGGGGAAGCGGACCCTGGTATGGCCCCAAGTGTGTGTAGGCCGGCGGCGTAATGCGGAAGGCCACCGATTGGAGCACGGGCACGGTGGCGACGGTGATCTGGTAACGGCGCGAGCGAACGTCGGGGCCCTGTACGAAGTATTTGCCGGACGAAATAACGCCGGCAATCGTCGTCCGCCACTTGCCGGTGGCTTCCATGAACATCGGCACGGTCTCAGGCGTGCTGCAACCCTCGGGCTGGTAAATGACGTCGAGTCTTTCGACGCCCGGCCCGTCGGTGTCCACGCGGATTTCCAGCGGCGTGCCGTAGATGACCCGTGTGTCACCGGGCGAGATGCGCAGGATGATGCGCGAGAAGGGTGGATGATCGCCGAAGGGATCGAAGAAGCGGGCGCACTGGGTCATGATGAGCCGCGGGGCCAGCAGCGTGGCGAGGAGAGCAACAGCCGCGATGCACGCCAGCGAGATGGCCGGGCGACGCAGCGGGACCAGCGGGATGGCGCGGCGAGGATCAATGGCCGCCGCCAGCGTTGCCGCCCGCGCGATGGCGATGCGGGCGAGTTGAGCGGTGAGCGTTTCCTGAGCGACGGCTCCAGAGAAGTGCAGGTCGACGCCGCTGAGAATCTGGCCGCCCGTATTGCCGGCGGCGTCGATTCGCCCGGCCAGGCGCCGTGGCGCGGCGTGTTGGCGAATCCGCCCGGCCGCGGCGACCAGAACCAATGCTGCAGCCACCCCGACGCCCAGCGACCAGGCCAGGCGCAGCGGCGAGGCCAACTCCGTCATGAGATCGATCCACATGCCCGCCAGGAGGATGACCGCAGCGATGGCGATTGCCCAGGCGAGCGCCGTACACGAGCCGAGAGCCAGCGTGCGCCGCCTGAATGGCATCAATTGCTGCTGGAGTTGGGTGCTCATAAACGACTCCTCAGACCAGCCCGCCCGATCGGCGGACAAACCAGGTGACCGTCCAGAGAGCGATGACGGCCGCCAGGATCCAGGCGCGGTCCCACGCCGTGATTCTACGAACCTGGCGCGGCTGCGTGACATCCATATATTTCTCAAAATGCGCGGCGATCTCCGAGGCCCCGTCGACTCCGACCACCTTGCCGGAGGCATCGGCGGCGATGCGGGCCATCAGATCAGGCCGGATACGCAGGTTTAACAGTTCCTCGCCCTGGTCACGCACGTCAAAAACGGTGACGAGCGAGGGATCGTCACCCGCGCCGGCGACGCGGGCCTGATAGCGTCCGTCGGGCAGCGTCCCGAAAGCGATGCGATAGCTGCCGGGCTGATCGCCAAACGGCGCCGGTGTGAACGCGGTCGCCTCGGTTGTAGTTTCGGCGCGAAGCTCAATCTTCGGAAGCGGTGCGGCTCCGGGCGATCGCAGCAGCAACGTCACGGTCGCGGGCTCAGACGTATCGAACCGCACCTTGTCGCAGCGAAGCGACATGTTCTGGCCGGGCAGCAGCGGCGTGCTGGATGCGAGCCAGCGGAGAAGACTCCGCCAGAGGTCGCCATAGATATCCTCGAGTTGCTGGTTCTGCGGCGGCAGGAATGCCCAGCGCCACATGCCCCCGCCTTCGACCACCACTACGCGGCCGGTGCCATAGGGCTGGAAGACGACGGCCGGCTCGTTGTTGCCGGAGTCGCCCGCGACGGTCGCCAGGACGACCGTCAGCGGCTTCGAGGTATCCACAGTCGACGATCGGGCCAGCGGTGGCAGGGCGGCCATCGGTTCGGAGCCGGGCAACCATTGCAGGTCCCGCCCCTGCGGCGTGAGGCTGATGTGAGCGTGCGACTCGCGCGACGGAGTCCAGCGCACGGGCATCAGTCGCGCCAGTTTCTGGCTGACCTGGGCAGTGGGTGCGCCGCGGGAACAGACCAGCGCCCCGCCTTCTTGCGAGACCCAGGTCTGAATCTGGTTGATGGCCGCGTCGGTAAGGAAAACCTCCGCGTCGCGCCCGAGGACAATCACCTGATATTCTTTAAGGCTCTGGGGGCTGGCCAGGACCTGGGCCGGATCGCTGAGGATGCTCCAGGTTTGCGGCCGGCTCGGACGCGTCTGGGGCGTCGGCGTTGCGGACACATTCTCGGGCGCGATGGAGCGGCGGATGAAGCGCCCTTCGGCGAGTTTGACGATGCTGTCGACCGCCACGGCCGGGTCGGCCGCCAGCGTTCGGAGCAGGAACTTGTTGTCCCAGTAAGGCTTGCCCTCGAGCACGAGCACGCGCACGGGCAGACTCACCACACGCAGCAGGTACGAGGCCGAATTGTTCGCCTGGTTGGTTTCGCCCGGCAGCGGCTCGACGCGAACCTCATAAGGATAAAGCCCCGGCTTTTGTTGCCCGACCAGAAAGCGGACTTCTTCGGGGGCGTCTGGGTGAACGACAACCGTCTGTCGCGCCTGCTCCTTGCCCTCGTACATCAACATCACGTTCGTCGAGGTCGGCCCGCCGCCCTGAAGTTTTACGCGCGCCTTGAGCGGAACCTGTTGCTGGACGAAGGAAAGATCCTGCGGCGAGCGCAGCTCCACAGATACGTCGCGGGCCACCGTGTCCGCGCCGAGCGTGACGGGATAGATCGGCGACGAGGCCGCCCGGGCCAGGCGCACGGCATCGTGTACGCGGTCGGCTGGGCCGGCATTGTGGATGCCGTCGCTCAGCAGAACCAACGCCTGTCCCTGGGGCCGGTCGGGCTCAATCGATCCGGAAAGCGCCCCGGCCAAGTCGGTGCTGCGTCCCTGCGGCGCTGCAGGTTGCCGCGCGGGATCGAGGGATGTCAGTGCCTTGGCGAATCCCCGCACGCGCACGTCAAAAACCCCGCCGAGCTTTCGGTTGAACTCGACAGCCGCCTTGAGAGCAGCCTGGTGGCGGGTCTGGCCGCCGGTTGCGTCAGGCGTAGCCATGCTGGCCGACTCATCCACGAGGACTGTCAACAGCGGCTTGCCCGCCGGTGGAGCGACCGGCTCGACCCAGGTGGGGTTCAGCAGCAACAGCAGCACGGCCGCAGCCATCGCCGCATGGAGCACGATGACGCCGGCCCAGCGCTTGCGCGAGAGTGTTCCGGGTCGCTGGATGGCATACCACGCGAGCAGAACGGTTACCGCGACCGCCAGTGCGGCCCACAGCGAAGAAGGAATCAGTGGTTCGAAGCTCAGCCAGCCCATAGGGGTCTCTCTGAAGGTGTCAGGTTCGGAAGAGCTTGAGGGTCAACAGTTCCAGCAACAGGAATACAGCGCACGCGACAAGACACCAGGCCCACACGGTGTCGTGTCGCTGCGGATCGTCAGCCAGGCTGCGGATGTCGATCTTGCGTCCGCCGGCAAGCCGGTTCTTGAGCACCTGCGGATCGAGGCTGCGCAGGTCCGATTCGCCGGGCGGCACAGCAGCGGCCACAGCGAACACCGTCTGCTCGCCGCGCTGCACGCGGTAGATTCCCGGCGAACCCATGGTGTCGCATTTCCAGAGGATAAAGTTGTTGTCCGGGCGGAGTTGGCCGAGGTTGGTGGTGCCCTCCGGTCCAATCAGCTTGAGATCGTCGCTCCAGGTGATGTCCGCGGGCAGGTAGCGGGCCAGCGCCTGGCCCGATGGCACGGCCGAATCCTCCGAGCGGCGCTGCCCGAGCAGACGCGCGGCGAGTTCTTCGATCAACGGCACGAAGGCTGATGAGTTCGGCAGGTTCGACTGATCGAGATCGGCATTGAGCACGGCCAGCGAACCCGCGCCGCACGCCGATACCACCAGACACGCGGAGCGATCGGAATAGACCGCCAGCAAGTCATCTTCCAGGCCCGTGGTCAGGCGTCGCGAGGCAAGCCCACCGCCGAAACGCAGGCTCGAAAGCACCGCCGGAAGCGTTTCCCCGAAGGCGTTGAACGGCGACTGATTGGCACGATGCTCGAGGATAAAGAGATCTCGCCGCGGCGCCTTGGGCTGTGGCGGCAGCAATTCGACCGGCAACTGCAAGTCGCCGCCTGCCGTTTGGGCGAACATCTTTAGATTCGACGCATCGATCGAATCGGCCGCCACGTACAGCAGCGCCTTGCCCCGCCGCACAAGTGATGCCAGCAACGTCACCTGCGGCTGCGTGAGATGGCCGGGGTGGTCCAGGACGATGAGGTCGGCGGCGATGATGGCATCCCGGTCGAGCTGCGCCGGATCGAGCCGCACCACTTTCCCGCCCGTCTGCGGCGGCTTGGGCAGCAGGGGGAGCAGAGCGCGCTCGAGATAGTGGCTGGAAGCCGCGTGCGGCTTCGCCGGTTGCCGTGAAACCATGGCGAACACGGGCATCGGCCGGATGTCGATGACAAAGGAACGGCTGTTGTCGGCCGGCAGCGCATCCTCGGCATTGATCAGCCGAGCCGCGCCGGATACCCAACCGGCCTGCGGGAGCGTGACGTTGGCGGCCAGTGTCGTGACCGAATTTGGCGGGCAGGTTCCATTCAGTCGGAATTGCTGCGTGCCGATGGAAAGCTCGACCTGCAGCTCACGCGTTACCGGAGAATAGTTGCCGACGTCAACTTCGATGCGCGTCTCGCGGTCCTGCTCGACGCGGCCCTGTGGCGCCACGCGCAGGATCGCCAGGTTCGCCGGCGCCGCGGCCGGCGCGACGTTATGCAGTTGGATCACCGTGTCCTGCGGCAGGGGGGAGAAGTCGACTGTTGCCCAGTTGCTGCGCTGCAGGTCGGAGATGACCAGCAGTTCGCGGCGGTTCTGCCCGGGCGATGTCGCAAGCATCAGGGCAGCATTCGCGATGGCGGCCTGAAGATCAAGTTGTTCGGGCCGGGGTTGCGCTTTGGCAAGTTCCTCTCGCAGCGCCCCCACGTTGCTGCTGGGCTGGTCGAACACCGCCAATGGTTTGGCGCCCGCGAGGATCAGGTTCACCATGAGTCCCGGCCGGCCCGCGAGCGACTCGGCCGTCACCGGCCGGCCACGTTCGAACACGCCGATGCCGTTGCTTACCGCGGCCATGCTCTGGCTGCAATCGAGCACCACGACGCGGGTGGTGTCGCCTGCCGGGGCGGATGACGCCAGCGTGGTCCGTTCCGTGAGTGGCCGGGCGAACGCCGCCGCCAGCAGCAGCACGGCCACGATCCGGCAGAGAAGCACGATCACATCACGCAGACGATGGCGCGCTCGGCGCTGGCGGATCACCTCCAAAAGGAAGCGGATCGTCGAAAGCGGTACGCGCGTGGGGCGAGGCTTGGTCAGCCAGTGGATGATCAACGGCAGTGTTGCCGCCGCGATTCCGGCCAGGAGTGCCCAGGGATGAATGAGCGTCATGGTGACGATCCTTCAGTCAAAGCGATACAGTCGTCAGCCGGTGCGTTCGACCAGGAAACTGCCGAGCGTCTGCAAATAGGGGATGGCGGTCGACACTCGGTGGTACTCGCACCCCGTTGCCAACGCCAGCTCGCGCAGCGCCGTGACGTGCTCATTGAATCGTGCTTCGTACAGCCTTGCCACTTCCGCGGGCGATGCATCCACACGACCATCGTTCTCCAGCCCTTCAAAACGACACGCCAACGCGCTGGGAAGCCGTTCCTCTTCCGGATGAACAATGTGCAGTACGACTACTTCCCACCTGCGATGCCGGAACAGGCGCAGCGCCGCGAACGGTTCTTCGAGATTGTCCACGAGGAAATCACTGAGTACCAGCAGCACGCCGCGCCGGGTCAATCGCGAAAACAGATCGAGCAGCCCGTCGCCCAGTCGCGTGGCCGGTTTGGTATTGATGCCGGCGATCAGTTCGTGCAGCCGCGCCAGATGCAGCGAGGTTCCCGCCGGCGGAATTACTTCCTGCAATCCGTCCGCCAACACCGCCACTCCGACCTGGTCCTGTTGAGTCACGATCATGTGGCTCAGGGCCGTACTGAGGTACTGCACGTATTCGAGCTTGGAACCCGCGTTCGGCGCCAGTCCGCGAAAATCCATCGACCCACTTGCATCGATGGCGAGTGTACACAGCAGATTCGTCTCATCCTGAAATATCTTCGTGTACGCCCGGCCCGTGCGGGCGAGCACTTTCCAGTCGAGCCGGCGCAGATCCTCGCCTTCAACATACTCGCGGTAATCGGCGAATTCCCCCGCTCCGCCCTTCTGGCGAGAGCGGTGTCGTCCGCTATATGCACCTTCGATCTGCCGCCGCGTCGCGAATCGCAGGTGCGACAGCGAGGTCAGGGCCTTCAGATCGAGAAAGCGGCTCTGGACCGGCGCGGACTGAGCGGCCAGCGTGGCCATCGAATACCCCCTCTCACGCATGCACTTCCTGAAGCAGGCGGCGGACGACGTGATCCGCCGTCACACCATCACCCACAGCGCGATGGTTGACGATCAGACGGTGCCGCAATATCGGCGGGGCCACCTGGACGACATCGTCGAGTGTCGGCGCCGTTCGTCCTTCCAGCAACGCCCTGGCCTTGGCGGCGCGCACCAGGTTCTGCGACCCGCGCGGCCCGGCGCCCCACTGCACGTATTCCTTGATAAACGTCGGCGCCCGCGTGTCGCCCGGCCGGCTCGCCCCGCAAACCTTCACCGCATACGCCGCCACGCTTGACGGCACCGGCACTGCCCAGACCAGATCGCGCAGTTCGATAAATGTCGCCCGGTCAAACGCGGCCGCCGGCAACGGTGGAGTCGCACCGGCTGTCTTCAGCACGATTTCCTCTTCCTGCTGCGGGCTGGGATAATCAATATCGATTTCCATCATGAAACGGTCGAGCTGCGCCTCGGGCAGAGGATAGGTACCCTCCTGCTCGATGGGGTTTTGCGTGGCCACGACGAGGAACGGTTCTTCCAGCGGATACGTCCGCCCGCCGACCGTCACATGTTGCTCGGCCATCGCCTCCAGCAGCGCCGACTGCGTTCGCGGCGTGGCTCGGTTGATCTCATCGGCCAGCAGCAGATTGCAGAAAACCGGACCCGGCCGGAATGTCATGCGTGGGGCGCCGGTGGCCTCATCGCGCCCCAGCAGTTCGTACCCGGTAATATCCGAGGGCATCAAGTCGGGCGTGAACTGGATGCGTGAGAATTTCCACGAGAACGCCGACGCCAGCGCCTTGACCATAAGTGTCTTGGCCAGCCCCGGCACGCCCACGAGCAAGGCATGCGACCCCGTCAGCGAGCAGACCAGCAGCAGGTCGATGACGCTCTCCTGCCCGATCACGACCTCGTGGAGGCTCTTGCGTATCGACTGCACGCGCTGCGCGAACGAGCCGACACGTTCTTCGGCCACCGCGGTAACCGCAACCTGTGTTGTCATGAGATATTCGGCGTCAGTGTCCCAACGCCGTCCCTGAGGACCACCTGGAACCACACACCCGCGACCTACCTGATGTCGAGTCGTAGTATAATATCCGTCACGGCGAAATCAATCCTCTGTTGGTGAAAACATGAACGAATGTGTGGGCTAGACCCGCGCTCCGGCTCCCCTTATTCTAGCGGGGATGTCTGATAGCCTGATTCACAAAGCCCACTTGCTCATCGTGGACGACGAGCAGGACCATGCGCAGGTCATGTCCGAAGCCCTCGAACGGCTCGGGCATCGCGCCGATCTGGCGTATAACCTTAACGAAGCCCGTGAGCGACTCGAAAAGAAGGCCTACGACGTTGTCGTCACTGATCTCATGATGGATGGCCGGCGCGACGGCCTGGAAGTCCTGCGGCTGGCGACAAAGAAGGAACCGCCGCCGCCGGTGCTGCTGGTGACGGCCCACGCGGACGTCCCCACGTGTCGCGAGGCATTGCAGGCGGGAGCCTACGACTACATCGAGAAACCGTTGGACCTGGAATTCTTTCGCACGCAGGTCAACCGTGCGGCCGAGAAAGCCGCACTTCAGAAGCAGAACCAGATTCTCCAGGACAGTCTCGCTGACCGCACCGGTTTCGAGGCCATCATCGGCACCAGTCCTTCTTTGCGCAAGGCCGTCGATGCCGCGCGTCGGGTTGCGCCGCTGGACTATCCCGTGCTGGTTCTCGGCGAATCCGGCACTGGCAAGGAGCTCTTTGCCAACGCCATCCACAACGCCTCCCGTCGCCGCAAGGCCCGCCTCGTGGCCATGAACTGCGCCGCCATGACCGAGTCGATCATGGAGGACGAACTGTTCGGCCATATCAAGGGAGCTTACACCGATGCCCGTCAGGAGCGCGCCGGCCGCTTCGAGCACGCCGACGGCGGCACGCTGTTCATGGACGAGATCGGCGACATGCCGCCGGCCATGCAGGCCAAGCTCCTGCGCGTGCTCGAGAATGGCGAAGTTGTGCGTCTCGGCTCCAACGACCCGATCACGGTCGATGTGCGGCTGATCTCCGCGACCAATCGCAACCTCGACGAAATGGTCGCCGAGAAGCAGTTCCGCCAGGATCTTTATTTTCGCATCAAGGGCGTGACCATCAGCATTCCGCCACTGCGTGAGCGCCGCCAGGACATTCCGCTGCTGACCCACTTCCTGCTGCAGCAGGCGTGCGAGAAGCACCACAAGGAAATCGAAGCCATCACGCCCGAAGCCCAGCAATTCCTGATGAGTTTTTCCTGGCCCGGCAATGTGCGCCAACTGAAGACGATCATCGAGAATATGGTGATCCTCACGACTTCCAAGCGGCTCGGCCTGGACTCCATCCCTGACGACATCCGTCCAACCACGGAACAGCCGATCCAGAGCGCGTCGAATCTCTTCGGCATGAGCATCGAACAAGCCGAACGGGAACTCATCAAGAACACGTTGAAGATGACCGAGGGCAACCGCGAACAGGCGGCCAAGCTCCTGGGCATTGGCGAACGTACGCTTTACCGCAAGATCAAGGAATACGGCCTCATCGAATAATGCTCGTTCACCACGGTGTCTTTCTCTGTGTGGACAAACTCGCTGCGTCTCTTCCTGTTCCGCTGTCTTTCCATAGAATCAACCCCATGCCCGAACGCATTACCATTCTCGGCGACGGAGCCATGGCCACCGTCTGCTCGATCATCTTTGCCCAGAAGAACCACTCCGTGGTTATGTGGGGACCCCTCGAACAGACCATCGAATCGCTCATGCAGGATCGCGAGAACCGCCGGTTCCTGCCGGGCGTGCGCGTGCCACAGTCCGTACGCCTCACCGGCTCGGAGCGGGACTGCTTCGAGAACTGTACGCTGATTCTCTCGGCCATCCCGACCCAGTACATCCGATCCGTGTGGGGCCGCCTGCGCCCATATCTTCCGGCCGGCGTGCCAATCGTGTCCGTGGCCAAGGGCATCGAGAATGAGACGCTGCTCTGTCCCACGCAGATCATTGCCGACGTCCTGGGCGGCAAGAAGAGTGTCATGACCGCCCCGAGTTGCGACTGGCCGCTGGCCGCGCTCTCCGGTCCGAATATAGCGGCCGAGCTCGCCCGTTATCTCCCGGCGACATCGGTAGCCGCGTCCCAGACCCCGGAGCTCGCCGAGCGTGTGCAATCCATCTTCTCCACCGAGTGGCTCCGCGTTTACACCAACACCGATCTACTGGGCGTCGAACTGGCCGGGGCGTCAAAGAACGTCATCGCCATCGCCGCGGGCATCCTCGACGGCCTGGGCGCTGGATCCAACGCCAAATCAGCGCTGGTCACCCGCGGCCTCGTTGAGATCACCCGCCTGGGCATGGCCATGGGCGCCAAAGACGCCACATTCAGCGGCCTTGCGGGCCTGGGCGACCTCATCACCACCTGCATCTCGCCCGAAGGTCGCAATCGCTTCGTTGGCGAACAGATCGGCAAGGGCCGCAAACTGGCCGACATCCTGGCCAACATGAACAGCGTCGCCGAGGGGGTGCCCACAACTCGTTCGGTTCGCGAACTGGCTCGTCGCCATCATGTGGAAATGCCGATCACCGAGGCCGTGCATGACGTGCTCTTTGACGACAAGGATGTCATCACCGCACTGACGGAACTTATGAGCCGCGATCCCAAGCCGGAGCGGCGCAGTTGATTGCCGTCCAATAACCAGCCCGTTCGTGTCGCCGGCGCCCGGTCACTTCAGTCCCATGTCCTTTGCGACGAAGAACCTTTCTGGAAGCTATTGCAGGAAGGGCCGGAGAATGCAGGACGGGAGAGCGATATCGGACAATGCGCATCCGCGTACGCGGGCAGCCGAGCGGCTTCGCCAGTTCGCCGGCATGCTGTTGGCCGCGGCCATCGCAGCAGGGGGGGCATGGATCCTCAACGAACTGCGCCGCCTTCCGCAATCTCAGGCATCGTACATTACGCTGAACGCCACCACCCAACCGGCAACGATTGTCAGCATCCCGAGCCCGGCCGAGATCTTCGCTCGATGCTCGCCCGCCGTCGTCCGCGTTTTCGCCTTCGACGCCCAGGGCCAGCGCGGCCAGGGGTCCGGATTCATCCTCAGCGATGATGGCCTGATCGTGACCAACAACCATGTCATTGATGGTCGATGCACCTATCAGATTGCTTTGGGCGACGATCGGCTGATCGCGGTGGACCGCGTGGTTGCGGTTGATCGTGCCGCCGATCTGGCACTGTTGAAGGTCGATGCGAGCCACCTGCCGATGTTGACTCTTTCGCCCGGCGCGCTGAGTCAGCGCACCGGGCCATCCATTGGCACCCGGGTCTACGCGATCGGCTCGCCGCGCGATCTGAGTAATACGCTTTCCGAAGGTCTCATCTCCGGGCTGCGACACGAGACTCCCGGCGTGACCCATATTCAGACGACAGCGCCCATCAGTCCCGGTTCGTCCGGCGGGCCGCTTCTCGATGAAACCGGCCGCGTGATTGGCGTCACCAGCGCCTTTCGCGCCGATGGCCAGAATCTCAATTTCGCCATCGACACGGTCCGCGTGGGCGAACTACTGGATCTGGGGCGCTTCTACCTCGAATCCGTGAGGTTGCCGGGCTCGCCGCAGTGGTGGCTGGCCCATGCTTTGCGGAATGCCTCGCGCACCGACGAAACCCGACCCACCGTATTCCTTGCCATCGGCCACGCAGCCATCGAGGCTGGCGACGCCAAGGCCGCCGGCTGGGCCGCCCGCTTTGCCGAACGCGCGGGTCTCAGTGGCGGCGATACGTTTGTCTGGCAGATTCCCGTCGCCCAACTGTATCGTCAGTCGAATCAGCCTGAGCGGGCATTGCGACTGTTGGAATCGGCCGGCGTAGCCCAGGCGGATATCGACGGAGCCATCGTCCGCGAGGAAAAGCCGATGGAATCAGACCGCAAACTGGTTCTGGCCTGCGCCCAGCGCGCCGCCGCCAACCAGATCGAGGCCGCGTGTGATATCGCCTCGGGAATCACCGCCTGGCGTGAACGCGCCGAGGCCGTACGCTGCATTTCCCGCGCGCTCAGTGGCCGCGCCGCGCCGGAGAAGGTGCTCTCGTGGATCGAACAACAGGGGGATGGCTGGGAAGCATCTCCGCTCCGCGCAATCGGCTGTCTCGGGCCAATCGACGTGCAACGCCGATGATCGTTTCTCACGCCGCTGGGGTGACAGGAACTCCGCTGCACCATCCGACTCGGCGCTCGTCCTGAAACTACTCGACAAGCTTCGGCGGATTCTCCATCATCAATCGCCGGATCGTCGCTTCATCGGCCAATTCCCGGACGCGCGCCAATCCCCGCAGGCGGATCTCAAATGACCGCAGGTTGTGTGTGTCCGAGCCTAGCATGAAGTAACGACCTTCCCGCAGGAACCGCTCGGCCAGTTGTCGCGTCATGGCCGTGTCAGGATCGCCAAAACACTGGAGGTTGCCTTGGAAAAGTAGCCCGATCTCCGCAAACCAATCCATGACCTCGGGATGCAGATGCGTCACTCTCATCCGCTCGGGGTGGGCGAGGATCACTGTCAGCCCGTGGTTCTGGAGGAACCGGACGCAGGGTTCAAAGCACGATGGAATCTCGTCGATCCAGATATCAAACAGGCAGAATCGACCCTTCAGGTTGTAGGTGACAATCTGTGGTCGCGTCATTTCCAGCCAGTCCGGCCGCATACTGAGCTCGCCGCCGGGGAAGAGCTCCAAGGGGACAGACGCATCGTCCAGTCTCCGCTGCAGTTGGTCCACGTATGACGCGACCTGATCGGGCCGGTTGAAATGGGCAAGGTTCGGCCAGATGTGCGGCGTGCAGAATGCCCGTGTATAGCCGGCCCGCACCAGCGCCCGGGCACATTCCAGAGACGCGGCAAATGTCTCGCAACCGTCGTCGATTCCAGGCAGGATATGGCAATGCGTGTCAAAGAGCCCGTTCATGCTTCCTCATTACGATCGTGCAATCGCCGTCGACATAGCTGTCGTCCAGCACAACGGACGGGCAGAGCCGGCGGGCAAAGTCGAGCACTTTATCGCGACTGTGCCATGTGAGCCAGTCCGCGGCCGCCAGTTGCGACGAGCAGAGGAAGTTGAACGCCAGCGCCGCCGCCGCGGCCTCGCTGGCGACCGTGAGCGTATCGTAGAACTGCTTTTCGCTGAGCGTGTTGAGCGACCCGCAGAATACGACGACATCGGCCCCGACCAGCATCCGCGCCGGATGTGTAACGAAGTCATCTTGAATGATGATGGCGTCGTCGTGTGCCTTTCGCATCGCCGCCTCGGCCAGTTCCGGCAGGGCTTCAATGCCGGTGTAGTGTGCCGGGAGTGTCTGGCGAGCAATGAGGAAATCAAGCAAGTCAGCGCGCCCGCAGCCGACATCCAACACGTTCAAATCGGCAAATGGACAGTGCCTGGTGAGTGCGGTGAACCGCGCGGCCTGCGATTCCGGGCTGGCCCAGAGCAGTGAATGGAACCCATCGCCATGCTCACGAATGGCGCGGTGGTAGGGACGGAGGTATTTGGGGGCGGAGGACATCGATGGGGCAATATAAGGTGAAGAGGATCGTGTGGCTATGGAGTGGTCGGCGCTGAGTGTGGCAGGATTCCTCGTGTATTGGACAAAGACCGAATCCGGGATGAAGATGCCGGCATGAGTCGATCTTACGAAGTCACGCCGTCGCTGGATTACATTCCTACGTTCAATGAACTGCTTGCAAAGGCGGCGGGTAACTTGAATGATTTTGTCGGCAGGATTGGCATCAAGACGCATTTCAGCTTAACGGTCGAGCTACGGCAGAACACCCGTTGGCACGAACGCATCGTATTGCCCATCGACTTGAATGGTGCTTCCTGGTGGACAACAGGGCCGCAGCTTGCATGGTTCGGCGTGGACGGGTATACGGGCGGAAGCGATGCGTGGACACGCGAATTAGGCGATAGGGCTCGGACGGATTTGCAGTCAAGAACAAAACGGCGTCCCGAGTGGTCGGAACGTATCGAACGCATGTCACGGGTTGGAAGGGAGTGGTGTTTTTTCCGTTCGATGAATCAGCCTCCCATCATTTGCGTCACTTATGGCATTCTTGCCGCCTCGCTGGCTGAACTAACCGACGGCATGGTCAGCTCGTGCGACTCTTGGGGCATTAGTTTTCTACCAGTCACGGGGGGCGAGTTTCTGCGGCGTTATCTGTCGCCGGACCATGTGGACGACGCCGGCGAGAGAGCCGAGGCGGTTCATCTCCTGAATGAGCTCAAAGAGCAATTGCAGGCACCAAAGTCCGAGGCATCCACCGGCAACTGATCACCGATCACTGTTTCTCCGGCGTCGTCCCCAGATTTATCGATACCCGCTGCGCCTGCTCGCCACGCAACACCGTCAACGTCGTCTGCCCTCCGCGGGCCGAGAGAGCGGCCCATGTCGTCAGATCGCCGATGGGCTCGGCGCCCATCTCCAGGATGAAGTCGCCTCGTTGCAGGCCCACCCGCTCCGCAAGCGAACCCGGCGTAACCTCATCGACCAGCAGAGCCGGCCGATCGGCGAGTTGTAACAGTTGTCGGCGGACGGGATCGTCCGCGCGGATTTCCGTCAGCCTCGCCCCAAGTACTGCTCGTTGCACCACGCCAAGTTTAATAAGCTGGTCGATCACCGGCCTGGAGGCCGATCCCGCCAGAAACTGGCCATAGCGAACGATGCCGGAGATTGTCCCGTCGAGCGCCACGACAACGCCGTACTCTCGCTCGCCGCCGGTCCAGAGGGAAAGTTTACCCGCGCCACCCGTCGGGTTCAGCAGCATCACCAGCGAACCATCCGCCGGCCGCACACCCGTGAGTTTCACCGGCCGACCAATCAGCTTGGTCATCTTGAGAATTGTCACCTGCGTCTTCTCGTCCGATCCGACGAAACTCGCGGTCGTTTCCTCGTTGCCGATCATCATGCGGACGGGCGCCTGGCCGATGGCTTCCTTTTCGATGTACACCGGTACGAGCACATGGCCGGAAGCGTCCAGCACCAGCCCGAGATTATTGGGCGAGAACGTCCCGCCGACTGGCAACCGCAGCCGCAGCGGCGCATTCGGGCTGGGGTTGTTCACTGCGCCGGCGTTGATGACCAGCGCCCCTGGCCGGTCCCCACGGGATTCGAGCACGAACTCACCTGTTGCTGTCTGCCGGGAAACCCACATCCCTTCGACATTGCCTGTGGCACTTTGCGTGGTCGTTTGCGTTGTCGCAGAGCTAATGTGGAAGCTCAGTTTGCTGCTTTGCGTGCCCTTCAGCGACGCTTCGCGGCGGTCTTCGATGGCCTTGCGGACCTGTGGATCGACGACATTTTCCCACTTGCGCAACGGATCGTTCTTTGCGGCCGCCTCGCGTGCCCACAACGGCACCGGCAACTGCACCCGGACGATGCCCGCTTGCACTTCGTTATAGAGCGATTGAGTCTGCTGATTGAGCTGTTCCAGCAGAGGATACTCAGCGCGAGAAACAGCCGGCATGGCGAGCAACGCAATCCCGAGCACAAGACCCTTCAGGGTATTGTTGTTCATTCGTTGTTTGCTGTATCTCGTCGGCATGGCAAGTTGTGTGGTACGGTCGAATCTCAAACTCCGCATCTCAGATTTCGAATTCCAAAATCCAAATTTCAAATCTGAAATCTCAATTTTGAAATGTTAAACTTCAAAACTTCCCCGACCTCACAACCAGATATCCATTCCTGATCTGCTCCTGCTGGTCCTGCCAATGGCGCAGATCATCGGAAAACTCGCGGGCCTGATCCGCGGAGTTGAAATGCTGCACGCCCAGAACCCGCCCGGAGTCATCGGAGACACTCACTTGATAGGCTGACGCTGGCGAGGTGTGATTGGCCGGCAGGACCGGCCCGCCCCGGCCGATCCAGCCGATGCCGAAGCCGATCGCCATGCAGGCGGCGATGGCGCCCGTGGCCCGGGTAAATCGGCCATACAGCGTCCATCGCCGTCGCCGGGCGATGTTCGCCTCGACGCGATTGAGAAAATCGCGGGTCTCGCCGTCGCTTGGCTCCATGGCCGCGAAATGAGCTTCGCGCACTTCCCGCTCCAGCCGCAGGTCCGCAAGCGTTGCTGACAGATCCGGTTCGGCCGTCAGCCGTCTCTGCAGTTCCACGCTCTCGACGGGACCAAGTTCACCATCAAGCCACGTTTCGAGAATATCGAGTTCTGTTTCCGTCACGGCATTTCCTCTTCGCTCGTGTGTTTCTCGCGGGCAATCCGTTTTTCCTTGAGCCGCTCGCCCTTGGGCTTGGACTCCATGAATCCTTTCAGCTTCTCACCCAATTGTCTTCGGCCGCGATGGAGCCAGGTCTTTACCTGCGGCACGCTGGCATCCAGAATCCGGGCGATCTCCACATAGGGCATATTCTCATACTCACACAGCACCAGTGCCGCCCGGAAGTGCTCCGGCAACTCGGCGATGGCATCCTGAACCAATCGCATGGTTTCCCGGTCAACCATTCCGCCGACGGGCGTCTCCGAGCGGCCGGGATGATCATCGGCCACCAGGCTCATCCGCGGGGTGCGCAGCGTCCGAAGTGCCTCGTTCACGACCGTTCGCCGCAGCAACCCAATCGGCTCGGTCCAGTCATAGCGAGCCCGATGCTCGTACAGGTTCAGGATCGCCTGCTGGAGCACGTCCTCGGCCGCCGCCTGCGTGCCAACGATGCCGCGTGCAATGGCCAGCAATCGCCTCGAATGGAGGCGGACGGCTGTTTCGAAAAGCTCGATCGTCGGATCTGCCATCGCGCCTTGAGGCTATCTGAAAGAAGAAACCGGTGGAAGTGGAAAAGTTGCGGGGATTTTGTACAAAACAGATACGCATTATCACGCCAACCTTGGCTTGCCACTCCCTCGGCACTATCATCCTGCCCGGCTGTCTGAGTGGACCAACTATGTTTCGCGGACTCATCATCACCACCGTCGTTGTCTACCTGGCTATCGCGCTCGGGTGTTCGTTCTCCACCGCGGGCGACGGTCCGCCGTTGCCAAATAGCTGGAAGTCCCACATCCGGCCGGCGCCGACCCTTGCCAAAGGCGAGCGTGCGATCGGTCTGCCCATGCGCGGCGTGGCCATGCAGATCCAACGCATCGACTGGATCGAAACCGAGTACCGCAAGTCCATCGACGAGATCGTCAATCTCGGCGCCGATTCCGTGTTCTTCGTCGTTGATGCCCATCAGGAAAACGCCGGCTCCACCACCATTTATCTCGATATGCGCCTGATGCCGACGCCCGCGCAACTCGGCAGCCTGATCGACTACGCCAAGAGCAAGAAACTCCGCGTGATGCTCATGCCGATCGTCCTGCTGGATCGCCCGCGTTCATACAGCGAATGGCGCGGGACAATCCGGCCGGACGACTGGAGCGCGTGGTGGGAAAGCTACCGCGGCATGCTCTACCATTTCTCCTGGATTGCCGAATCGCACGGCGTCGATGTGCTCGTTGTTGGTTCCGAACTCGTCAGCACCGAGGATCAGGCCGAGCAGTGGGAGAAGTCCATCAGCATGGTCCGCAAGACCTTCAAGGGCATGCTGACCTACTCGGCGAACTGGGATCACTACAAGGAGGTCAAGTTCTGGGAGTGGCTCGATTTCGCCTCCATGAACAGCTATTACACGCTCGGCGAAGACAGCAAAGTCTCTGCGGGCCAGATCCAGAGCAACTGGATCAAATACAAGAACAAGCTCCTCGATTTCCAGAAGCAGATCGGCAAACCAATCTTCTTCACCGAGGTCGGCTGGTGCAGCCAGGCGAATGCAGCCAAGGAACCGTGGGATTACACCCAGGAGAGTGTGCCGCTGGATCTGGAACTGCAAAAGCGACTGTGGGAAGGGTTCTTCAACAGTTGGTACGGCGTCCCCGAGTTCGGCGGATTCATGATCTGGGAATGGCCCCCCGGCGATGGTGGACCCACCAATCGGAGCTATACGCCCGAGGGCAAACCGGCCGAGAAAGTGATCCGCGAATGGCTGGCGAAGGACCGTTGGGAAGTCAAATAGAAAGAGGCACGCATCGACTTCTTTAGCCCCGGTAGGGGCGATAGATAATAGCCCATGGCGTAAGCCATGGGAAAAATAGGCGTGGTGTTCAAACAGCCCCGGAGGGGCGAAAGAAGTCTTCTTTCGCCCCTCTGGGGCTGATCATTGTTCTCACTGCATTTTCCCACGACTTACGTCGTGGGCTATTGTCTACCGCCCCTGACGGGGCTGAGAGAATTCCGCGACGTTCTCCCGGACTCATACAATCTCACTGGATACCATGCGGCGCCGCTGGTATCACCGATCCCGCCGGCATCGTTGTCGGCCGCGTCGATGCGGCCGCCTCCCGAATCCGCAGGTTCTTCTTGATCTCCAGCCAGCGTCCGCTCGGATGACAATCGCCGCAGGTATATACACCTTTGGGATCGCGCCACCCGATTGCGCTGAGCCCACCATCGTGGCAGTCCGTGCACAGCATGTTTTCATGCGGCCCCAGGCCCGTCCACGCCTCGTTGATCTTCATCGGGTGATCGAACTTCTTCTCGATGATCGTGTTTGGCGATCCGGGTTGCCGGTACTGGAACGTGTGACAGGCATTGCAGTCAGACGTGATGCGCTGGCTGCTATCCGCGATGTGCAGCCCGTCATGGCAGCGAAAACACCCGGGCGACTCCATATGCCCGATGTGGTTCGGGTATGTCCGCCAGTCCACATTCATGTCCGGAAAGATCGCGTCGTGGTAGATGTTCCGCACGGCCTCAACGGCCTTATCGACAGCCTCCCGTCGATTGGTCCAGACCTCGGGGTAATTGTCGCGATAGAAGCCCTGGAGTCCCTTCTCAATGGCCTCCAGTCCTTCCGGCCGGGTCTTGTACGGCTGCGCCAGCAGACTCACCGACTCGCGCTTGATGTAGGGGAGAGACACGTCCAGTCGTTTGACCAGGAGGGCGTGATCGACCGCGCGCTCGGGTGACGGAAAATCGTGGCCAATCTGGTTGTGGCAGTCGATGCAGTCGAGCCTGCGGAGTCCGCCCGCCGGCCGGGGTTCGCTCTCCGGCTTCCCGTCGGATCGGAAGACCACGGTCTTGCCATCGGGATACTTGTATCGCACCCAGGGAATATGATCGAGTCGGTGATCGTCGGAGACATACTCGATGCGATCGAGCATGTGCATGTGAATTCCCTCGGCCTGTCCCATACGGGCGTTGGCGCCGCCCACCTTGACCAGAACCTCGTAATCGTGTCGCGTGTTCGTGGCGTCCGGCGCAAAATGAGCGATCTTCTTAAGCTGCCCACCGAAGAAGTGCGACGGCCAGTGGCACTGCTCGCAGGTATCCCTTGCCGGGCGCAGTTCCGTGATGGCCGGCGGAATCGGGCGCGAATAAGTGTTCAGCGCCGTCTTGAACACCTGCCGCATTCCTGACAGTTTGGATTTGACGAACGGGGTCGCCCCCGGGCCGATGTGGCAGCCCGCGCAGGTCACCCGGGCGTGCGGTGACTGCTCGTAACGGACAAATTGCGGGTCCATGTTGTGGCAGATGGTGCCGCAAAACTCGGCCGACTCTGTGAAGTGATACCCTTTGTAGCCGCTGACGCCGAGCACCGGCAGGATCAGGAAGAACGTGATGCCCAGGAAGATCAGCGCCTTGCGGACGGAGATCTCCTTGATCACCGCGTGGTGCTTGAGCCGCCACTTTCGGTAGACAATCCCGGCCGGGCACATGATCAGCCCATTGACCAGGATGCCCGGCAGGATCATGAAGCCGATGGCGCAGAGATACTGGTTGTTCTCGGCCGACGGCGACAGGGCGATGAATAGCCAGAACGTCCCCAGCAGAAGAATCCCCGCGGCAACGAACAGCAGGCCCATGAGCGTGATGGGATTGGTCCAGAGAAGCGGGCGCTTTTCTGGCGACGATGGGGTTTCCGACATGGCGTACCTCGTGCCTGTTGCCGATGCACCCGTGGCCGCAGGCAGCTCCCGTCCGGGAGCGCGCTCGGCGAAAAACGTGGAAACAAACCGGGCGCTGTCCGATCAGCGAACCTATGAGCACTAGAATACTCCGGTTTCCGCCGTACCGCAAATGTCGGCCGGTTACACCGACAATTCTGTGGACTGATGCATCCGCTGATGGCATAATCCCTCCCCAACACCGCGACCCCGTCGCCGGCCGCGGTTCGTGCCTCGCGATTCGTCTGTAGCCGCGATCGCTGATCGCGGTTCATGTGTCTGCCGCAGGCCACGGAATGCCCGGCGAACAGGTTCCTCCAACACAGGAGATACGAAATGTCCGACAATCAGGTCACCCGTCGCGAATTCGTCCAGACCACCGCCGGAGCAGCTGCGGCCTTTGCCGTCGGAGCGAGCGTCCTGCCCCACGTCATCGCCCGGGCGGACGACGCGGCCGACATCAAGAAGACCCGCAGCTACAACCCCGAGATGGAATACCGCCGGCTCGGCAAGACCAACATGTGGATCTCCGCCGTCTGCATGGGCGGCCACTGGAAGCGCATCGACACCGCCATCAAGGGTGGTAAAAACGCCGGCTACAGTCAGCCCACCGGCGACGAGAAAGCTCGTTTCGCCCAGAATCGCCACGACATTGTGAGCCGTTGCCTGGAGCATGGCATCAACCTGGTGGACGCCTGTACCGGCGGCGAGGTCATGGCCTACTCCGCGGCGCTCAAGGGCCGCCGCGACAAGATGTTCCTCAACTTCTCCTGGTACGAAGGCGAAATGCGCAACGAAACGTGCCGCAAGAAAGAGAAGCTTCTGGAAACCCTCGACAACGGCATGAAGCAGGCGGGTCTCGAATATGTCGACCTCTGGCGCGTCACCTGCAACGAGAAGGGCGGCACGCACACGCAGGCCGAAGTTGACGAACTCATCGCCGCCCTCGACGCCGCCCGCAAGGCCGGCAAGGCCCGCTTCACCGGCATCTCCACGCACGACCGTCCCTGGATCAAGAAGATGGTCGAGACCTATCCCGATACGCTCCAGGTCATCGTCACTCCGTACACCGCGGCCTCCAAAACGCTGCCGACCGACAGCGTGTTCGAAGCCATCATCAAGCACGATATCGGCGTGCTGGGCATCAAGCCGTTCGCCTCCAACTCCCTCTTCAAAGGCGACTCGTCGCTCGATAGCCCCCATCGCGAGGAGGACGACAAGATGGCCCGCCTGGCGATTCGGTACATCCTCTGCAACCCCGCGATCACGGCTCCCATTCCGGGCATGGTCCACACGCAGCAGGTTGACAACGTCGCGGCCGCCATCAAGGAGCACCGCCAGCTGGACGCCAACGACAAGGCCGAGCTCGAGCAGGCCGGGCGCGAAATGTGGGCCAGACTCCCGGCCGATTATCAGTGGCTGCGTGACTGGAGAAATGTCTAAGGGGAGATGGTGATCGGTGATCGGTGACCAGTGATCGGTTAACTGAACGACTGATCACCGACCACTGATTACCGATCACGTATCACTGATGACCGCTCACTGCCCACCGATCACCGATTACACAAAGGAGTCTCCCTTGCCGCGTACTGTTGTCCTTCTCACCCTCCTCCTGGCCGCCCTCTCTCTTGGGGCCGACAAGAAACCCACCACGCGGCACGCGATCGAACCGGCCGACAACTCCTATTGCCTCACCTGTCATATCAACTTCCAGGAAGAGAAACTCGCGTCACAGCATCAGAAGATCGGCGTGGCCTGCTCAAGCTGCCACGGCCCTTCCGACAAGCACAGCTCCGACGAGGATGGCCTGACCGCCCCCGACATCATCTTCTCCAAGGAGCTGATCGCCGTTACCTGCACCGCCTGCCACAAGAACGGCGCGCTCGAAAAGGACGGAGCCCACGCCCCGCTTCTGGCGGGGAAGGCTGCCGAACCATACAAGTTCTGCACCGATTGCCACGGCAAGCACGCCATGGCCCATCGCACGCGCCGCTGGGACAAGAACACGCGTAAACTCATCTCCGACGACGGCGTACGTATGATGAACCAGGTTCCGGAGAAGAAATAGGACCGTGGTTCAAGGGTTCAAAGGTTCAAGAGTTCAAGGGTTCAAAAGTTCAAGAGTTCGCCCCTTGAACTCTTGAACTCTTGAACTTTTGAACTCTTGAACTCTTGAACCCGACCGAAATAGGATCAAGCTTCCAGCAGTAGGATGATCCACTTCTCAAAATGGAGTCCAATCATGAAACGTCGTTGTGTCGCTCGGATCGCCACCTCCTTCCACTTCGTGCCTTCGTGCCTCCGTGCCTTCGTGCCTTTCCTTGTCCTCGCCGCCATCGTCCCCGCCACATTCGCCGCCGAACTCGTCAAGGCCAAGGACGGCTCGGGGGCGTACGGCTACGATGACACCCCCGTGCTCCCCTGGTGCGGCTACCGCGTCCACGACGCCAACCGGCCATATCCCAAGAAAGTCGATCCGGGTCCGGCCCCGGCGCCTGCTCCGATTCCCTCCGACGCCATCGTGCTCTTCGACGGCAAGAACCTCGACCAGTGGCTGGCCGGCGAGAACAAGCTCGTCGACGGCTGTATCGAAGCCGGCGGCGCCGTCAGCCCGGCCACCAAGGAGAGCTTCGGGAGTTTTCAACTCCACATCGAGTGGATGCCGCCCAAGGATTTCAAGGGCCCCTGGTACAACCAGGGCAACAACGGTGTCCTGATCCATGGCCTGTACGAGATCCAGATCTTCGATTCCTACAACGAGAAGATCTACGCCGATGGCATGTCCGGTGCGATTTACGGCCAGACCCCGCCGCTGGTCAACGCCATGCGTCCTCCCGGAGAATGGGAGACCTACGACATCGCCTTCACCGCCCCCGTCTTTGACGGCGAAAGACTGGTAAAACCCGCCCGCGTCACGGTCTTTCACAACGGCATCCTTGTGCAGAACGATGAGGAGATCCACGGCCCCACCGGCCACCGGATTTTGCCCGCGTACAAGAAGCCCATCGTGAAAGGCCCGATCATCCTTGCCGGCCACGGCTGCCCCGTCCGTTTCCGTAACATCTGGCTGCGGCCGCTCTGAGCCGCCCACACGGGTCTTTGCATGGAGTGCCGCCGGTGTCACTGGCGGAATCCCACGATAGGCGAGCAATGCCAAACACCGCCCGTGAGGACACCGGCGGCACTGAATGGCAGGCGACGATTCGCAGCCGCGCGTCCTTCCGCTTGACACCCATCCACACCGGGGCTATTACTTAACATACTTTATTAAGTGTTCCCTATGGCCACGCCCTCCCATCTGCGGCAGCTCAATCAACGACGGGTGATCTACGCCCTGATGCGCCTCGGGCAGGCTTCGCGCGCGGACCTGGCGAAGGCGACCGGCTTGAGTCAGCCGACCGTCGGGAAGATTGTCGATGAGTTGGTGGGGACACATGTTGTGGATTCCGCCGATGGGACTGCCGGCGACGATGCCGGTTCGCCCCGATTGGGCCGGCCGGGGCAACTCGTCAGGCTGGATGGACGCAGGCAGCGCTTCCTGGCGATACAACTGGGCGTCATGAACACGCGACTGGCAACGCTGCCGATCGCCGCCAGACTGGTCGACGAGTGGGACACCGAGTTCGCCACACCGTCGTCTCCCCAGGCCTGGGTGAAGGCGCTCAAGAAGGCGATGGACCACCTGCCACTACAGGGGCTGGAGGCGCTGCTGGTCAGTGTGCCCGGCGTGGTGAACGAAACCAGCGGGGACGTGCTGCTCTGTCCGAATCTGCGCTGGGCCGAGAAGATGAACCTCAACCAGATGCTCACCGGGCTCACGCCGACGCCAATCCTGCTGGTCCAGGAGATCCGGGCGCTGGCGTTGGGGCAACTCGCCGTGGACCCGGCCGAGGGGGACTTCCTCCTCGTCGATTTTGCCGACGGTGTCGGTGGAGCGGCCGTCGTCGGCGGCAAACTGTTCACCGGTTCGGCTCCGCTGTCGGGAGAACTGGGGCACACGCCAGTGCTCGGCAACAACCGGAAATGCGGCTGCGGCGCCGTGGGCTGCGTGGAGACACTGGTTTCCCGGCGCGGTTTACTGGCGACATTCGCCGCCGAGACCGGCCGGAATACCACTGATTGGCCGGCGCTTGTCGAGCATGTGCAGCGGCGCGGGCTCGATCCGTGGCTGATCGCTGCCCTGGAAACCGCGGCCACGACCATCGCCGGTGCGATCAACGTGCTGGGCCTGCACCGGGTGGTGATCACCGGCTCGCTGACCGAACTGCCGGACTGCGTCATGAATCACCTGGCCGACGCCGTTCGCCGAGGCGCACTGTGGGGACGATACGGAGAAGTGCAATGCGTCGCGGCTCCGCGTCGCCGGACGGCCGGCCTCGTGTCGGTCGCGATTGACCGGTTGTTGTGTCCGGATGTCGGGAACAGCCAGTGGTCGGTGGTCAGTGGTCAGTAGTTGGGATTTTGAAATTGCGATTTCAGATTGACAATGAATAGAAGTTGAAGGACAGTGACGATACGGTTCAGTGGGCGATTGACATCATAAGGAGTACACGATGAAACGAGGACTTGGATTGTGGCTGACGGGCGCGGTGGCGCTTGCATTGGGAATGGGGTTGCTGGTGTCCTGTAAGGACGACACCGCCAAGAAGGACCCGGGCGCTACAGGCGGCAAGAAGAAACTGGTGGTTGGTTTCTCGCAAATCGGGGCCGAGTCGGCCTGGCGGACAGCCAACACCGATTCGATCAAGGCCGAAGCTGAGAAGCGCGGCATCGAGTTGAAGTTCGCCGACGCCCAGCAGAAGCAGCAGAACCAGATCGGCGCCATTCGCGCATTCATCACGCAGAAGGTGGACGTGATCGCCTTCTCGCCGGTCGTGGAGACCGGCTGGGAGCAAGTGCTCAAGGAAGCCAAGGCGGCCGGAATTCCGGTTGTGCTGTCGGATCGCGCCGTGAAGGCCGACGACTCGCTCTACGTGGCGTTCCTCGGCGCTGACTTCATCGAAGAAGGCCGCCGCGCCGGCACATTCCTGGCCAAGGCCACCGGCGGCAAGGCTCAGATCGCCGAACTGCGCGGCACGCCGGGTTCGGCTCCGGAGCTTGATCGCGCCAAGGGTTTCCGCGAGGCGATCGAGAAGTATCCGGACATGAAGATCATCAAGTCGCAGACGGGCAACTTCGAGCGGGCCAAAGGCAAGGAAGCCATGGAAGCGTTCCTGAAGAGTCCTGAAGGCGCGCAGATTACCGCGCTGTATGCCCACAACGACGACATGGCGTTGGGAGCCATCCAGGCCATCGAAGAGGCCGGCAAGAAGCCCGGCAAGGACATCACCATCGTCTCGATCGACGGCGTGAAGGCCGCGTTCGAGGCCATGGTCGACGGCAAACTCAACTGCACGGTCGAATGCAACCCGCTGATCGGCGCGCAGCTTTTCGACATCATCGAAAAGGTGGCCGCCAAGAAGCCCGTCGAAAAGCGGATCGTCGTCGAGGAAGGCGTCTTCGAGCAGGAGAAGGCGAAGGACGCATTGCCCACGCGGAAGTATTGATTCTCAAGACGAGCGAGTTGAGCGGAAGCCCCGCGAAAAAAGTATTTTCGGGAGGGCAAGGGGGTGGTCTGGAGATAAGTAATGCATCAATAAGGTATTGCGGATTTCCTGGCAGGGCAAGGGACGTAAAAAACAAGGTCCTTTCAGGGTCCAAATGGTGTCCCGTTGGGTCCCGTTTGGGGCCCGGGATGCAGTTGCCAGTTGGTCGTTGTTAGTTGCCAGTGAAGAACGCAGGAGACGAAAATGGTGCAAATTCGCGCGGTGCCGGGCGGTGGTATCGTTCGCAAGTTGCGTATTGGAAATTGTTTACGAATCGATCGCTGCGGTCCGGGGGCGAAAGAATTGACATAAAACTGACCGAAAACTGGACAGGAACTGGACTGGAATTGACATGGAATTGACCGAAAGTGACATGGAAATGACCGAAACTGACATGGAATTGACGAGAGCTGGCGGTCAGTCGGTGGGAATGACGAAAGTCGATGGGCGAATGACCAGAGAAGCACGAAGCACCAATGAGTCCGGCGCGGCAATTTTTTCGGGCACATGGAGTAGCATAGGCGTTTCGCCTGTGTCAAAGTGCTCGGACACAGCCGAGACGGCCGTGCTACTTTCATCGGCTTGGCGTTCTCCCGAAAAAATTGCCGTGCCGAATGAGTAATGAGCTCGTCGCGCGGCGGACGAGGCGGGGTGAGTTGTTAAAGAACCGGTCCGCCGGCGCCGGCCGAGAAGGCAAGCCCTCTATATATTTCGCTGGCGCTGCGCGCCCGGCGCGGTTGGCGCGCAGCGCTGGAGCTGCGAAAACGGGTTTGACGCTGGACAGGTGCGCTGAAAAATTCCGAATGGATTTGTATGCGCACAAGCGTTGCGCGCAGCGCGCGGGAGCGAGGCCGGTTGTTAGTTGTGAGGGATTAGAGGGTTATGGCGCATAAGGGTGGGAGAAGAGGATTGTCAAGCCGAGGGGTTGGTTGTGGGTTTATAGTGGACTTAATGATTGCATTCCGGTGGCGTGTCGGTTGGTAAGTCGCGTTTGGGGCACTGGTTATGCAATCGGAAGGCCAGCGGGGACGCTGGCCCCACTCGCGGAAATGGCGCCAGCACATGACCGCTGAAAGCGCCGCCAGTGCTCTTACTGGAGGAATACGGAGCAAAACCGCCCGTGGGGGTACTGCGAGGCACTGAATGCGATGGGCCTGCCAGATACGACTGATCAGTACTGGTTTTGTTGACACGTCGCGGGCTGCGCTACATGATGTTCGTATCGTTCATCCGGGTTGTGCCGAGGCTTGCCGTCTTGGGGTCCGGCCGGGGTGGATTTGTGGTGATGGTCTGGAGGAGCGGGCTATGTTTTCACGATTGATGGCGAAGTGGCGTCGGGGTCGATCTGCGAAGGTGGAGCGTCGGTTGCGGAATGCTGTGTGTCAGCCGCTGGAAGGGCGGGTGCTGCTGGCGCACACGATCTACGTGGATGTGAGTTCGCCGGATTCGGGGCGAGATGGAATGTCGTGGGGGAGTGCGTTTGCGGATTTGCAGTTGGCGCTGGGCGCGGCAGTGTCGGGGGACACGATCCGGGTGGCGGCTGGGACCTATAAGCCGACGGCAGGGACGAGTCGGACTATCTGCTTCCAGTTGAAGACGGGCGTGGGAATTTACGGCGGATATGCCGGGTACGGGGCGGCAGATCCGGATGCGCGGGATGTGGCGACGAATGCGTCGATTCTGTCGGGGGACATCGGTGTGGCGGGGGACAAGAGTGACAACAGCTATCATGTGGTCGTTGGAAGTGCGACGGACGGGACAGCGGTTCTCGACGGATGTACGATTACTGCGGGCTATGCCAACGATGGCACGGGCAAGGATGGGGACTATTCAGGTGGCGGGATGTACGTTTCCTCCGGCAGCCCAACACTGACCAACTGCAGTTTCCGCACGAACACAGCCGACCAGGGTGGTGGGATGTACAGTTCGTCCGGAAGTCCAACGTTGACTGGTTGCACGTTCATCGGCAATTCAGCGAGGAGCGGCGGGGGGATGCAAGTTTATTCTGGAAGCCCAACGCTGACCGGCTGCACGTTCATCGGGAATGCCGCGGTCGATGTCATGAGTGGAGGTGGTGGAATCTCCATTGGCGGCCCGGCAACGCTAACCAATTGCTCGTTCAGCGGGAACACGGCTGATTATTGGGGTGGTGGAATAAGTCTTTACGGCGACGCAATGCTCGTAAACTGCGCGATTAGTGGGAACACGGCTGGCTACGGTGGTGGCGTGTGTGGTCTCCACGGAATAATAAGCAATTGTATTGTCTGGGGTAACAGCGATGAAGATGGGGCAATGGAGGCGCTGTGGCGGCAGGGCGGCGGGCAGGGGACGGACAAGCGCACTGTGGCCTGGAGCGACATCCAGGGCGGTCGGGCGGGCACTGGCAATATCAATGCCGATCCGAAGTTTGTCCGCAACCCGAGTCCTGGTGCTGATGATGTCTGGGGCACAAGCGACGATGACTACGGCGATCTTCGGCTGCGAGATGATTCTCCTTGTATTGACGCAGGGAACAATGCGGCCGTTCCCGGCGGCGTGACTACCGACCTGGCGGGTGAGAATCGGTTCTACGATACGCCTGTGTCCGATACCGGGTCCGGAACGGCTCCGATTGTGGACATGGGCGCCTACGAGGCCCATTTCGTAGTCGGCGCCAGTGCGGGTGGGCCGTACACGGTTATTCAGGGACAGAGCATCACCCTCAGCAGCTTCGGCGCCAGCGCCGCGGCAGGGGCGTTGCAGTACGACTGGGAGTGGAGCGGGGATGGGAAGTTCGATGATGCGACGGGAGCAAATCCGGTGTTTTCGACGGCCGGGCTGCCGCTGGCTAACGTGACGGTCTGGTTGCGGGTGACAGACGGGGCAATGAATAGTGCCGTGGCAACAACCACGGTCGCGGTCGTACCGACGGTCGTGTATGTGGATGGCAACGCAACCGGGGCGAATACCGGTGTGACCTGGGCCGATGCGTACGCGCGCCTGAGCACCGCTATGAAACAGGCGGTTGTTGGCCAGCAAATCCATGTTGCCGACGGAACCTATACGCCCACCGGAGGCAAGGATCGCTTCGCCTCATTCCACCTCAAGAGCGGGATCGGATTGTATGGCGGCTATGCCGGATATGGCGCGGCCGATCCGAATGTCCGGGACGTGATGCTGTACCCGACGATCCTTTCGGGAAGAATTGGGACGGCCGGCTTAAGTTATCACGTGGTAGCCGGCAGTGGTGTCGATGCGACCGCGGTTCTGGATGGATTTACGGTTATGCGGGGAGGTGCCTACGATTGGACGATTGTTGTATACACGGGAGGTTATGGCGGCGGGATGTACAACGATCATTCCTCGCCGACGTTGATCGATTGCACGTTCAGCGGCAACTCCGCCGGCTACGGCGGCGGGATGTACAACGATCATTCGTCTCCGATGCTTGTCAACTGCACGTTCAGCGGAAACTCGACAATCGGATTCAGCCAAGGCGATATCGTCAGAAGAGGCGGCGGCGGTGGCGGCATGTTCAACGTTCATTCCTCGCCGACGCTCGTCAACTGCACGTTCAGCGGAAACTCGTCACCCGGATTCGACGAGCGCAAGATCCTCATGGATGGTGCCGGCGGCGGAATGGACAACACCGATGATTCCTCACCGACGGTGACCAACTGCAGGTTCTACGGTAATTCGGCCGCCTATGGTGGTGGGATCTACAACGTCCAGTCTTCGCCGCGGTTGACAAATTGCCTCGTCTGGGGGAACACTGCCAGCGAAAACGGCGGTGGCATCGGCATGAATGATGCTATGTACTTCAGCAACGGGTTCCTCGCAGGCCTAGGCCCATCCACGCCTACACTGATCAACTGCACCGTCAGCCGCAACAGCGCCGGCTGGGGGGGTGGCGGAATATGGGGTTACCCACAGTCCCGGCCGACGCTGACCAATTGTATCGTGTGGGGGAACACCGCGACGGCCAACGGTGGGCCGCAGATCGGCCCCGTCATCGCGTTCAGCGAGGCGATCGTGACCTACAGCGACATTGAGGGGGGCTGGACGGGTGCAGGAAATATCAATACCGATCCGAAATTTGTACGAGGCGCCAGTTCCGGGGCAGATGGCACATGGGGCACTGCCGACGACGATTATGGTGACTTGAGTTTGCAGGTGGCGTCACTATGTATCGGTAGTGGCAAAAATGAGGCTGTACCGGCCGACATTACCACAGACATTGCCGGCAATGCTCGAATTCAACGTGGCACGGTGGATATGGGGGCATACGAGAGCGCCCGTGAGGCGTTTCCGAGGCTGTCGATCAACGATGTTGCGGTGCAGGAAGGTGACAGCGGGACGACCAAGATGGTTTTCACCGTGACCCTGTCGACCACGAGCACCGCGGTCATTTCAGTGGGATACGCCACCGCCAACGCCAGCGCATTGGGCAAGAAGGATTACCTTGCTGCGAGCGGCAGCATCACCTTTGCTCCCGGGCAGAAGAGCAAGACGATCCAGGTCCTGGTTAAGGGCAATAGCATCTATGAGGCCAACAGGTTCCTGAAGTTGAACCTGAGCGGCCCTATGAACGCCAGCATCGCGGATGGGCAGGGAATCGGGACAATCATCGACGATGATGCCCCGAAGGTTCCCCGGATTGCCGTAGCCACGACGAACCCGGTGGCGACGATCAGGTCCGGGCAGGCGGGAGCAGTGACGTTTGGGTCAACACGCGTGGGCATGGCCGTGGCGACCAAGGGGTTTCGGGTGACCAACACGGGGACCGCCAACCTGATTCTCGGGAAGATCAGCGTGCCGGCCGGCTATCAACTGATGGATGGGCTGGTTGGAAAACTGGCACCGGGGCAGTCGGATGTATTCACGATCAAGCTGCTGACCAAAAAGGTCGGGACGTATGCGGGGGTCGTGAGTTTTGGGACGAATACAGCCGGGAAGATGTTCCGGTTCTCTGTCAGCGGGACGGTGACGAAGGCGTGATTGGTCCTGCGCAACATGGTGCGCACAGATGCACACACCATGCCGGTGGGTCGCGGGCCCACGGCGCGTGACTCACTTTGGCCGATTGATCTGGCTCGGCGAGATCAACTCGACGACGAGCATTTCACCGGGAGTGTGTCGTTAGAACTGCGGCATCTGCTGGGTCAGGCAGTGGATGGCGCCGCGGCCCCAGATGAGGTCGTAGCAGTCGATGCCGACGACCTTGCGGTCGGGCAGGCGCTTCTGGAGGATCTCGACGGCTTTGGCATCGTGCTTCTTGTGGCGATAGGTGGGCACGAGGACCGCGCCGTTGACGAAGTAGAAGTTGGCGTAGGTGGCCGGGAGGCGCTGGTTTTCGTACTCGACAACGCCGGGCATGGGGAGTTCCACGATCTCGAATGGCCGGCCATCGCGGTCGCGAAGCAGTTCGAGGCGGTGGCGGTTGTCGCGCAGTGCCTTGTAGTTGACGTCCTTCGGGTCCTGCTCGACGGCCGCCACGATGGTTGTCGGGCTGATGAAACGGGCCAGGTCGTCGACGTGTCCGTCGGTGTCGTCGCCGACGATTCCCTCGCCGAGCCAGCAGACCTGCTTCACGCCGTAGAAATCGCAGAGATTCCGCTCGATCTGCTTCTTCGAGAGGTTGGGATTGCGATTCTTGTTGAGCAGGCACGATTCGGTGGTCAGGACAGTTCCGGCACCGTTGAAGTCGACCGAGCCGCCTTCGAGGATCATGGCGGGGCGAAAGACCTCGAGACGGAGCAGTTCGGCGATGCGCGTGGGGACGGCATCATCATCGTCAAACGGCGGGTATTTGCCGCCCAGGGCGTTGTAGCCCCAGTCGACAACGGCGGCCTGATGTCCGCCGCCTTTCTTCGGCTTGAGGACAAATGCCGGGCCATGGTCGCGGCACCAGCACTCGTTGGTCTTCACATAGTGGAAGTAGATATTCCAGAGCGGGCGGCCGTGGTTTTCGAGCTGGCTGCGGACAATGTATTCGTAGTTGGCGTTGGGTACGTTGACGTGGACTTCCTCACGGGCGGCGATTTCGCGGATGATCTTCGAGAGGTTGTCGGGGATGGTGTGGTACTTCCCGGGAAAGGAAAGAGCCTCGGGACGCGGCCATGACAGCCATGTCCCGCGATGCGGGAACCATTCGGGAGGAAACGTGTAGCCGAGTTCTGCGGGTGTTTTCATGGCTGTCTGTGGTTTCTAGTCTATGAAGCGACGGGACAGTTCGGCGTAAGCGTCGGTCCGGCGGTCGCGAAGGAACGGCCAATGTGTCCGGCTGTACTCGACGCGGTCGAGATCGCAGGGGACGATGACAATTTCCTCGCGGCCGGGCGACGCCCGGTGCATCACCTGGCCATCGGGCGAGGCGACAAAGGATTGGCCCCAGAACTCGATGCCGTTCTGGGTGCTGGGTCCTGGGTGCAGAGTGGACAATACCGAGTTCTGAGTGCTGAGTGCTGAGGCGGAAATGCGTTCGTGGCCAACACGGTTGGTGGCGCAGACGTAGCAGCCATTGGCGATGGCGTGGGAGCGCTGGATCAGTTCCCAGGCTTCGTGCTGGGCCTTGCCGAGTTGCTGTTTCTCGGCCGGGTGCCAGCCGATGGCCGTGGGGTAGAAGAGGATGTCGGCGCCCTGGAGGGCGGTCAGGCGGGCGGCCTCGGGAAACCACTGGTCCCAGCAGATGAGCACGCCAATAGTGGCATACCTGGTCTTCCAGGACTTAAAGCCCAAGTCACCGGGCGCGAAATAGAACTTCTCGTAATAGAGCGGATCGTCGGGAACGTGCATCTTGCGATAGATGCCCAGGAGCGAGCCATCGGCGTCGATGATGACGGCCGTGTTGTGATAGAGCCCATTGGCTCGTTTCTCAAAGATCGAACCGACGATGACCACGCTGCGCTTGCGTGCCAGTTTGCGGAGCGCGTCGGTGGTTGGGCCGGGGATCGACTCGGCCAGAGCGAAGTGGGCGTAATCTTCGGATTGGCAGAAGTAGGGGGTTCGGAACAGTTCCTGGGTGCAGAGGATGCGGGCGCCGCGTGTGGCGGCCTGTTCGAGGAGGTGCAACTGACGGTCGAGGTTGGTTGCGGGATCGGCCGAGCAGGCCATCTGGGTGAGCCCGATGGTTACGCTGTTGTCAGAAGTTCTCGGTTTACGGCTTGTCATTGTTTTCTGGTCGCCAAGATGGCATGATAAGCTCAAAGGCGTCCAATAACCATCCGCCGGCTTGCTATCCGGGGCTTTACCGTGAAGAATATTGCCTTGGATCGCAAGATCTACGCACCAGGAACCGACACCAAGGAATGGCGGCGCCGTCCGCCAGGAGTACGCCAGTGCCAATCCGCGTTCGATGTCCACGCTGCTGGGAAACAGCGGAAGTCCCCGACGAGGCCCGCGGCAAGATGGGGCGATGCAATTCCTGCGGCGCCATCGTGAAAGTTCCCGAGCGAATCGCCAAGGTATGCTTTATCTGTGGCAAGGATGTCACTCATCTTAAGCACACCAAGGATGTGGATAACAACTATCTCTGCATGGATTGCTGGGAGAACCGCAACCCGGCACAGCGGGAGAGTTTCAACATTCCCACGGTCGAATGTTCGATCTGCCATGCCACCTTCGCCGAGGGCGAGGGGTTCGACCGCGACGGGAAACCCCTCTGCCGCGACTGTCATCGCGTGCTGAGCAAGGACAAGGATAACGTCGGCGTCAGCCAGGCTTTCGCCGCGGCCGGGGACGGCTCGTTCTTCGCAGACGACGATCTTGAGGTCAAACCGCAGATGGCGGGCACCGCTGCCTCGGCAACGTTGGCGGCCACGGCGCCGGCGGTCAAGCCTTCCCTGCAGAATCTCGACGATCTGGTGCGGATTCGCGAACCGGAAAAGCACCTGGACGACGAGGAGGAGTCGAAATCGAAGATGCCGGCCAAATGGGAGCCGCTCTCGGTCATCGGCGATCGTGAGTTCTCTACATCCAAGCCCTCGACAGCCCAGTTGGCCGCCGCCGTTGCACAGGCTCGCCGGCTGGATGGGATGCTGCCCACGGCGATGGCGCTGCTGGCGCTGGCGGCCGCCGGCTTTGCCATCTATTTGCACCACGGTTCGCGCCCGACATGGCTGGAGGCAAATCGCACGCGGTTGGAGATACTCAAAGCGCAGGGCGATGTGCTGGTTGACGCCGGCCGGGCGGACAAGGGCATCGCGAAATACCACCAGCTTCTGAAGATGGTCAACGGCCAGGCGATTTCCGATGCGGAGATCCGCAAGCTCATCAAGGACACGCAAGTGGCGGCCGACCGGGCGGGTGCGATGGTGATCGATCCCTGGGAAGACCAGAACCGGACCAAGTTGCTGGTGTTGCGCGCGGAGGCGGATATCCTCGTGCTCGTCGGCAAGCAGCGCGAGGGTATCGAACGCTACACGGAGATGATCCGCATGGCGGCCGGGCATCCGCTCAGCAAGGAAATGAACGAGGAGATCCATCAGGCGCAGATAGCCATGCAGCAGGCGAAGAGCGAGCCGCTGCGGGTCGAGCCCACGCCAAGCCGCCGGTTACGATCCCAAATCCCAAGCCGCCGGTCGATCCCGGGCCGAAGGCGACGGTCGTGCCGACGCCCGTGCCGGTACCTGTTCCCACACCTGTGCCGACGACCAAGACGACCGATACGCACGTGGCCGGCCAGAATCCCGATCCGCCGCCTGTCGATCCGAATCACAAAATCAGGCCGAACATATTTGACACCCCCCCGGATAAGCCGGATCTGAAGGCCCCCAAGTCGACGACGCGAAAATCGGTATTTGACTAGCGGTTTTGTTCGCGACCGGGCGGTCTTCCGCTAATATCATTACTCGTGGAACCATTGGGTCTTATCGCAGGCGAGGGGATTTTTCCCGTGCTCGTGGCCCGCGGCGCGAAAGCGGCGGGGCGGCGGGTGATCTGCGCAGCGCTGAATGGTTGTGCTTCGCCGCAGCTCCAGCTCGAGTGCGACGTCTTTCGCTGGGTGGGCGTGGTCCGCATGGGGCAGTGGATCCGCCTGTTGCAGCGTGAGGGCTGTTCCCAGGCGATTATGGTCGGGCGCGTCCGAAAAACCCACATGTACGATCCGTGGCGATATCTGCGCTTCATCCCGGATTTCCGCACGATCAGCCTCTGGCTGCGGCGGCTGCGTCGCGACAAACGTCCGTACACCATGCTCAAGGCCATCGCCGACGAGCTCTCATCCTCAGGTGTTCAATTGATCGACTCAACAACGTATTGTCAGGAACATCTGGCCCTTCCCGGTGTCATGACTCGCCGCCAGCCGACCGAACAACAGCAATTGGATATCGTGTTCGGCTGGGAGCTCTGTTCGGCGCTGAGCCGCATGGACGTGGGCCAGGCCATCGCCGTCTATCAGCGCGACGTGATCGCGGTCGAAGCCCTGGAAGGCACCAACGCGATGATCGAGCGGGCCGGCCAGCTATGCAAGGTGAAGGGGTGGACGGTCATCAAGGTGTCCAATACGCAGCGCGACATGCGCGTCGATGTGCCCGTGATCGGCGCTCAGACGATCGAGAAACTGCACGAGGCGGGCGCCGGCTGCATCGTGCTCGAGCCGGGCAAGACGCTGATACTCGAGAAACCCAAGGTGCTGGAACTGGCCGACCGGTATAAGATCGCCATTGTGGGGTTCGAGTCGGCCGTCAAAGAGAAGGTGTGAGGCGTTTGGCGTCGCCAGATCGGCGGACACCGCGATCGAGTTTCGGGGCGATTTTCACTGGAAACACATTGTTTTGAGTATATACTCAATACGTACGATGAGGCCGCGCGACTACGGTTTTCACTGGAACGCCTGGAATGTCGCCCAGGTGGAAAAGCATGGCCTGACGGTAGCGGATGTCCAGTTCGTTGTTTGGAATGCGCGTCATCCATTCCCGAGACACTACAAGCGTGGTGGATGGGAGGTGCGCGGCCGCACACCGCAACAGCGGTTGATTCAGGTCTTTTTCTTTGTCGACAATTATGGTGACATCTATGTCTATCATGCCGAATAGATCGCTCGGAAAAGCACCGATGAAGAAAGAACGCCCTCTGCGTAACGCGTGGCCGAGTATGTCCGATGCCGAACGCGAGGCCTTTATCGGGCAGATGAAACTCGATCTGGAAAAGGGGATACATGAGGTGCCGGAGGCGGACGAGCAGGCCCGTTTGGACCAGGTGATGACCCGGCTGCGGAGCCGAGGACGGCCGCGGATTGGGAAGGGGGCAAAGCGCGTGCTGGTAACGATCGAAAGGGATCTGTTGGCGCGTGCCGACAAATTCGCTCGCAAGAATGGCTACACGCGGGCGGCCCTGATAGCGCATGCTCTTCATAGTGTGATGTCTCGTGCAGGATGACGAGTTTCGCCCGGACCGGGCAGGAGCACCATGGACACCGATACCACACAAACTCCCCCGCAGCCGCCGGCGTCGCCTCGGGCAACGCGGGGTCGCACGCTCGTGCTGGTTCTGACGCTTATGTCGGCCGCCTGGTTGCTGACGGCCGCCGGGTTCTTCCCGCCGGCGGGGCAGAAGAAGGGGGATGCGCTGCGTCTGCTGGGGCGGCTTCATCCGCTGATGGTGCATCTGCCCGTCACGCTGGTGCCGCTGGCGGTTTTGTTTGAGGCGTTGGGCGTCTTCAAACGGTTCGAGCACTTGAAGCGAGCGGCCGGACTGGTGCTGGGCATGGCTGCCCTCACGGCCGTGGGGGCGGCTGTCCATGGCTATCTTCTGGCATCGGCCGATGGCTATGAGGTTACCTCGCTGCTGAAGTGGCACATGTGGACCGGGATCTCGGTGGCCATCCTGACCATGGGCTGTTGGACGGTGCGCTGTTTTACGCCCAGTCGCTGGTGGCTGGGCAGCTTGTATGTGCTGTTGCTGACGGGGACGGTCGGCACGCTGTTCGTCGCGGCCCATTTCGGGGGCTCGCTTAGTCATGGCGAGGATTATTTGACTGAGTTCCTTCCGCCATCGATCAGAGGTCGGCTGGGCATTCAATTGCACAAGAAAGCGGGCAGCCCGACTGCCCAGGCGGGCGAGACGCGTCCGTCGGGTCCGCCCACGGTGTATTTCACGATCATCGCTCCGGCCCTGGAGCGGCACTGTGTACAGTGTCACGGCGCGGTAAAGATCAAGGGCGGCTTGCGTCTGGACAGCCTTGACAGCCTACTCAAGGGCGGCAAGACGGGTGCGGTGGTCACGCCGAAGGATTCGGCCAAGAGCGACCTGTACCGGCGGATCACGCTCAAGAGCGACGATGAGGATTACATGCCCCCCGATGGTAAGCCCTCGTTACCGGCGGATGTGGTCAAGATCATCGGCTGGTGGATACAGGATGGCGCGTCAGGCCAGCGCATGCTGGATGATCTGAAGTCGGCGCCCCAGGACATCCAGCAGGCGGCAATCAGATTGACGGCCGGCAAGTGACATCCGCCGCGTCCGGCCGTAACATCCGCTTTCCATGACCGCATTTCAACTTGTTCAATCCATCTACTGGCTGGCCCTGACCACATGGTTCGGGGGCTTGTTGTTCATTGCCGTCGCCTGGCCGGTAATTTTCACGGTCGTCAAAGAGGAAGATCCGACACTGCCGCGTGTGCTTTCGGTAAATGTGGATCACGATCATGCGAGCCTGCTGGCCGGGACGATCGTTGGTACGCTGGTTCGCCACATCGGCCTGATTCAACTGTGTTGCGCGTCGGTCGTCATGGTGATGCTGGTTTGCCAGTGGTTTGTGATCGGCGATGGCTGGCACAACCGGCTGTCAGGAATCGTGCGCTGCACGTCGTTTGCGGGCTCGGCCATCATGCTCGTGGTCGATCGCTATGTAGTGTGGCCCAAGGCATGGAAAGCCCGCGAGGAGTTCATCGAGAACGCCGATGATCCCGACAAGGCGAATGTCATCCGCGAGCGTTTCATCAGGCACCAGCGGGAGAGCGTGCGGCTGATGCTCTATCAACTGGTCCTCCTTTCACTGATGGTGGTGTTCAGCAGCGCCATCACGCCGAGGTGGTAGCCATGGCCGGTGTCACAATTAAGACCGTGCAACAGCGTGCCGAACGAGTCCAGATCATCCTGCCCGTGCTCAAGCGCATGTACCCGGATGCCAAGTGCAGCCTCAATCACACGAACCCGTTCGAACTGTTGATCGCCACGATTCTATCGGCCCAGTGTACGGACGACCGCGTCAACATCGTCACCAAGGACCTGTTCCGCAAGTATCGCAGCGCGGCCGAACTGGCGCGTGTGGCGCAGGAAGAACTGGAGAAGGATATCCAGTCGACCGGGTTCTTCCGCAACAAGGCCAAAAGCCTGCGCGGGATGGCGACCGCGCTGGCTGAGAAGCATGGAGGCCAGGTGCCGGCCGAGATGGAATCGCTGACCTCGCTTCCTGGTGTCGGCAGGAAGACGGCCAATGTGGTGCTGGGAAATGCTTTTGGGAAGAACGAAGGGGTGGTGGTGGACACGCATGTCGGCCGGATTTCGCAGCGGTTGGGGCTGACGAAGCACGACGATCCCGTGAAGATCGAGCAGGATCTGATGCAGGTCATACCCCAGGAGGATTGGGCGCTGTGGTCACATCTGTTGATCTATCATGGCCGCCGGGTTTGTCAGGCGCGCAAGCCGAAGTGCGATGTCTGTGAGCTGGCCAAATGGTGTCCGTCGGCGGGGAGTGTGTAGAGGTCGCAACAAGAATGGTCCGCAGTGCGGACCTTACAGATCGTTTAGAAAATCAATCAGCACGCGCAGGCGGGCGTGATCGCGGCGGTTGAACTTGAGCACCAGACGTGGAAGGTGCGCCAGGGCCGGTTCGTCGTATTCGAGCGGCAGGGGGGCCGAGACGCGGAATCCACCGTTGACCACGATGTCAGCGAATCGGATATTCATCTCCTTGAGCTGGGCCTCGCCGGGCTCCCGCTGAAGGCGGATGACCAGCTCATCGCGGACGGTGCGCACGCTGTGGTAGTTGTTGTAGAAATGCGTGATCTCCCGGATCGCCTCTTCGTTGCTGTCGGTGATCTTGAAGAGCGACAGGTCGGACTCGTTGATGAACTTCCGCCTGAGCAGCATGTCGATGGCCGGCTGGAGCCAGCCTTTCCAGTAGTCGCCGCCGGGGCGGTCGACGAAGACGATCGGCAACGGCACACTCTTGCCGGTCTGGATCAGCGTGAGAACTTCGAAGCCCTCGTCGAAGGTTCCAAACCCGCCGGGGAAGAGAGCCACCGCATGACTCGAGCGCACGAACATCAGCTTGCGCGTGAAGAAGTACTTAAAGTTGATGAGCTTGTCATTGTTGGCGATGGTCGGGTTGGTCTTCTGCTCGAACGGCAGGCGGATGGCCAGACCGAAGGAGGGTTCGGGGCCTGCGCCGTCGTGTCCGGCCGCCATAATGCCGTCGCCGGCGCCGGTGATGACCATCCAACCCTTGGCGACAATCTCGCGGGCAAAGTTGGCGCACTGGATGTAGTCCGGATCCGTCCGTGCGGTCCGCGCGGATCCGAAGATGCTGACCTTGTGCGTATCGCGGTAGGGGGCGAACACCTTGAGCGAGTAGCGGATTTCCTTGATGGCCTTGCTGATGAGCTTGATGTCACCGCGGTTGGTCTGGTCGCGCAACAGCTTGATGGCGGTCTCGATGATCTCGCCCACGAGGTCGCCCTCGGCTTGCTGCTGCAGTTCGCCGATCAGGTCGGCCGCCAACTGCTGGATCCGGGCCATGGCATCGGGCGACGGCAGGTGGATGGTCTCGGCGCTTTCCTGAGTCTGCTCCGGATTTTCGGAAAAATGGTCTGTCATTGAAGTGGCCAATCTTAATCCCTAAACCCTCCGGCCAGAAGACCGATAATAGGAATAGTGCCGTTCTCATTGACATCACGGCCAGTCAAGTCTATTCCTTTAGGCGGCGCGTTTGGCGAACAACAGGAGTTGGCAACATGGAAAAGGTGCGATTGGGGATGGTGGGCCTCGGTAACATGGGGTCTCACCACATCAGCTATCTCAACACGGTCGACGGCGCGGTGCTGTCGGCGGTGTGCGACGCGGATCCCGCGCGCACGGCCAAGTATGGGCAGGGGTCCGTGCAGCAGTTCAGTCATTACCAGCAGATGATCGATTCCGGCGCCGTCGATGCACTCGTCATCGCCACGCCGCATTTCCAGCACGGCGAGATCTGCCGCGCGGCGTTTGCCAAGGGCATTCACGTACTCTGCGAGAAGCCGTTGGCTGTCACCATCGGGGACGCGCGGGCGACCATCGCGGCGCACGCCAAGTCGCCGAATCTCAAGTTCGCCCTGGTCTTCCAGCAGCGGGCCACGCACCTGTATTCCAAGATGCGCGACCTGGTTGCTTCGGGCGATCTGGGCACGATCACCCGCATCTCCTGGTTCGTCACCGACTGGTTCCGCGGCTGGTCCTACTACGCCTCTGGTGGCTGGCGGGCAACCTGGGCCGGCGAGGGTGGCGGCGTGCTGCTGAATCAGTGCCCGCATAACCTGGACCTTCTGCAGTGGATCGCCGGGATGATGCCCAGGCGGATCACGGCGGTGGCGTTCCTTGGCAAGACCCACCCGATCGAAACCGAAGACGAAGCGTCGGCCATTCTGGAATTCGACAATGGCGCCATCGGACATTTTGTCACCTCGACCGGCGAGGCTCCTGGCACCAATCGGCTGGAAATCTGCGGCGACCGTGGCAAACTGGTGGCCGAGCATCAGAAACTCACCTTCACGCGCACGCGACGCTGTGTCCGCGAGGTTCGCGAGAAAGACCCGGCCGTTTTCCCCGCCGTCGAAGCGTGGGACATCGATATTCCCTACAAGAGCACAAAGGCTGAAGGGCATGCCGTCATCACCCAGAACTTCGTCAATGCGATCCTGAAGAACGAGCCGCTGATTTCGGATGGCGACGATGGCGTCAAACAAGTGGAGTTGAGCAACGCGATCCTTATGGCCGGCATTACCCGCCAGTCCATTGAATTGCCGCTCGACGCGGGCGCGTACGATGCGTTTCTGAAAGAGATGACGCAGAAGTACGGCGGCCAGAAGAAGCTGGAAACGCGCGAGGCGGTCGTGGACATGTCGGCGTCGTTCTCGAGGTAGTCTGGCTTTACTTGCGCCGCTCCAAGTTCATCTTCGCGCGTAGCCCATCGTTCTCAAAAATGAGGCCGAAATCCGCGGCGGAGTAGTTTCGCAGATACGGCAGCGGCAGGTCGGGCGACTTCGGGGCGGCCGGCAGTCCGAGGGCCGTCGACTCGTACGACTGGAACTGCTCGTTCCAGACGTACTTTCCTCCGGCCGGATCTAGGAGACGGGCATTGAAGTAGCGCGTGTACAATTCCATCGGGTCGGCATCGGGATGCAGGCGACGAAGTTCGTTGAGGATCGGCAGATTCGCCCAGGAAAGAACCTGCGCCTGTTGCAGGAACGAGGTTCGCATCAGGGACTCAAATTGGGTCGCGACCGATGAGTTGGCATGCAACGCCAGATTCTGACCCGCCCACGCGGCCGTCGGACTCTCGCCCGGCTTGGCCGCCGCGCGGCGATCCAGGGATCGTTTGAGGAGCGGCTCGGAAAGGGTCAACACCAGCGCCTCGGGCGTCGGGGCGTAGTAGAGAGCGATCTTCTCCAACTCCCCGAGTCCGTTCCGCGGTGCCGGGGCCACGCGGACATAAGTCAGCCCGGCGTGCGTCCGGTTCTCCCAGGTGACCATGTTTGGAGCGGACTGATCGGCATAGGCGCGGATGGCCGTCAGGAATGCGGCGAGCTTCAATCCGCTCTTGCAGTCGATCCGCACGGCGACCGGCAGGCGATGCACTTCCTTCTGGATGAACTTCCACGCGTCCGGCGCCTTGCCTATCTCCTGCCAGAACGGATCGTCGTCCGCATAGACGGAGATACTGTCGCCAACCCACGACAGCGGCTTCTCAAGCTCCTTGTTCACCATCTGAAAGAAACCACTGGCCTGTTTGAGCACCGGGCTGTCGGGATTGATCGCCAGCGCCAGATGCAGCGGCGCATCGTGCGGATCGCCGGAATCGGCCTTGAGGGAGGCGCCTTTGCTGAGCAGGAATAGTTCCTGCCGGTTGTAGTCGGATTCGCCGATCAGCGGCATGACCGTCACATCCAGTCCGAGCCGCTCTGTTGAGGACGAGAATCGCACGGCGATCGGGTCAAAGAACTGCCGGTAGCCGCGCTGGTAGCCGTCGCGCCACTGCTCGTAGGCCGCCTGTTCCCGGGGCGTCACCTTCTCGATCTCCAACTCGTCGATCGGCGTCATGAACGCTGCCGTGTTGTAGATCGACGAGCGAACGCCCGTCGGGCTCAGAGTCAGCGCGCCCAGGTCCAATGTCGGGCTAGCGTTGACCAGCGGCTCGGCGAGTTTGCCGTCGATTCTCGCGGCGTCCAAGTCGGCCAGGACCGCCAGCGCCGCCGTCCGCCGGGCATCGGCGATGCGCAGCCGCGGCCCACACCAGCGCCGGATCGTCGCGTCGGACAGAATCAGCAACGCGGTTTCATCCGCCTGGCCGCGTGGGTAGCGCTGGCGGAAGAATGTGTATTCCGGCGCGGCCGCCAGCGATTTCTGATGTTTCTTGAGAACGGCGGCGATGGCGTCAAGTTGCCGCGTCGAGTTGGTCACCACGACAACGTTTCCGAATGTAGCCACATACGATGAAACCGTTCGGTCGGCCGTGGTTGCGCTGCTGTAGCTGTAAGCCTCGCCGTCGTTCTTGGCCGTCTTAACCTCGGGGATGCGGGCCGTGTTGACGCTGATCTGCGCCAAGATGGCCTGGCGCAGCGCGTCGAGGCTGTTGGATCTGGCCTCAAACAGGAAGGTGATGTCCGAGCCCACACGCAGATACGGCGTCGATCCGGTGATGGCCACGGATTGAATCAGCGTCGGCCCCAGCACCTTGCCCAGAACAGTGACGGACAGGCCCAGTTGCGTCTGGTAGCGTTCGCGCGTCAGGGCATCTTCGGACCGTGATTCCACGAGTTGAAGCAGCGGCAGGGAATGCTCGTCCGCCTCATGCAGCAGCGTGTTGAAAGCCGTGAATGAGGGGAAGAAGATCGCATGCTGATACTCGGGCACAAGTTCGGCCAGCGCGTCGGTGGCCGGGTGAAGGTCTTTGATCAACGGCTTCCAGTCAAAGGCATTTACTGTGATCCCCTGGATCGTGCCGATGGGCACGGTGGCGGCATCGCCTGGCAGGTTGTTCTGGCGAAAGGCCCGGTTGAGTTGGAGGTTCTCGGCCACGGCGCGTCCGCCGCTGAACAGTGCGTAGGTGTCGGCGACATTGTCCGGCCGCGTGCTCCGCCAGTTTGAGACCTGCGGGCCGTTGCGCTCGTTGAGAGGCAACTCCTTGTCCGCCTCCCACAATTGTCGCCGGAAGAGCGCTGCGCCGGGTACCTGGCGGTTCAGCAATTCCGCCCGGTCGGCGATCTTGCCCCGGAAGAAGAGCTTGCGGGCATCGTCTCCGCCGGCTTTCTCCGGCAGTGTGAACTTCAGAGTGGTCATGGCGCTGTAGTCGCGCGTGGGTACGAACAGCCGGCCGGTTCGCACGGCCGCATCCGCATGCGACACGAGCGTTATTTCGCCTATCTTGGGGTAGCCGAATCGGTTGATATTGGAAAGATTCTCAGTGAAAAGATAGATCTCGCCGGGTCCATCCAGGACCGCGTACGGTCGCCTGGCTTCGGCGGCCGGGTTGGTGGGATAGGTGTAGTCGCTGGGGATCGCCCCGTTTGTCAGCGTGAGTTTGTCGAGGCCAACCGCCCGGTAGACGTCTTCAGCCACCGCCAATTGCGCCAGCCCGATCAACGTCAGTAACAACATTGCCCAAAATCGAGTCTTCATGGCAACCTCCCGAAAAGGACCACTGCTCCGAACGGCCGCATGAAATACGCTGAATAGTCTCGGACTTTTCTCCGGCTCCGTCAATCGCCAAAGACGACGTTCCGCAATGAAAGCGTCCAAGACGGATCTGCCGCCTTGGACGCGTTTATGCATTTGTGGCCGACGGCCAAGGCTTATTTCGCGGCCGCTGCGGCGATGACGTCCACCTTGCGGGCTTCGCGCATGGGGACTTCCTCGTAGTGGGCGATCTTGCCGTCTTTGCCGATGACCACGGTGCCGCGCTTGGTGCAATTGAACGGTTCTTCACCGGCGAACATGCCGTACGCCTTGGCCATCTTGCGGGTGGTGTCGGCCAGAAGCGAATAGGGAATGCCGTATTGCTTCTTGAATGCCGCGTGAGAGAACGGGCTGTCGCAGGATACCCCGTAGACGACGGTATCGGCGCCGGGCGCGATCTTGCCAACTTGCGGGCCGAAGGCGCAGTGCTCTTCGGTGCAGATGGGGCTGAAGTCCATCGGATAGAACAGCAGCACGATTTTCTTGCCGCGCAGGTCAGCGAGTTTCACCACGGTCTTGGTTTCGTCCATCAGCGCAAAATCCGGCGCTGCATCACCCACTTTTAACGTCGCATCGGCCATAGTTTCTCCTTCTAAGGTTGTATGACCATAATAGTAGGCGATAGATGGAGCAAGGTAAAAGGAAGAACCCAACGAAAAATGCGAAACGCGAGATGGCAGAGATAATTCCCGTGATTGGGGATCGCGGATAGAATGGTGGGGATGAAGTTTGGGCGTATCAAGCGACAGCATGGCCGGATTCTCGGGCTGGATGAGATTCTCGACGAAATCGTCGAGAATTGTCCACATGTGACGCGGATCGTCCCGGGCCGGATCAAGGTGCGCCGTGGCAAGACACCGGCCAACTTCCGGGTTCAGTATCCCACGCCAGGTGGACTGAAATGCCTGTACAACTCCACCGGCACGGTTCAGGAAGTGTTTCTCATCTGCTCGGATGACACGGCCGCCCGGCAGTGGCTTATCGATCAGGGAATTGCGACCAGCAAGGAGACCGAGTGAGAAGCCCGGAGCAAACGACGGAAATGGGATTTGAAATCTCAGATTTGGAATTTGATATTTCAAATTTGACATTTGAGATTTGAGATTTGAAATCTTCTGATTCGCCTGTGAAATCCTCCCCGATCATGTCTGTTTCCACGATATCTCTCGCCGTTTCGCTCCTGCGTGCGGGCCGGCTCGTCGGCATTCCGACGGAGACCGTATACGGCCTGGCCGCTGATGCAACCAATTCGGCCGCCGTTCGCCGGATATTCGCAGCCAAGGGCCGGCCTGGCACCAATCCGCTCATCGTGCATGTGCCCGATGCCGCGGTTGCCCGTCGCTACGCGGCCAACTGGCCGGAGGCAGCGTCGCGACTGGCCGAGGCGTTCTGGCCCGGTCCGCTTACGATCATCCTTCCGAAGGCACCGGCAATCGTCTCCGAGGTGACCGCGGGACTCGGCACGGTGGGGCTGCGTGTGCCCGCGCATGCCCTGACACTTGAGTTGCTGCGTGAGTTTGATGGCCCACTGGCCGCGCCCAGTGCCAACCGCTCCACGCGAATCTCGCCGACGACGGCCCGGCATGTACGCGACGAACTCGGCGATGCGGTCGACCTGATCCTGGATGGCGGGGCCTGCACGATCGGCATTGAATCGACAGTGCTGGATCTCTGCGGCGACCGGCCACGGATTCTCCGGCCGGGCGGGCTTTCGCAGGCGGAGATCGAACAGATCGTCGGACCTGTCGAGTACGGATTCGCTCATACGGATGCTTCGCGGCCGGCCGCGAGTCCTGGCCAGCAACTGGTCCACTATGCCCCAACCACGCCGGCGTTCCGCTTCCTGAGCACGCAGAAGCCCGGCATGCTCGCCCACGCCGGTGCGGCGGGTGGCGCTGCCGCAGTGCTCGCGTTGACCTCGGTTGAACTTCCCGGCGGCCGGCTTGTGCAGATGCCTGTCGATCCGTTGGCTTACGCCCGGACACTGTACCACACGCTGCGCGAACTCGACTCGGCAGATCTGCGGGCGATTTATGTCGAGTTGCCGCCCGACGAGCCGCAATGGATGGCGGTTCATGATCGACTGCGGCGTGCTACCGTGTTGTTGCCGGCCGAATGAATATCGCCGCCGTGTCAGGAAAACCGGCAAGGGGATTACCTGCCGGCCCTGCCGCGAAGTCGGGCCACATCGGATAGCTTCTGATGTGCCAACTCGCAGGCGGCATCAATCGTGATCGTCCGCCGATATCCCGCCATTTGTGCCGTCGGCTCGCTCTGGCCATCCGCCATCGCCAGGAATGGCTTGTGCAGTCGCTCCCATAGCCCCATCACGCGCGCGTAGGTGCGTGCCGTGCCCGGATGTGGCCCGCCGGGCAACTCGTCGGCCAGCAACACAAACGCGCCCAGTGGCAACGCCGCGGCCAACTCATCCACGGAAGCCCACTGCCGTGATGCGGGAACGGGGCCGTTCTCCTCGGGAATCACCGCTACGGCCAGGCCCTGGCCGGTCTCGTACGCGGCGGCCAGGAATGTCTCCAGATACAAACTCCGTTCACGGGCCAGTCGCCGCACTCCGAGGGCCGGCGCGATCGTTCCCGGCCCGGCCACAAGCAGTTGTCCGAAAGGGTGCTGATCGACGATGCTGCTTACATCCGGTGCATCGGCGAGAATGTCGAGCCGCACGGTGCCCTCGCCGCAGCGCTGTCGCTTCTGGCGGCGTGCCTCCTGCAAAGGCATGTATACCCGCGCCAGCAGGTCATAGTCCTCGGATTCCCACGCGGCCGCCTCCACCAGGGCCAGCAACCGCTCGGCTTCGAGATAGCTGGTCCGCATGAGTTCGCGCTGGCCGTCCTCGCACAGCGTATCTGCTTGTTCGAGAGTCATGATGTTTCAATAGTAGCAGTACAGGTCAGCGCAATCCGCTCACCACGCCCTTGAGCGCTTCGAGTGTGCGACTCCATCGCTCATTCGCGTCGGCCATCTCGTACAGCAGCACATCACAGAGCGAGACATAGTCACGCTGCTCCAGCGCCGACTTCGTCGCTCGAAGCTGCTCGGTGAACTCGGCCAGCACATCTTCAAGCGCCTCGCCGCCCACGCGAATACAGGAGAGATCCAGCCGCAGCAACTCCGCTGTCTTCGTGACTGAGTCCCGTGCCTCTTGCCATACGCGCAGACATGCGCCCAGGCTCTCCAGCGCCTTTGGAGTCTGGTTCTTCTGCAGCAGGTCGACGGCCGTTGCCTTGAATTTTTCGGCCTGCTCGAGCTGCGCCGTCATCTCATCCAGCACTTCCATGGCAAGCTTGCGCGGATCGGCGGTTTCAATGTAAATGGCGTGGCCCGCAAGTTCCACCAACCGAAGGCTTCCGAGTTTCGCATCCTCCGGCTCTTCACCGTCGATCAGCACCTGTACCACCAGCCGGTTGTCCTTGCGCAGATGCGCCAGAACCTGACCTACAGTCCGCAAACCCATTTCATCCGCCGCCAAAGGTTCCTGGTCCACGGTAACTGACAATCTGCACACTCCTTTTTGCTGCGGCACCAATTTCATGTCGCCTAAAGAGAATAACGCCTTTCTGCTCCGCTTGTTACGCACAATCCTGGGATTGGCGCGCATGGAATCGGTGGCCGGTCCGACGATGATGGAACCGAACGGCCAGCAACGGACACGGGCCCCCGCGCGCGATCACCGCCAACTCCGGTGTCGATTGTGGCCCAAGGCGTAAAAAGAGCCCTGGCCGGAACAACGTCGTCCACCCGACGTCGGTAGATCGAATGTCCGACGCCCACGTAACGGCGTCATTTACAGGAGAATTCATGTTCCCGTTCCTTCGCAACACAGTCATCGCCGCCGCTCTTGGCTTCACCATGGTCTTGCCGTCGTTCGCGGCCGAACCCGCCGCCGCACAGGCCAAGCCCGCGGTCGCCGCACAACCCAGACCCAAGGAATCCGCCACCGAACCCAAGCCGCGCGATGCCAACTGGGTCAAGCGACATGAAGGCTTCCTCAAGGAGGTCAAGGAACTGGCCGGTAAGGTCGACCTGCTCTTCGTCGGCGACTCCATCACCGACGGCTGGCGCCGTACCGGCAAGGCGGTCTGGGATGAGAGCTACGCCCCGCTCAAGGCTTTCAACATCGGCATCGGCGGCGACCGTACCCAGCATGTCATCTGGCGGTTGCAGAACGGCGAAGTTGAGGGCATCTCGCCCAAGCTCGCGGTCATGATGATCGGCACCAACAACCTCGGCGGCAACACCAACGAAGAAATCGTGGCCGGCATCACCGGCTGCGTAAAGGAGCTTCAGACCCGCCTGCCGAAGACCAAGATCCTGCTGCTGGGCGTGTTCCCCCGCGGCGCGGCGGCCGACAACCCGTCCCGCGCCCGCATCAAGGCCATCAACGCCGACATCGCCAAGCTCGACGACGGCGGCAAGACCGTCAAGTACATGGACATCGGCGATAAGTTCCTGGACAAGGACGGCGTGCTGACCAAGGAAATCATGCCCGACGCCCTGCATCCCAATGCCAAGGGCTACCAGATCTGGGCCGATGCCATCAAGGCCCCCATCGCGGAGATGATGAAGTAGCACTTTTGGCCGGAATCCCTCCCCGCATTTCGTGTGGCGTGTGCAAGTACGCTTGCCCGTGCTCCGGGGAGGCGATTCCTGTCGCCGCGATCGTTGATCGCCGTTTGCCGGCGAATGACTTTCAAGAGCCCGCCGCGTTCAGCGGTTGTAGTGCAGGGTGGGTTGAGTGGGTAGAATCCTTGTCCATGGACCTCAAACCGCGGCCCAATCATCGCCAGTACATCGAGGCCCTGCGGCGAATGGGGCCCGAGGCTCGGCTGCGAAAAGCGTTTGAGCTGTCGGAGTTCACCAAGCGACTGTTCGTCCAGGGACTCAGGGATCGCTTCCCCGAACGGACTGAACACGAGATCCACCAGCTCATGTTGGAGCGGCTGGCGAAATGTCACAACAGGAACTATTGAATCGCGTCGTGCAGGTGCTTGATGCGGCCGGTATCGCCTACATGGTCACCGGCTCAGTCGCGTCTAGCCTTCAGGGAGAACCTCGCGCCACGCACGATATCGACTTGGTTGTCGCGATACCTGCATCGGCCGCCGATTACCTGATACAGGCCTTTCCGTCGCCCGACTTCTACCTGGACCGGGAATCGATCCTTGAGGCCATCGCACATCGAAGCATGTTCAATTTGATCGACGTGACGGAAGGCAACAAAGTGGATTTTTGGGTGCTGACGGACGAGCCGTTTGATAAGGCTCGCTTCGCTCGCAGGGAATCTCGACAAGTTGAAGGTTCCCACCTGGCCGTCTCCCGCCCTGAAGACACAATCCTCATGAAGCTCAGGTGGTCGGAAATGTCCGGCGGTAGCGAAAAACAGTTCACGGACGCACTGCGCGTGTATGAAGTCCAGTTTGGCCGCCTGGACATGGAGTATCTCGATGAATGGGCTGCACGATTGGGCATCACGTTGCTCTGGAAGCGAGTCACGGACGAGGGGCGGCCGATCTAAGTTCTGATCGCCGATAGTTTCTGGCAACACGCCACAGGCAAGTCGATTGGGGAGTGGCGCCAATTCAGACCTTCCACGTTCCCCGATACGCCCGCGACAGCATCCGGTTGGCTGCGTCATCGTCGATGAAGCGTTCGGCGGCCGGATCCCAGCGCAGCTTCCGGCCCACTTGCATGGCGATATTGCCGAGGTGGGATGGCGTGATTGAACGGTGGGCCACCTCGGCGGGGGCGGCGGTGATCCGGCGGCTCTTTACGCAGTCGATGAAGTTGCCGTGGTGGTCGCGGCTGTCGTAAAGATGGATCTCGCCCGGGCCGATCGTCTCCTGAGCCAGTTCCGGGCGATCGCTCCTGCCCTCGAGGTCGAGCCAGCCATCCGTGCCCTCGAAGCGCGTGGGGCCGCCGCTCTTGACGATCATCTTCACACCGCTGGCGTAGGTGCAGGTGAACTCGAAATTCTCGGCCGCGTTCCAGACACGCGACCGCGGCGGGTACGTGCCCTTGCCTTCGACCTCGATCGGGCCGGTTCGTTCGGTGCCCATGCCCCAGTGGGCCATGTCGACCATGTGGGCGCCCCAGTCGGTGACGTTCCCGCCGGAATAATCGAGGTTCCAGCGGAAGTTCCAGTGGCAACGGTTGTAGGTGTACGGCGCTTCAGGCGCGGGGCCGAGCCAGAGGTCGTAGTTGAATCCCTCTGGCACGGGCTCCGGGTCAAAGGTGGACTTCGCATTCTTGCGGAGCCAGTACTGGCCGGGCAGGCCCACGCGCACGGTCTGGAGCTTGCCGATCCGACCGTTGCGCACGAGTTCGCAGACATGCCGGCACTGCGGGCTGGAGCGGCGCTGGCTCCCGCATTGGAAGACTCGGCCATAACGCTGTACGGCATCCGCCATCGCCCGACCGTCAGCCACGGTGAGCGACATCGGCTTCTCGCAGTAGATGTCCTTGCCCGATGCGGCCGCCATCACCGTGATGCCGGCGTGCCAGTGATCGGGCGTGCCAACACAGACGGTGTCGATGTCCTTGCGATCCAGAAGCTGTCGGAAATCGCTGTAGCCGTCGGGCTTCTTTCCGCCGTAGCGTTTGGCGACGCTCTCGACGGCGGGCGCCAGGCCGCGAACCCAGTTGTCCTCGTAGCGGTCGCTGCCCGCATCCACATCGCACAGTGCGACGATCTGCACATCGTCGCGGCTCAGGAACGCACCCATATCCACGGTTCCCCGGCCGCCCAGCCCGATGCAACCCATGGTGATCCGATTGGACGGGGCAGGCCGCCCATCAGCACCGAGCGCGGATGCGGGGATGACGTATGGCGCGGCGATGGCGGCCGACGCGGCGGCGAGAATACGACGACGGGAGAGGTGCGGCATGGAAGGACTCCTTTGCAGATGGTACGTCGGCATGTACCGCGTGTTGAGCGGAGCAGCGCGATCGATAATCGACGCGGTAGGGGGTCAATGCGCATCCGGCTCGAGTGGACCGGCCAGTTCCTTCATGAAGAACAATCGGCCGGGCATCGTCGGCATCCAAGTGCTGGGAATCCACGGTGTCGGACCATATTGCAGCGTCACGCACAAACTCATGCCCTGCCACATCGCCCCGCGCTCGGGATAGGCTCCGTCGGCTCCTCCGATGCAGAAGTCGCTCTGAAGGAACAGGCCGGGGCCAATGGTGTTGGCGAAACAGGGCACCAGGGTCAACCGGCTGTTGAACGAAGTGATGGCATTCTGCTCGATGGTCAGCGGATGCAGCGCCACGCCAAGCCGGTGTGTCTGCCGCTTCCACTCAGCGAGGAGCGGATACTCGCCGGCCAGTTGCGGCTCCCAGAAGGCAATGTGACACACCCGGCCGATGCCGTAGACCGTCACAAGTCTCCCGCCGGCGGCCTTGATCTTCCCGATCTTGTCCGTGTAGGTCGGCAGATTCGGCCGCAGGGCGAAGTTCCTCTGCCGCTCTGGAACCGTTAATCGTCCCAGCGGATCGAAGAGTGCCGCCTTCATCGCATGCTCAAATCCGCCGGGCTGATTGCCCGGCATGGTGTTGCCCTTGGCGTCCGACCACTCGTCCATGTTGAATGTGGTCACGTGATCGCAGCGGGTGCGGCTCTTCTTGAGCCGGGCCACGACCGTGCGATACATCCCCATCGGCCCGACGGGCAGGATCAGTGCGAGTTGTCGCTTGTCTCGCCGCGCGGACTCAATCTCATCGGCAATCGCGTCGCCCATGCGCCGGTCCAACTCGGTGACATTGCGTACGGGGACAGGCGAGAACGATCGGTCCCACCACTTGCCCCGCCGCGTGACGCCTTCGAGCCCCAGCCCGCAGCAGCGGTCCATTCGCCGCAGATCCCAGCCGGCCGGGTAGAAGCCTTCAAGCAGCGATCCTTTGATCGTGTTCAGCATCGTGAGTGTCTTTGGCATCACTTGCTCTCCTTCCCGAAGAGCCTGCCCAGCAAATCGTCCGCCGGATACGAGTGCGGCCGGTATTGCACGAAATTCTCGGCGTACGTCACGCCGAGATCCTTGCCTCGCGCCGCGCTGCGACGCTTCATCGCGTCGACGTACTCGTCGATCCCGTGGTGCGCCCGCAACCACTCTCGCTGCGACGCATGACACGCCAGCATCCGGGTCTTGAGCTTGATTTGCTTGCTGATGTCCACAAGCGTCCCGATCTCTGCCGGCCGGCCGTGGTCGTCGATGCCTTCGACGGGGTCGCCGAAATAGACATGCGGCACCGCCGCGTGTGGTGCCCGCGGCACCTGCGACACATTCGGTGCGCCGAAGACGAAGCTGGCTGCCCGCACAAGCTGACTGACCTGTTCGTGGTCCATCATGTAATCGCGGATCGGATGCGTAAACACCAGTTGTGGCGTTACCCTGCGGAACAGGTCGATGGTCTTGCCCAGCGACGATTTGTCGAACACGACCATACCGTCGCGCTCGTCGAGGCAGTGATACGTGGCGCCGATGAGTTTTGCCGCCTTGGCTCCTTCCCGCGTGCGTATCGACGCGATTTCCCACCGCGTATGTACCATCGTCCCGCAATCGCCGGGAGTTGCGGTGGCGATATGCACTTCCCAGCCGAGTCCAGCCAGCCGGATCAGCGTGCCGGCACAGAGAAACTCGGCGTCATCCGGATGGGCCATCAAAGCCAGAACCACGTTTTTCATAGGTGTCACCTTTGCTAACAGTATCTCCGGGAACTTTTTGCTTTCAATCGCGCCCTGCGCCGGGGTAAGATACGCCAGTCACATCTGTATCGGTCTTAAGAACGAGGAGTACACATGCCCGACTCGATCGCCGTCACGTCGCCCCAACTGGATCTTGCCCGCATCGACGACCCGGAAGTGCGCCGCGCGCTTCGTGCTCTTCAGACAGAGTTCGCCGGCAAACTCACGCAGATGCAGGTTCAGGTCGACGCGATGGTGCAGTTGCTGGTCGACAAGCACATCGGCACCCTCGGCGAATTCCGCCGGGAGGTCGCCAAGCTCCAGCAGGACCACGGGAAGCTCGAACGTCTGCACGGGGCCATGAGCGGTACGCCCTCGCCGCATCCGGCCAGCCCGGTCATCCGTAGTATCCCTCCGGGCGGCACGGCGCGATAGGAATCGTGCCATCGCTTCGAGAGAGCGACTGCGTGTCGCCTGCACGCGGCCCTCTCCGGCAAGCGAATGCCCCGGTGGCCCCTCGCGCAGCAGCTCGATTTCCGCTACAATAGTTCTCATGCCCCAGACCCGATGGATCGCCACCGTCTTGTTTGTCGCGCTGTCTGCTGTTCCGTTGCTCGCCCAAACCACGCGCAGCGTCACTCCGCCCGCCAGCCAACCCGCGGCCGCGCCTCACGCGGTCGCCGTCCCGGCCACCGAACCCAAGGTCGAACCCAACCCGTATCTCTCCCTCTACGTCGAGGAAGCCCTCGTTCTCTCCACCGCCATCGGCGCAATTGTCTGCGCCCCCATTCTCATCGAGTTCCTTGTCGAACGCCGTAAACGAAAAGAACACATCGCCCTCTCCATCGAAGTGACCAGCGTCGAGTCTCTCAAGCCCAGGCTTGCCGGCCTGGACGATCTACTCGACTCCATCGCCGACCTCATTGATCGCGCACAGCATCCCAAGGACTATCAGACCCTCAGGGTCGGCAACGAGATCCTCATCATCGGCGGCCATCTTACCGGCAAGAAGACACTGGCCGCCGTCATCGCCAAACGCGCTGAACTTGACCGCCTCATCACCGTCTACAATCCGCGCAACCCCGACGCGCTGGCCAAGGCCAAGAGCATCATCACCCGCTACCGCGACGAGAAGGTTATGCTCCTGCTGCCCTCGATTGACCTGGCCTTCGACCAGGACGACGAGGAAATCCAGGCCGAGTTGGAAGCTCTCATCGAAAGCACGAGCGGCCTGGCCAATGTGCTGGTCATCGGCACTGCGACTTCGCTGCTACCCGATAGCGCGTTGGACAACCTCTTCGGTATCAAGCTGGTTTTGCCGGGACCCGCGTTGATTGAAACCGAGAAAAGGGAGATGTCGCCTCGCGCCAATCGCGTGCTCGAGGCCGTGTGCCGCTTCTACCTTGATGAAGCACGGCAGTTTGGCTGCGTTCTTTCGAGGATCACGCCGGAGCAATTCGAAGCTCGCGTCATGTCGGCCGTCACGAACGCCGCCGAGATCGAAGATATTGTCACATTGTGCGAGACCACGGCCCTGCACCGCCGGCGTATCGGCAAGTCGGACAAGCTGGCCATCACGCCCGACATCCTGGAGACCTCAATCTCCAGGGTCATCGTGAGCCAGGTGAAGGCGGACTGACGCGTGGCTCAGAAGAGGTTGTAGCGCTGAGCCAGGGGCAACCGGGTGGCGGGCTCGCAGGTGAGCAGCACGCCGTCGGCCTGAACCTCGTAAGATTCAGGATTCACGGTGATTCGGGGCGTGGCGTCATTGAGCTTCATCTGCGCTTTCCCGATCCCGCGACAGCGGACCACGGGCTCGATGCGCTTGGTCAGGCCGTAGTCCTCAGCAATGCTCTTTTCGACGTTGAGCTGACTGACGAACGCGATGCAGGAACTTCCGGTGGCCCGGCCAAAGGAGCCGAACATGGGCCGCATGATGACCGGTTGCGGAGTGGGAATGGACGCGTTCGGATCGCCCATCTGGGCCCAGGCGATGATGCCGCCCTTGATGACCATCTCCGGCTTGGAGCCGAACAAGGCAGGCCGCCAGAGAACGAGATCGGCGAGTTTTCCTGCCTCGATCGAGCCGATGATGTGGCCCATGCCGTGGGCAATGGCGGGGTTGATGGTGTATTTGGCGATATAGCGTTTGATGCGGAAGTTGTCGTTGGTGACGGCGGCCTCGGCGGAAGGACGCCCGCGACCGCCATCCGGCGGTGCCAGAAACCCGCGCTGCAACTTCATCTTGTCGGCGGTTTGCCAGGTGCGGGTGATGACCTCGCCAATGCGGCCCATGGCCTGGGAGTCGGAACTGATGATGCTGATGGCGCCCAGGTCGTGGAGGATGTCCTCGGCGGCGATGGTCTCGCCGCGGATGCGGCTCTCGGCAAAGGCGACATCCTCGGGCAGGTTTTTGTCGAGGTGATGGCAGACCATGTCGTTGCACAATCAGGTGATCAGTACCGTGCGACGACTGCTCGCCACCCGCTCCCTCCGGGACGCCCGCGTCGCAATCGTCGGATCGGGCGTCATCGTCATCCTGCAGTTCCTGCTCTTCCTGCTGGTCGGCGTGGCGCTCTGGGCTTC
>JANYKD010000002.1 GCA_025361735.1 Phycisphaerales bacterium
GCCGCGTAAGCCGTCCGATACGCCTCGACGCACTCGGTGATGATCTGCGGCGTGCGCGCGGCTTCCGGCAACGCACGTTCCATGAGGCGAACTACACCATCACCGATGTGATACCGGTATGCATCGTACGAGTGAGCCGGATACCCGCGCCCGGCCATGATCCGGTTGGCCGCATCCGCAATGTCCGGCAGCGAGTCGATCAGAGTCCCATCGAGGTCAAATATGACGGCCGAGTAACGCATGGCCAAGACGATAGCACGGACGCGCTGGCGTGTCAGTAGTCAGTGGTCCGTAGTCCGTGGCAAAGATACGGCTGGCTTGCTACTGATCACGGGGCCGTGCCGCAATCACGCGCAAGTTCGTCGTCTAGCCCGGTGCCGGCCCGTTGGGCCTCAGATGATGGGGGTCCCGGATCTCCGTTGCCTTACGGCCACGGCCACCAAGAGTGCCGGCCCTTCGGGCCAACGGAGTTGATCTTGCACGGTTCGTAATCATCACGGTTCGTAATCACCACGGACTACGGACTACTGACCACGGACCACGGACTACGGACTACGGACCACGGACCACTGCCTAACCACCACAGACTCGATACTCCGTGGTATACCCGTATACTCCGCCCCTACTGGCGGAAGACTGTACATGAGAGCTCTCGCAGAAACCTGTATCAAACGCCCCGTGTTCGCGGCCATGCTCGTGGGCGCGATGGTTGTCGTTGGCTGGACGGCCTATCAGCGCCTCGGTGTCGACCGCCTGCCTTCCGTCGACGTTCCCAACGTCACCGTCTCCGTCACGCTCCCCGGCGCCTCGCCGGAAGAAATCGAGCAGGAGATCGTCCAGCGCATCGAGAACGCCATCAACACCGTCGAGGGCATCGACGAACTCCGTTCCGTCTCCGGCATGGGCCAGTGCTGGGTCTCGGCCACCTTCAACCTCAGCCGCAACATCGACGTCGCCACCCAGGATATTCGCGATCGCGTCTCCAACGTCATGCGCGACCTGCCCGACGAAACCGATCCGCCGGTCATCACCAAGGTCAACAACGACGACCAGCCCGTGCTCGTGGTCGCCATGTCGGGCGACCGGCCGCTGCGCGAACTGACCGAACTGGCCGACAAGGTCATTCGCCCGCAGCTCGAACGCGCCCCCGGCGTCGGACGGGCGTATATCAGCGGCGGCATCCGCCGGGCGATCAACATCTGGATCGACAGCGAAAAGTTGGCCGCGTATCAGATCCCCATCACGGCGGTGCGCGATGCGGTGACGCGGCAGAATCTGGATGTCGCCGGCGGCAACGTCACGGGCAGCGTGCAGGAGCATGTGCTGCGCACGGCCGGCAAGTTCGAGGATTCGCAGCAGTTCAACGAGCTGGTCATTACCACGATCAACGGCGTGCCCATCCGCATCAAGGATATCGGCTCGGCCGAGGACGGCACCAAGGAACAGCGCTCCATCACCCGGCTCAACGGCCGCCCGACGGTCACGCTGAACATCCAGCGCCAGTCACGATCCGAGACCAATACCATCCAGGTCATCGAAGGCGTCAAGGCCGCTCTGCGGCAGTCGGAGGCGCTGCTGCCGCCCGATGTGCGGCTGGAGGTCGTGCGCGATCAGTCCAAGTACATCTATGCCGCCCTGCACGAGATCAACACGCACCTGATTCTCGGCGCGATCCTCGCCAGCCTCGTCGTGTTTGCCTTCATGCGAAGCTGGCGGTCGACGATCATCGCCGCGGTTGCCATCCCCACGTCGATCGTCGCCACCTTCGGCGTCATGTGGGCCCTGAACTTCACGCTCAACAGCGTGACCATGCTGGCGTTGGTGCTCATGGTCGGCGTGGTCATCGACGACGCCATCGTCGTCCTGGAAAACATCTTCCGCTTCATCGAGGAAAAGGGCATGAGCCCGATGGATGCCGCCCGCGCCGCCACCGCCGAAATCGCCCTGGCGGTGCTGGCCACCACGCTCAGCCTGGTGGTGATCTTTGTTCCCGTGGCGTTCATGTCCAGCATCATGGGCCGGCTGCTGTTCCAGTTTGGCATCACCGCGGCCGTCGCGGTCATGGTGTCGATGCTCATCTCCTTCACGCTCACGCCGATGATGAGCTCGCGCCTCATCCACATCAGCAGCCAGCACAAGGCCGGCGCCGATCAGGCCGCCCGCTCGCGACGTGGTTTCTACGGCGTCATCGACGCCGTCTACACCTGGTGCCTGACGCTCACCCTGCGATACCGCTTCGTTTCGGCCCTCGTCGCCATCGCCATCATGGCCTGTTCGGTGCCGCTCTATCGGGCCACCAAGCAGGAACTCATGCCCACCGACATCGACGAGGCCGAGTTCTTCGTGCAGATCTTCGGCCCCGAGGGAACCAGCATCGACTCGATGGACACCGCCGTCCGCCAGATCGACGCGGAGATCCGCAACGTGCGCGGCGTCCGCACCACGCTCTGCACCAGCGGCGCGGGCTTTCTCGGCTCGGTCAACAACGGCGCCATTACCGTGAAGATCGCGCCCCACTCCGAGCGCACCGTCACGGCCGAGCGGCTCTGGAAAGGCCTGAGGGCCGGCGACATCGGCGCTGCCTTCCGCGACAACTACACGCAGACCGACGTCATGCAGAATATCCGCCGGTTGCTCGTCAAGTACAAGGATCTCCGCTGCCAGGTCCGCAACTACATCGCCTTCAGCACCGGCGGCAGCGGCCACGACATCGACTTCGCCATCCGCGGCGCCGACCTCCACAAGCTCTATGAACTGGCCGAGGAACTGCGGCTCAAGGCGGCCAACATCCCCGGCATCCTCGCCCCGGACACCACGCTCAAGCTCGACAAACCCGAATTGCTCGTTCACCCCGACCGCCAGCGGGCGGCGGATCTTGGCGTGGACATGCGCGACATCGGCGTGGCCCTGCGGCTCATGGTCGGCGGCGAGACCGAGGTCTCCCATTTCCGCGACCCCACCATCAACGAGGACTACGACGTCGATCTCCGCCTGCACCGCGAGGATCGCACCGACCCCGGCGACATCACGCAGCTCTACCTCCCGCGCCACGGCGGCGGACTGGTGCGCCTGGACAACATCGCCAGCATCGAGCGCACCATGATGCCCTCGCGCATCGACCGGCTCGACCGCGTCCGCACCGCCAACGTCCGCGCCATCGTCGGCCCGGGCTATGCCCTGGGCGACCGCCTCGCCGCACTCTCGGCCGCCGCCGCCGAACTGAACATTCCCCCCGGCTACACCACCAAGATCAGCGGCCGCGGCAAGGACCTCGAACGCACCTTCAAGGAATTCTTCGTCGCCTTCACGCTGTCGATCATCTTCATGTACATGATCCTGGCGGCCAACTACGAGTCGCTGGTTCACCCCTTCACTATTCTTCTTTCACTGCCTTTATGTCTACCGTTTGCTCTGTTGTCCATGCGCTGGATGGGTGGAGCACTCAACCTCTACTCGGCACTGGGAATCCTCGTCCTCTTCGGCGTCATCAAGAAGAACGCCATCCTGCAGATCGACCACATGAACCAGCTCCGCGCCTAGGGCATGTCGCGCTGGGACGCGGTCATCCAGGGCAATCGCGAACGCCTCCGCCCCATTCTCATGACCACCCTCGCCCTGGTCGCCGGCATGTTGCCGCTGGCGTTGGGCAGCGGCCCCGGCGCCGAGGAACGCCGCGCCGTCGCCATCGTCGTCATCGGCGGCCAAAGCCTCTCGCTCCTGCTGACCCTGCTGCTCACCCCCGTCGTCTACACCTACCTGGACGACTTCGGCGCCCTCTGGCGCCGCCGCCATCCCGGCCATGAGAGCAAATCACCCCCGCGCATTGCCGAGCCGGATGCCAGCGCGAATTGAGGCTGGGTGGAGGTTGCACATCTGGCAAGCGGTGTGGCTCAAGTAGGGCCAGCGTCTCGCTGGCCTTCCTGCGGCGTAAATCGTCCGGGATTTCAGGCCAGCGAGGACGCTGGCCCTACTTGTTGCGGCTGATCCGCTAGATGCGTACACATCTAGCACTAAATTGCCCACGGCTCGCGCATCGCCCGCGAGAGATATCGATTGGCCGTCTCATCATCCACAAACTGTTCCGTCTGCGGATTCCACCGCAGTTTCCGCCCGGTCCACATGGCGATGTTCGCAATGTGCATCACCGTGAAACAGCGGTGCCCGATCTCCACCGGGAAGTACGGATCGCGCCGCGTCCGCACGCAATCCAGAAAATTGCGGTGTTCGCCGGCCGGCTGCGTGAACAAATTCAGCTCCGACGCCCCGATCTTCGAATTGAGAATCTCCTTGCTGCTCGCCTCGACCTGCCCCAGCCAGCCCTTGTTCCCCACCCAGCCATCCGTGCCCTCGAAACGCAGCCCCACGCCATGACTGTCGGCCAGCATCTCCACGCCGTTGCCGTATTTGTATTTCAGCTCGAAGTCGTAGAAAGTGTCGTACAGGCCGCCCTGGTGACGCTTGCCCGTGCCTTGCACTTCCACCGGCCCCGTGTGCTCCATGTCGGCCGCCCACTGCGCCGTGTCGAAGAGATGTGCCCCCCAATCCGTCAACATGCCTCCCGAGTAGTCGGCGATCCAACGGAAGTTGAAATGGATGCGATCCGGGCAATACGGCGCCACTGGCGCCTGCCCCAGCCACATGTCATAGTCAAAACCCGCCGGCACCGGCTGCGGCGTCGGATTGCCCGGCCCGGCTGGGCCGCTTGGCAAGCCAACATGGATCCGCTGCAGCTTGCCAATCCGGCCATTCCGCACCAGTTCCGCCATGCGGTGGTGGCAGAACATGGCGCGGTCCTCCGTGGACCATTGGAACACCGCGCCGTAACGGCGCACCGTCTCGCTCAGTATCTGCCCTTCACGAATGGTCAACGTCGGCTTCTCACTGATGACATCCTTGCCCGCCCTGATCGCGGCAATGGAAATCGGCACGTGCCAGTGATCGGGCGTGGAGACCATGACGGCGTCGATGTCCGGGCGCGCCAGCAGTTCGCGAAAATCCTTGTATGTGTCGCAGCCTTTGTACGCCCCGCTGCGCATGCGGTCGGCGTAGCGATCCTCGGCCACCTGCTTGCCGCTCGACAGCCGGTTGGGATCCACATCGCACACCGCCAGCACCTGGGCGTCGGCCTGCGAAAGAAACGCCCGCGTGTTCTTGCCCAGCCCTTCGCCGCCCAGCCCGATGCACCCCATCGTGATCCGCTCGCTCGGAGATGGCCGGCCATCGGCGCCCCGCGCCGACGCTGGTATCACCATCGGTGCGGCCACAGCGGCCACCGTCGTTCCGAGAAACTTGCGTCGTGAGAGGCTGTTCTTACGGGTCATAAGGCACCTGTCCGCGAAAGATGGGTCCGTCGTGCCGCCACCACACGTCAACGGCATGTTGCGGAATTTAGCATGTTTCCGTGGTTCTGCGAAGCGCTGCGACCCTTCCTCCTGCCGCTGGGCGTACCCACGAACTTGCCTGAAAGCGGCATTCTTGTCGCCTTCCCGGTGTCCTGTGGACGGCTTTTAGCCCCTCCGGAGGGCGTTTTTCCGCAGCGCCAGCCCTCGGTATGGCGAAAACTCCGGGAAAAATGGGGGTTTTGCACCGAAAACTCGATATTTGGGCTTGTAACTGGCCTTTTCCAGCGTATGATGCTGTGGTCACGAACGGATTCGTTCGACAGTTCACAACTTGAAAGGACTCTCACATGGCCGCAAAAGCTGCAACAAAAAGTGAAATTCTCGCCGGTATCGCCGCGACAACCGAACTTTCCCGCAAACAGGTCGCCTCGGTGTTTGACGCGCTGTCCGAAGTGATCAAGAGCAACGTGGGCAAAAAGGGGCCAGGCCTCTTCGTCGTCCCCGGCCTGCTCAAGATCCTCGTCATCCAGAAGCCTGCCACCAAGGCTCACAAGGGGATCAACCCCTTCACCAAGCAGGAACAACTCTTCAAGGCCAAGCCCGCCCGCAAGGTGATCAAGATTCGCGCCCTCAAGGCTCTCAAGGACATGGTCAAGTAATTCGTCTGTCTCTTGTGGGTTCGTGACGACAGACCAGAGCCCCCGGCACGAGTGTGCCGGGGGTTCTGTTTGATGGCTGTTTGACGGCACGGGCATTTTTCCGCCACTGCGAGTAAACTACCAGCGAAGGAGAACCGTACATGCCCAATCTCACCAGTATTCTCAACGAGCAGATCCGTCGTCTTTCCCGTCGCGAAATCAAGGCCCAGACGAGTACCACGCGCCGTCTCACGGCTCACTACCGCCGCGACATCGCCGCTCTCAAGCGCCAGGTCGCCAGTCTCGCCAAGACTGTCTCCTTTCTCGAACGTCAGGAGAAGAAGCGCGTCGCCGAACGCCCCGTCCCACAGGAGGCCGGCGATATCCGTTTCCGCGCCGACGGCCTGCGGACCCACCGCGCCAAGCTCGGCCTGTCCGCCAGGGATTACGGCCAGCTCGTCGGCGTGGCCGGGCTGACTATCTATTCCTGGGAGTCCGGCAAATCCCGGCCGCGCAAGGCCCAAGTCGCCAAACTGGTGGCCGTGCGCGGCATCGGCAAGCGCGAGGCATACAAGCGCCTGGAACTGCTGGGCGTCTCGACCGACTCGCAACGTGGAAAATACAGCCAGACCGCTGAGGAATTCATCGCCGCCCTCGTCAAGAGCAAAAAGGGCATCCGCAGCGGCGACATCAACCGAGCCTGGAAATCGGCCGGCCGATCCGGCAAGGCCGACAACACGCTCAGCCTGATGGTCAAGGCCGGGAAACTGAAGCGGGCAAAGCTGCGCGGCGAACGCGGCAGCCAGTATCGCGTCCGTTGAGTGCCCGCGGGGCCGGCGCTGTGGCCTGCCTTCCCGAAGCACGACTCATCTCGTAAGCGGGGCCAGCGACAACGCTGGCCCCGCTGACGACGTTTGCCAAGGCAACCTATGAGCCTGGTCATCCCCTTCGATCAACTGCAACCCGAAACCCTCGACGCCCTGATCGAGGAATTCGTCACACGTGACGGCGCCATCCATGGCCACGCGGATGATCCGCTGCCTCAGAAAATCGAGTCCATCCGCCGCCAACTGAAATCCGGCGACATCACCATTGTCTTCGACGAGGAGTCCGAAAGCTGCACGATCATGCCGGCCAACAGTCACCCGGCACCCGCCCGCGCCGATGCGACGGACGAAGAGCAGGATGTACACTCTTGATAAAAGTAGAGCCGGTGCCCTCACCGGCTTCTTCGAGTGGCGCTTTCAAATGCCGATGAGTGCACCGGCTCTACCCGTTCACCGCCCCGGCGCCGGGTTCGGCCGCGTCGGCGCCACAATCTCGATAGTCACCGCCTCGCTTTCAATCCACCCCGTCCACACTTCCGCCTTGATGAAGCCAAAATCATTTTTGAGCTTGTTCTCGTAAAACCCGCGCAACTGATACTTTCCCGGCGGCAGCCCACGTTCGCCGATCAGTCGCAGCAGTTCGAGCTCAATCCGCATGACCCCGTGCGGCTGGATGGTGACGACCGTGGGTATGCCTCCCGCCCGCGCGATCGCCGGCGGCTGAAGCACGGTCTGTTTCCCCTTGGGATCGGTCAGCACGACACCGGGGCACTGCGCCCCCTCGGAATTCTGGTGGTCCCATAGGGTCACGGGCGTCTTCCCCGGGTTGTCCAGGAGCAACGTCGCCATGAACGGCCTGCCGACGCCCCCTTCGCCCAGAATCCACTTCCCGCCATCGGGCAGGTCCACTTTCAGAAGATTCAAACCCCCGGCCGCCGGCGCGTCTGCCGCAGCCGGAGCCAGGGAGGTAACGGCCAGGAGCACGATGGCGAAACACGCGAAGAGTCTCATGCGAAATCTCCGTAAAATGGATTGGACGCATGAACTCGTGGATGGTTCCCGAGCCTCCTCGCCACGCATTCCACTCGCCAGCCGCCGCCCGGTGTGCTATCGTCTGGCTTGTGCATACTGACTCAACTACTTGCTCGACGAACCAAAGGAGATTTCTCTCATGCGTACTCTGATTGCACTGGCCGGGATCGCCGTTCTATTCATCAGCCTGGCAGCGTGTTCCGCGTTCGCGGCCGAGCCGGCGCCGGCCGACAAACCCAATCCGGGCGGCCTCAAGCCCTATGCGGCCCCGCCGAAGATGGTGATCGACCCCAAGAAGACCTACACCGCCACGATCGAGACCTCACGCGGCAAGATCGTCCTCGACCTCTACGCCAGTGACGCGCCCAAGACCGTGAACAACTTCGTATTTCTCGCCCGCGAGGGTTTCTACGATGGCCTCGCCTTTCATCGCGTCATCCCCAACTTCATGATCCAGGGCGGCGACCCCAAGGGCACCGGCGAAGGCGGCCCCGGCTACGAGTTCGAGGATGAGACCCAGAACAACCCCCGCAAGTTCCAGACCGGCACGCTCGCCATGGCCAACGCCGGCGCCAACACCAACGGCTCGCAGTTCTTCATCACCCACAAGCCCACGGCCTGGCTGCAGGGCAAACACACCATCTTCGGCCAGATCCGCGCCCAGGATTCCCAGGACATCGTCAACGCCATCCAGCAAGGCGACAAAATCAAGACCATCACGATCGAGGAGAAAGCCCAGTAGCGAAACACAAGGCCCGGCTCGCTCGCCAATGCCGACCCACAAAGGCTCCCCACGGGTTAACGCATGCTGCAAGCCATGCGTGGCAATGACTGTAATCGCCATCGCTAAGGGGGCGATGCGCGTCAGCCTATGGCGTAAGTCATCGCTATCAATAGTTGTGCCAAGCCCCGAAGGAGCGACAGGAGTATTCCCCAGCCCGATGCCAGAGCAACTCACCCAACTTTCCCGGCGTGGTCGGTTTACCGACCACGTCCTGCGCTCGATGCAATGGGAACGAACCGCGCAGAGGAAATCACGCACCGGTTCTTCGCGTCAGATACTCTTCGATCATCTCCGCGAACGCATCCGGCCACGGCTCGGATCCCACGTTGTAGGTCAACTCCCGGGTTGGCGAGGTCCACTCGCAGAAATCCGTCCTCCTGCCGCCGAGCGGCCACTTGCTCAGCACAAAGAACCGGATCGCGCCCCCCGGACTCGCCGCTTTGGCTTCGACGGTTTCGTCACTCGGCAGGACGATCCCGACAAAGTACGCTTCACTCGATGCCCTCGGTGGTGGGCACACCACGATCACCAGGCGGCGGCCATCGCACGTTTCCCTCTGCATCGCCGAGGGTATCCCCCCACCGTCTTGCCTGCCGTCCGCCGACAGTGGAACTTTTTCCAAAGCCGCGAGCGGGCCGTCAGGGTTCAGGGCGACGACTCCGCGGACACGCGCGGGCTTCGCACCACAGCTTGAGCAAATACCTGTCGGCTTCGGACGAACTGACCGCGGTCGCAAACGCCTGCGGCGTGGCAAACGCGAACTCGCGCAGCCGGCACATGAACGCCGCGTGATGCAGCCGTGGCATTCCCCGCAACGTGCAATTCACCATGGCCCGCTTCAGCCCCCAAACGACCAGCCGCGCCATCACGATGATCCCCACGATCACCAACCCTCCGCGCCACACCTCACCCGGAATGCGTGCGATGACAGTCGTCATGATCGCCGACAATCTTATCCGCTCACGCGGCAAAGTCGCGGGCGGTCAGTTCCCTGGAACGGCTCGGAGACGCAGACACTACCGTCGGTGTTCCGTCGAATACTCTTCTCCGCGGCTCCGCGCCTCTGCGCGAGCCTCTCCCGTATTCGATCGCGAGACTTCCCCCGCTGCCATTGCCCGCCTCTTGAACTCTTGAGCCCTTGAACTCTTGAACCATCGAACTCGCACCGCTACCACAGCCCGATATCTCAGCGGATTACCCGCACGCCACCACTCCTCTCGTCGCTGTTGTCCGCCTATACTCCCCCACGTTTACGCTACACTGTTTTCGCCCGAGGAGCCCCATGCCCACCAGCGATCCGCTCGACATCCTGCTCACCCACGACCACTGGGCCACGCGCCAGCTGCTTGACGCCTGCGCCAAGCTCACGCCCGAGCAGTTCCACCACCCATTCGACATCGGCCCCGGCTCGCTGCATGCGGCCACGTCACACCTCCTCGCCGCCATGCGCGCCTGGACCGACATGTTGGCCGGCCGCGAGCAACGCCCGCGCCTCGACGCCCCCGGCTCGCAACACACGCCCGCAGAACTGCAAAGCCTCCTCGACGAAATCGCCGCCGATCTTTGGACCCTCGCTCACACGCATGCACTGGATGAAATCGTCACCCGCATCCGCGGCGGCAAATCCTACTCCTTCACGCGCGGCGGCGTGCTGACCCATGTCACCACCCACGGCATGCACCACCGGGCCCAATGCCTCAACATGCTTCGCCAACTCGGCGTCACCCCCCTGCCGGCCAGCGCCGTCGTCGAATGGATGATCGCCGTGGATTTCCCTCAGGCGTGAATACTCAATCAACCACCAACTATCAACCAATGAACTGCCACTGGCAAACTCCCCATCCCACGCTACGATTCGTCTTCAGGTCGCATCGCATCAACACAATTCTTCGCGGAGGACTGCAATGAATCGTCGTGACTTCCTCAAGGCTACAGCGGCAAGCTTCGCTCTCTCGGCTCTCGGCGGCTACGTCGCCCACGCGGCCGAACAAAAAGCCTATCGCGTCGGGCTCATCGGCACCGGCTGGTACGGCAAGAGCGATCTTTTCCGCCTCATCCAGGTCGCACCCGTCGAGGTCGTCTCCCTGTGCGATCCCGACAAGAAGATGCTCGCCGAGGCCGCCGACCTCACCGCCCAGCGTCAGAAGAACAAAAAGCGCCCCCGCCTCTACGGCGACTATCGCGAGATGCTCAAGGAAAAGGACCTCGACATCGTCCTCGTCGGCTCGCCCGACCACTGGCACTCCCTGCAGATGATCGCGGCCGTCGAATCCGGCGCCGACGTCTACTGCCAGAAACCCATCAGTTGCGACGTGCTCGAAGGCGAAGCCATGGTCGCCGCCGCCCGCAAGCACAACAAGGTCGTCCAGGTCGGCACCCAGCGCAAGAGCACCCCCCACCTCATCGACGTCAAGAAGAACATCATCGAAACCGGAATGCTCGGCAAGATCGGCCACGTCGAACTCTGCTGCTACTTCCACATGCGCGCCAACGGCAACCCGCCCGTGACACCCATGCCCGATTTCCTCGACTACGACATGTGGACCGGCCCGGCACCCCTGCGGCCGTACGACGGCCTGCCCCACATCCGCTGGTGGCGCACGTTCATGGAATACGGCAACGGCATCTGCGGCGACATGTGCGTCCACATGCTCGACACCGCCCGCTGGATGCTCAACCTCGGCTGGCCGAAGAAGGTCACCTCCGTCGGCGGGATCCTCGTGCAGAAGGAAGGCAAGTCCAACATCGCCGACACCCAGGTCGCCACCTTCGAATACCCCGACTTCAACATCGTCTGGCAACACCGCACCTGGGGCACCGCACCCGACCCGGACTATCCCTGGGCCATCTTCATCCATGGCGAAAAGGGCACGCTCAAGGCCAGCACCATGCGCGCCGACTTCATCCCCGACGGCAACGGCGAAAAGATTCACAAGGACGTCGTCTACGAGAAAGAACAATACCCCGAGGATGTCACCGAAAAGGGGATCGAGCTTAACGCCGCGCCGGCCACCCGGCTGCACATGAAGGACTTCCTGGCAGCCATCGAGAAGCGCAGCAAACCCGTCGCCGACATCCAGGAAGGGCACACGTCCACGTCCTCCTGCATTCTCGCCAACGTCTCCATGGCCCTGGGCGGCCGCCCGCTCGTCTACGACCCCGCCAAACGCCAGGTCGTCGGCGACGCCGAAGCCACCAAGCTCCTCCGCCGCCCCTGGCGTGCGGGTTACAAACATCCGGGCGACGCCCTGGCGTAGATCAGGTGCTGGGAAGTTCTCCGTCGCCGAAACAGTGCCGCCAGTGTCCTCACTGGCGGTGTTTGGCGTCGCATCACATGCCCCGGAATTCCGCCGGTGAGGACACCGGCGGCACTAAAGACACTAATTGACTGGATCGCCCCGGGCGAGCCGGTAACATACCCCGTCCCATGAATCAGCGATTCGACGCCATCATCTTTGATATGGACGGGCTCATGATCGACACCGAGCGCGTCTACTGGGAGATGAACCAGGAACTGGCGCTGCGCTGGGGCAAAACAGTCGCGGTCGCGACCATGCGCAAAATGATGGGCCGCGGCGCCATGGATTCCATGCGTATCTATGTCGCCGACACCGGGATTCCGGAAGATCCCGCCGTCCTGCTGGAAATGCGCGAGACCATGGTCCTCGAACGCTTCCGCGAGGGCGTCACGACCATGCCGGGATTGCGCGAGATCCTGAGCGCGTTTCGTGGCCGGTTCAAGCTCGGAATCGCCACCAGCGCCCCGCGCAAGTTCGTCGATGTGATCCTGCCCCAGCTCGGCATCGAGACCTGGTTCGATGTCATCCAGACCGGCGACATGGTGACCAAGGGCAAGCCCGACCCGGAGATCTATCTGGCCGCCATATCCAAACTGGCCGTGAAGCCGGAACGGAGTATCGTTCTGGAGGATTCCAAACTCGGGGCGATGGCCGGAAAGAGCGCCGGGGCATACGTGATTGCGATCCCGGATGATCTGATGAGCGGTGAGGACTTCTCGTTCGCCGACTTCCAAGCCAAATCCCTCGATGAGGCGCGGGAACACATCACCTCAATGATGGCTCCTATTGTACATTAGAGTAGACCACTGATGCTCGCCCAGCGGCACTCCTCCGCCGATACAGGAGACTGAACATCCCGAGCGACAGCCACACCAGCGCGCCCGGCTCGGGCACCGCGGCCAGTTTGTACACAATACCGCCGTTTCCATTGGCCGGCGTATTGGTGACCAGTGCGTACAACTCTCCGCTGGCGTCCTCACCGAAGCCGTGGACAGTCAACCCGTTGGGCAGCCTGCCGGTGCCGGCGGCGAACTGGGGTAGCACAAACTCGTTGATCGTGCCGGCGTCGAGGTCGGCGTAGAAGAGCCGGCCGTCGACGCGCGTGGGCGTGCCAACCAGCGCCAGGTCGCCGAAGACGTACTTGCCATAGAGTTCCGGGATGGCCGATCCGCGGTAGACGAATCCGCCCGTGATGGAGATACCCTGCGTGTGATCGTATTCCAGGGTCCCCAGCGGGCCGGAGATGGGATCGATCAGCCCCGCCGGGCTCCCGGGACTGTTGGCACCGACGGTTCCGTTGGCGGAGTTGAACAGGAAGGTTCCCTCCTTCACGTTCCAACCGTAGTTGCCACCTTTCACAATACGGTCGATCTCTTCGACGCTGTTCTGTCCGACGTCGGCTTGAATCAACTGGACCTGGCCGGTGGCCGGGTTGCGATCGAAGGAAAACCGGTAGGGATTACGCAGGCCATAGGCATAGATCTCCGGCACCTGGCCCGCTGCCTGGAACGGGTTGTCCGCGGGGATACGGTATTGGCCGTTGCCGCTCACGGCATTCGGGCTGGCGGGAGTCAGCGTGGGGTTGAGCGGGTCGATCCGCAACATCTTGCCCAGGGCGACCGTCAGGTTCTGGGCATTGCCACCCGGCAGATGGCTCGCGCCCACGTCGTTGGCGTTGCCACCATCGCCGGTGCCCAGATACAGATAGCCATCCGGGCCAAACGAGATTGTGCCGCCGTTGTGATTGGCCGCGTTCTTGCCAAACGAGATGATCTCGCGGCGCGAGCTCGGGTCGATCACGTTGGGGTTGGTCGCGGAGATCTTCCATTCGTTGATGACGTTCCTGTAGGCCTGTGTGGCCCCGTTGGGCGCGACGTAGGTCGGCGAGGTGCCAACAGGAATCTGTTCACTGTCGTAAGTATAGAGTGTGCGATAACCCAGGCTGGACGGGTCGTTGAATCCCGGATGAAACGCCAAACCCAGAAGCCCGCGTTCGTCGTTGGGATTCGACGCAACCAGCGGCGGCTGCACGGTGCTTTGCAGGTCCAGGGCAGCCCCGGGCAGCAACGTCCCGTTCTGGATGATCCGCACCAGCCCGTTCTGCTCGAGCACGAACAGACGGCTGCTGTCGCCCGGCGGGCTGATGGCGTAGTCCGGGGCGGCCATGCCCGTGGCGACGGGGACCAGGTTTACAGCGATGGTCCCGCTGACGATGGGAGGCAGGAGAACATCGGCGGCCCACGCGCGTGGCGTGGGAGCCGCCATCGAAAGCACTTCCCCGAGCGCGATGATTAGTAATTTTTGTCGCATGTGTATACTCCATAAGTACAGTTGTTGTTCACAAGATCCGGACGCCGTCCGATACAGCGCAGACCACAACCTGGCCGGTGGATCGCCGGGGATCGTTCCCGTGAAATCGTTTGTCAATGACACTCAGTCTCGCGCCGGCGCATCTCGAAGCAGCCATCCGTCGATATTCGTCGGCGCGCACCCTCTCCGTTGGCCATCCACACGCCCATGGGCTTGGCGACCCAATCCCGCGTGCTACCGCCTTCGCCGCGTACGCAGCAGCAGACCTGAGACACCCGTTCCCAAGAGGCCCAAGGTGCCCGGTTCGGGAACGATGAAGTTAACCGTCAGTGCCGGCTCCTGGCCGAGGCTTTCGCGGGAGCCGAACTCCCTGGCAGTAGTGATGCCTGGCGACTCGTCCGCAGCACGCAGAATCCATCCGAAATTCGATCCGGGCGAATTGAGCCAGCTCTGGACGTCCGCAACCATGCCGGACTGCGACGCGAAGGTGTAGAGGGAGGGAACGGTCGTTCCAATCGTGGCAGTACCGCTCGTGGAGCCAAAGTCACCACCGGGCGAAGTCCAGAGACTGGTTGAGTAAAGCCGGTAGTTCCAGGTGGCGTCGCCTGCGGTCGCAAGGCCGCCGGATCCGGTGCCGGAAGAGGTCCCTTCGCCCCAGGCGCTTGACAGGCGATGAAGTTCAAAGGTCGCGCTGGTTCCGGGGCCGATCTTGGTCTGGGTCAAACCAAGAGAGACCGACGTGATCGTCGCCCCTGCGGGAATGCCACTGCCTGCAATGCTGAACTTCAGGAGCGCGCGCCGCAGAGCCTGATCCTGAGTCTCTCCCGCGAACAGGCCACCCAGGGCATTGCTGCTGTTGCTCTCGCTATAGATCGAATTGTCCTGACTCGGATGGATCACGATCACTGCGCCGCCGGCCGTGGAGCACCACCCAGCCACGGCCATCGTCGCACCCAACCATGCCAACGCGAGTCTGTTCTCGATGTTTCTCATTAGACCACCTCTGAATCCGACACGGAATCCGATGACAACAACACTCCTGCACCATTGACGGGATGGGTCAACAGTGGGCCGAGACGTCCTGACCGTCATACACACGCGTGTATGTCTTTTTGGACGCCGTATGTTATGTGACCGTTGGTCAGGCCATGCGAGCCGGGTCCGTCGTCGCTCGACCCGTGGATCGCCGCCGGGCCAGCAAGCCCAGCACACCCACGCCGAACAGAGTGAGCGTCGAGGGTTCCGGTACGACCAGGAAGCCGCGGATTTCGCCACCGGTATTCGTGCTGGTGTGGATGTTCAAGTACGCCTCGCCGGCGTTGAGAGCCGCGATCAGCGCGGCCTCCGAGCCCAGCGCGGTCCCGCCGTTGGCGGTCACGTACGGAGAGTTCCACGAGGCGAGCGACGAGGTGTCGAGTACCTGGTGGAAAGTGCCGCTGGTGACTCCAATCGGAAATAAGGAAAACGTCGGCGTTTGTGTCGCCACGCCCGCGCTGCCCGTGCCGGGCGACGCCGTCGCGGCATGGATGTGCGAAGCTGTGGTGAGACCGTTCAGGCCACTGAACGTGGCATCCACCGTCATGGTGTGAGCGGTGGTGTCGATCTTCACCGTTGCAGAGCCGGTGCCCGAGGACGGCGGATCCGCCTCACCGGTGTGACTGAGGACGGTGGTGTACGTCGATATTGCCGCTTGCGCAGCATGCGCGCCCAACAGACCAACCGCGATCAATGCGCATACCGAAGAAATCACTCGCATACGAACCTCCTGGTTCAAAACGAACACGATTAACTGGGGCCAGCTACATACTGTGCCCCCGACCAATTGAATTCCGCTTTCGCCGTTTCCGGCAATTGACCTGATCCAGACCTCGCTCACTTCGGTTCCAACTTCCCAAATAGTCCGTTCGCCTCGTCGTTGGGGCCGGCCGTGAAGAAGAGCGTCGTCTTCTTGCCGGCGTTGGTTCCGTTGCCGAACTGCAGGCCCCAGAGCCCGTCGATCGAGATCGTCTTCCCGCCGGCCTTCTTGAGCGCCGCCACAAACTTGCCGTTGGGAGTAAACACATTGATGTGCCCGTCGCCGAAGTTGCCCACGAGGATGTCGCCGGTAAACGGACCAAACCCGGCCGGGGCACGCGTCACCGCCCAGGGCGCATTCAGAACGCCCTTGGACACCAAACGCTTCATCAGTTTGCCGTTGCTGTCGAACACATCGACGTAGCCCAGGCCAGCGCCTTTGACATCGTCGTGCTTCGTGCTGTCCTGTTTCGCATAAGTCACGTAGAGCGACCCGCCGATGTTGGCCACGTTGAACGGCGCAAACCCGGCCGGCACGCCTGGATCGCGGAACGGATGCGCCAGCGTCACATGATGGAAACTGCTGTCAAAGACATCGATCCGGCCATTGTGGAAGTCGGCGGCATAGAGAAAACTAGCCGATCCTCGTTTCGCCATCGCCAGGCCCTTGTAGATGGCGCCTGACGCATGATTGTCGACCACTCGTATGGCGTTGTTGAGATCCACAGACGGAGCCCAGCCCGAAATCGTGCCGCTCTCGGTGGCGAACACATACGCGCTGGCGGCCGACGTTGTCTGGTTATGCACGACAAAGCCATGGGTGCTATTGAACACGATCCCGGTTGGCGCCGAGCCGTCGCTGGATCCCGCTGGCTGCGGAATGGCGACGTTCAAACCGAGATTGGCGCCGTGGTCCGTGTAGACCGTGGACAACCCCGAACCGTTGTCGCTCACCCAGATGGCCCCATTGTTCTGGTTGATCGCGATGCCCCAGGCATTCACGAGATTGGGATCGGTCGTCACCGCGGGGATGCTGCTGACATTCGAAACCAGATTCGTCTGGGTGAAAAGGTCGGGCGCAGCCGACAAGAACTGCCGCTGCTCGAGCGATTCCACAAGGGGTGCGCCAGATCTACAACTGCGGCTGCGCCGACCCGGGTTTCGGACTGGCGACGATATATTGGTGATCGTGGACATGGTTGTCTTCTCCTCGATGGACACGCCGGCGACGGGCCGGAAAATGACTGCCGAGATCCCCAACGCCCTCATTATTCGAGACCTCGGCGAGTCAATCCTGGTTCAAGCACTTTGGTTCCCATGCCGCTGAAACCATCCCCCGGAGGATTTTATTCACAGCTACTTTGGTCTTTTGATCCCCGCTGAACCTATTGCCGAATTGCATCCCGCAACGCCACGGTGTCGCCCATGGCGCACGCCGTATCCCCCACCACACTGATCAGGCTGCCACTGCTGATATAACCGACGACCGGGTGTCCGCTGACCACAACCTGGAATTGCCCGCTTCCGGTCCTCGTGTATGCCGAAGCTGGAATCGAGATGACAGACAAGCTCCGGGTCCGGTTTGTGAAATGGAACCGCACGGCGCGAGCCGTGCCGACAGTGCAGAGACCGGCCGCGTCGAGCGTCCAGCCCCTGGGTGTGAAATCCAGAACCGGAACCGGGCGTCCGAGCTTGCCGGTGGCTTCAGCAGCCAGCGATCTGGCATCTGAAAGCGGAGCGGCCAACGGCTCAAACCCCGGTGTGTTGCCATTGCCGAGGTCGTGAACCGCCACGATCTCGGCCAGAAGTGTGTTGACGCGAGCCTGTTCCGCCTTTGCCTCCTGGGTCCGCCGGTGATGACGGTAGCCCAGCGCGCCGCCAATCATCAGCAACACGATCACCGCGATGGCCGGCCAACGCTGGCCGAGCCAGGACGGCCAAGTGGTCGCGGAATCGGGCTGTTTCGGCAAACGGGACCGCGGCGTCTGGATATCCCCGCCCTCAACGCGCAACTCAGCGAGACGTCGGACGACGAGCTCGCGCAAATCCGGCCGGATGGTATGGCCGCCGCGGAGTTTGCGCACCGCCGCCTTCAGTTCCGGGTCATCGAATTGCCTGGGCTGGTCGGCCATAATACTTCCGCCACTTACATAACTATCGGCGATTCCCTGTCGATTGAATTCTCGCGGCAATTTCGGGCAAATCCTGACGTAATCGTTGCCGGGCGCGATGTAATCGGCTCATCACGGTGCCTATCGGCACTCCAACGGCTTCGGCAATTTCCTGATAGCTGAGTTCTTCCACCGCCCACAGTGTCAGAGCAGTCCGCAATTCAACGGGTAACCGATCCAGGGCCTTGTCCAATTGCTCGGTCGGCTCCCAGCGACTCGCCGCCGCTTCCCCCGGCTCCGGAAACGCCTGCAACTGCTCGGCCTCGACGGCCTTAGGTTGCTTTGCCTCTCTTGTGGAACGGGTGATATGGATGTTGTGCAGAATCCTCAGAAGCCAGGGCCGGATTCCGAACGAGCGCAGATCAAAGCTGCTCCACGCCTGTAACGCGCGGAGATAGGTTTCTTGAACCAGGTCATCCGCCTCGGCCGAATTGCGAGTGAGCGTGCGGGCAACGCGATCGACCATGTCGATGTGTTCCAGGGCAAGCTTCTCAAATTCTCCGAGTGTCGGTTTCATAGATCGCGGGCTTCCATCGCTCCATCCGCGTTCATGGGCCCCGCGGCTCGCATGAGGGCTGCAGTCCTGACTCGTCACACTATAGGCCCAGCGCCGGGACGGCATCCGTGGCGCAATCGCTGCAGCCTCTTCGCCCGCACCCCAATATCGCTCCACGCCGATGGCCAACTCTCGATCCGCGACGTACACTGCTCCGCATGTTCTCCACCGACGTCATCCTGATCGGCGCCGGTCCCATCGGGATCGAGCTGGCCGTCGCTCTCAAGCGAGCCGGCTTGGACTATCTTCATATCGAAGCCCACCAGATCGGCCACACCATGACCTGGTGGCCGCCGGGCACGCGCTGGTTCAGTTCCAGCGACCGCATCTCCATTGCCGGCGTGCCACTGCACACGCTCGACCAGGGCAAGGCCACGCGCGAGGACTACTTGCGATACCTTCGCGCCATCGTCGAGCAATTCGATCTCAGCATCCGCACCTACGAAGCCGTCACCTCGGTTCGCGTCGACGATGGCGAGTTCCTCGTGCATACGGCCACCCGCACGCATCCACACACCTATCGCGCCCACCGCGTGATTCTGGCCACAGGCGGCACGGCCCGTCCACGCTCGCTCAATGTACCCGGCGCCGAACTGGCCCACGTCTCACACTATATGCAGGATCCGCATCTTTATTTCCGTCAGCGCGTGCTCGTCGTCGGCGGGAAGAACTCCGCCGTGGAGTCGGCCCTCCGCCTGCACCACGCCGGCGCCCGCGTCAGTCTCTCCTACCGCGGCGCGGAGCTACCGGCCAAGACGATCAAGTACTGGCTCTATCCGGAAATCGCGGGACTCATCAAGAGCCGCGCGATCACCCCCTACTTCAGCACCGTGCCCACGCAGATCACCTCATCGGCCGTGACGCTGCATTCTAACGCCACGCGCGAGGACATTGAGGTCCCCGCGGATTTCGTCCTCCTGCAGATCGGCTACGTCGCGGACATGACGCTTGCCCGCATGGCCGGTGTCGACTTGCAGGAGCCGGGCGAGAGCCCCGCGTTCGACCCGAAAACCATGGAGACGAACGTCAAAGGTCTCTACGTCGCCGGCACGGCCATCGGTGGTACGCAGGAGAAGTTCGGCGTGTTCATGGAGAACTGCCATGTGCATGTGGGACGAATCGTTGCCTCACTCACCGGCCAGGAACCGCCCCGCGAGGCCAAGTCGCTGCTGCCGACGGAGGTCTGAGCGCATCGAGCATCGCCCGCGCCTTTACGAGTGTCTCTTCGTATTCCTCGGCCGGTCGCGAATCCGCCACAATCCCGCCACCCACCGGCACGTATGCCAGGCGGTCTTTGATGATGATCGTCCGGATGGCAACGTTCAACTCGACCGTGCCATCGGCCGCCAGCAGCCCAATCGCCCCGCAATATGGCCCGCGCCGGGTCCGCTCCAGTTCCTCGATGATCTGCATCGCCCGAATCTTGGGTGCCCCGGTGATTGATCCGCCGGGGAACGTCGCCCGCAACAGATCGACGAAACCCACGTCAGATCGCAACCGGCCCTGGATTGTTGCCGCCCCATGATACACTGTTGGATGCGCCTCGATGGCTCTGGGCTGGGTCACCCGCACCGATCCAGTCTCGCAAACCCGGCCCAGGTCGTTGCGCTCCAGGTCCACGATCATGTTCAGTTCCGCCTGATCCTTCACCGACTCGCGCAGCTCCACATCCATCCCCGGCTGCCGTGGCCGCGTACCCTTGATCGGCCGGGTGGTGACGCGCCGGTCGGGCGTCACGTGAAGGAACAACTCCGGAGAATTGCACACCAGCGCAAAGTCGCCATAGCCGAGCATCGCCCCGTAGGCCGCCGGTGTACGTTCCAGCAACCGGCGATAGACATCAACGGGCGGGTATGGCAGTCCAACGCGAAGTCGCTGCGAGAGATTAACCTGGAAGATGTCGCCAGCCGCGATGTACTCCGCAGCGGCGGCCACCGCCGCCTCGTACTCCGACTGCGTGAAGTTGGATGCAGGTAGGGCCAGCGTCCTCGCTGGCTTTCCTGAAGCGCTAACCGTGTGGCCGTCGGGGCCAGCGAGGAGGCTGGCCCTACTTTGGTCTCCATCTGCATTACAGCCGTCGCGGTTGTGATTCGCGGGCCACAGCCGGGACGGCTGTGCTACGAACACGGAGGCATCATCGTGAAACGTGAACACAAACAACGGGAGCCGCAGCTCATCCACCGCAGTCGCCGGAAGATCCTCAAACAACCTCCCTAGATCGTACGACAGGAATCCGATCCATCGTCCGCCCGTAACCGCCGTGCGCACCTGTCCGCTCATCCACCGCAATGCATCGAGCGGATCGCCCCATGTCCGCGTCGCGGCGCCCCCTTCGTACAGTGTCGTAACCGGCGGACTGCCGTCGCATCGCAATACCATCCGTGCCTCGCTCTGTGGCGAGCGCCACAGACCCGGCGCCGGCCGCGATGAATCCAGGAGGATGGTGGGTGACGCAAGCATCGGGACCCCAACAAATGACCGGCGACCAATCACTCCGCCTTCTGCTCCACCTCGACCACATCGAATTCACGCGCTTCCTCGGGCCGCGCGTCCAGCAGCGATCCGAACTTCACCAATTGCGGCCAGATCACCGCCGTTGCGATCACCGTGACGATGCTGCCGATCCCGCCGAAAACGGCCGATCCCACCGGCCCAAACCAATGCGCGGTCACACCCGATTCCAGCCCGCCGAGTTCGTTGGAGGCGCCGATGAAGACATTGTTGACTGACGACACCCGGCCGCGCATCGCATCCGGCGTCAGCACCTGCACGAGCGTATGCCGCACGACCACCGAGATGTTGTCCAGCGCCCCAATGATGAACAGCATCGCGAATGAAAGTGCGAAACTCCGCGAGATGCCGAAGACGATCGTGCAAACCCCGAACCCAGCGACCGCCAGCAGCATGGATCGGCCGGCGCGTTTCATGGGCGGCAGATGGGCCATGACAATCGCCATGCTGAATGCGCCCATCGATTCCGAGGCACGTAGCCATCCGTAGCCAGTAGCGCCCACGAGTAGGATATCCTTCGAGAAGACCGGCAATAGATAAACCACGCCACCGAGCAGCACCGCGAACAGGTCGAGGCTCAAGGTCGCCAACACGATCTTGGTGTTCCAGACGAACTGCAGGCCCTTGGCGAGCATGCTCAGGGCTGGTTCGCCGTGATGTGCCGGGATCTGGTTTGCGGGAAGCCGGATGGCGATGATCGCATAGGCGATCGAGGCGCAGGCGTCGATGATGTAGACGGCCTGCACGTTCCAGACCAGCACCAGCCCACCGATGGCCGGCCCGATCATCGCCGAAAGCTGGAAGAAGCTCGCGTTCCAGGTGACGGCGTTGGGGAATACCTGCGGAGGCACCAGGTGCGGCAGGATGGCGGACCGCGACGGCCTGCCCAGCGTAAGACAGCAACTGAGGGCCAGCATCACCAGATAGACCCAGCCAACGTGCGCCCGATGGTAGGAGATCAGTGCCAGCGTCAGCGAGCAGAAGGCCGCCCCGATGCAGGCGACTGACAGGATCTTCCGCCGGTCAAATCGATCGGCCAGTATCCCGCCTGGCAGCGCCAGGAACACCAGCGGGATCACCTGAATGCCAGCGACGTATCCCAGTGACAGCCCCGAGTGTGTCCATCCGTAGACTTCCCAGCCGATCGCCGTGGCAGTCATCATCTGGCCGATGACGGCCGCCATCCAGCCGATCGTGAACAGCCTGTACGCCGGATAGCGAAGCGACGAATACGGATCGCGTTCCACGGGCAAGGCTGGAAGGGACATGCCGCCCCCGGGCGTTTGCGGCTGCGGATCTTCACCGGACGGATTGCTCATCGTCCCGAGTATATCCGGCCGGAGACGTCGCGTCTTTTCAGGTTGGGTCTTTTCGCGTGGACAAGCCGTGCAGCCGCAGCGGCAAATGCCTGGCGTAGCGTGTGAAATCCTCGTCCGTGGTGAAGATCGCCGTTTCACTGCGCGCCGCCACGGCACAAATGAGCATATCCACGGCCGAACCAGCAATACCGTGCGAACGACAGGTGTTGTAGAACTCGGCCGCCCGGTCATAGTCGTCATCAATGACCACGATGTGCGGGAAGTCCAGTAAGATGCGACGGATCACTTCAAATGCTGCCCTGTCCCGGATGCCCGACAATATCTCCTGTCGAATCGGCCCCATCAGGCACACCTGGCCACCCGTTGCCAGTCGGCGCCATTCGTCGATGAGCGATGATTCCCGCGCCGAGAGATTACCGGCCTTGCGGCGCAACGCCAGGGACCAGATAGTCGTATCGACGAGGATCATCGGCCTTTCCTGTGGCGAAGATCTTTGTGGTCGTAGTCAGGCCAGAAATCGACCTTGCCCACCCATTTCAGGATGTCCGTTCGCCGCCTCGAAAGCACGTACTCCTTCAGCGCGGCGGTCACCGCGTCTTTCTTGCTGCGATGGCGGCCGGCCTTCTTGGCCTCTTCGATCAATTTATCATCCAAGTCCAGATTCGTCGGCATTCCGGCTCCGTTCCGTGGCCATCCGCCACACATTGCGATGTGTGATTGTACCGCGCGTCCCAATCCGCATCCACTGCAATCCAATCCGCCTCACTCCTTCGGCGCCTCGTACTTCAGTTCCACGTTCACCGTCCCGTTGGCCGGCACGTTCACGCTTTGCTCGATCTCCCCGAATTTCTCGTGCCACGCAACCAGCGTCCACTGCCCGGCCGGCGCGCCGGTGATCTCGAACGTCCCATCGGCCGCACTGACCGCGAAGCACGAGTGGTCAAACACCGCGATGTACGATTTCATCCACGGATGCACGTCGCACTTCACTGGGAAGATCTCCGCCTCCTTCATCCGGTAATGCCGCGTTTCCGGCCGGGGCATGCCGATATTCACGGGTGGGTTCTTCTCCGTCACCATATGCACGTTGTGAATTGTCGGATCGGAGTTCCTCACATCCAGCGGCTGCCCCACCTGCACCGCCAGCACATGCGGCGTGAAGCGGCACTTGACCTGATCCAACACGACCGTCTCCGTACGGTCCTTCCCGGTCGAAGGACAGTCGCGAACGGATAACACCACGAACCGCAGGTTCCGCTGCGCATCCTGTACGACGGTCTCGTCCACAAGATCATTCGGCCCCAGTTTGCAGCAATCGTCCGGAATCGGCGCCGGCTTCTTGTCCCAACCCAGCAGTTTCACATGTCCCTTGATCGTGCCAAACTCGGTAGGTGCGGCTGCGGGTGCCTTCTTTGCAGACCCGCCAGCGGAAGGGGTGGCGGGTTTGCCACGATCACAACCGGACATGGCCAGAACCAACACACACAGAATCGGCGTCAACAAAAGCTTCGTAATCATCGTTTGTTAATCATCAGGAAAGCCAGCAGCAAAGGCAAGTAGAGCACCGACGCCAGAAACAGCCTCCGGCAATCCAGCCGCGAACGGGTGGCCGCCGCCCTGGCTCCAAAGCCCAGAAAAGCGGCCCCCAGCACCACCGCCGCCGCGAAGTACACGCCGCCAGCCATGCGCAGGGGTATCACCAGCAATGTCGCCGGAATCAATGCCAGACAATAGACTACTATCTGTCTCGACGACGAATACAGGTCATCATCAACCACCGGCAGCATCTTGAATCCCGCCCGCCGGTACTCGTCGCGGTAGAGAATGGCGATGGCAAGGAAGTGCGGCATCTGCCACAGGAACAGGATCGCGAACAACCCCAGGGCCTCGGGCGACAGTTCGTTGCGAACGGCCGTGAATCCCATCACCGGCGGAATCGCACCCGGCACGGCGCCAACTATCGTGTTCAGCGTCGTTGTGCGCTTCATTGGCGTATATACCAAGACATAGCTCAGGAGCGTGAATAACCCCAGTCCGGACGTCAGCGCGTTGACCTTCAGCAGCAGCCACGTCAAACCGGTGATCGCCATCACCAGGCCAAACGCCATCGCCTCGACCGGCGCCAGCCTTCCCTGCGGCAGCGGCCGGTCCGCCGTCCGCTTCATCAGCGCATCTTCGTCGCGCTCCATCCACTGGTTCAGAGCGGACGCGGCAGCCGCCGTCAGCGCCGTGCCGATGAGCGTGTGCAACAGCCGGCCCCACTCCATCGAGTGCCGCACGCCCATGTAATATCCCACGCCCGTGGTCACGAGCACCAGGAAATTCAGCCGCGGCTTGGCCAATTCGCGGTAATCCGCCAGTCGGTCACTGATGCGAAAGCGGGTTGCTACAGATGCTGTTGCCGTTATCACTCGTTTGCCTCTCTAAGCCATCGCCGGCTCGCTCGCCGGAATCAGTGCTTTCTCCGTAAATGCTGCCGGTCGCGCGGCAGCCATCAGCCTTCGCGACCGCACCGCCAGCGTGAATGTCACGAACAGGATCATCGCTCCGGTTGCCACATGATAGCTCGCAATATCGGCTGGCTTGCGATTTGTCACCGTAAGCCATCCCAGTGTCAACTGCGTCGCCAGCAGTACCAGCAGAAGTGCCGCCGGTTTCCACACCAGTGGTGCGCCTCGGCCCTGCCGCCACACGGTCCACACCAGCGTGAGCAACATCGCGCTCACGGCGATCGCCCCGAGCCGATGTCCAAAATGCAGCCACACCTGCCCCAGCGTCACGTGTTCGATCCTTGGATCGTTGATCAGAATTCGCTGCCGGTTGATCTGCGCCAGCCCGGCCGCATCCACCGGCGGGAGCAGTTTGCCATACGCCAGCGGCATATCCGGAATCGCCAGCCCCGCCTGATAGTGCCTCATCATCGCCCCGACGACCAATTGCCCGTAAATCACGACGACCGTAACGGCCGCCACCCAAAACACCCGCCGCAGCGCCCTTGCGTCACTCGGTTCGAATTCCCCTTCGTGCCGGAGCCTGCCCTGAGTACTCGAAGGGTCTGCCTCCGTGCCTCTGTGCCTTCGTGCCTCCGTGCCTTCGTGCCTTTCCGCATTCGTCCACCACGTCGACGTCATCGCCACCATCATCCCCGTCAGACAAAAGAATGCCTGTGCGAAACACCCATGAATCACCGCCAGGTCCAGGTTCACCAGCACCACCCGCAATCCCCCAAGCACGCCCTGGACCACCACCGCAATGAGTATCCATGCCGCCAGCCGTCGCACCGCCGTCCGCTCCTCACGTCTTCGACACACCCATGCCACCAGCGCCACCAGCCCCACCGACACCCATCCCACAACGAGATGTGGCATCATCCTGGCCGCCAGCAGCGGCGATCCGCGCAACGCCAGCCACGCGATGCCAGACAGCCCGGCCAGCGTCACACACGCCAGCACGCACCACCCCAGCCTCCGCCGTGCTCGCTCGCCACGTCCCGGTCCGTATGCCAGGCACACCAGCACAATCGCCGCAAACCCGGCCAGCATCCCCAGAAGCCGGTGCGTGTGCTCATAGAACACGCCGCCGGCCTGCCGCCCCAGCCAGTAGCTCGGCGGCAGCAGAAACATGTTATACCCCCAGCTATTCGGCCAATCCGGCACCGACATCCCCGCCTGATGGCTCGTCACCAGCCCCCCCAGAAATATCAATGGAAACGTTGCCGCCGCCACGGCAATGGCCGCCAGATGCAGCGACAAGCGATACCCGGAATGTGACGGACGAATCTTCATTTCTCGTGTCCGTAAGCATAGTCCTGCCGCGAGGATGCGACAACTTGGCCGCCAACCCGCTCCTCTGTAGCCGCGATCGTCGATCGCGTCCGCCGGGGAGAATCGGCCGCACCCCGGACATGCCGAATGCGGCATCGGGAGCGATGGATGAACCAGGTTCGAGACACGCTGCTCAGCCGCTCGCCACTCAATCCGCGGGCCTGAAAGGCCGCCACTCGCGGTAGCCGCGGCCGTAAGGCCGCGGAAATCCAACCTCAAACCTCAATCCTCCAAGGCCCAAAGGGCCGACACTGCACGCGTCAAAACAGCGACAGGCGAAACCTGCGGCTCAAATCCTCCCGCCCAAAGAGATCGACCGCGGATAACCCGGATGTCTCGGATCAGACAGGAGCAGAGGACCTCACGCAAAGCCGCCAAGACGCCAAGAAGACATTGCCCCGTATGCCGTATTCTTTGCGTCTTGGCGCCTTTGCGTGAACCATCTTGAATCAATCGCAGACCGTATCGCTCAGAGCCGCGGAGACGCAGAGAGGATCAATCCCAAGGGTCGGTCATCGGTGATCGGTCATCGGTGATCGGTCGCCTGTCTCTACCGATCACCGATGACCGAGCGCCGATCACCCGGCCTTCCGCTGTCTTCTCCTCGCCCCTGCGACTCCGCGCGAGACTCCTTCTCCAGCCGTCCGGCAAATGGTAGCGTTTCGTGGCGGTGCCGGCGTCAAACCGGTAAGATCATTTCCAACGGGAAGAGTGAAATGAGCGAACACGCGTTCCATTGGTGTGCCAGTCGCGTCATTGCCGTGGTGCTGGCAATCATCCTCGCATGGGCGATTCTCGTCATCAGACGGCGAGAACGCTGGCAGGCGCAGATCACGGCTGGGAGTAGGGCAATCGCCGCCGGACGCTACGACGATGCGGAGCGGATTTACGCTCTGGCGTTGAATCTGGCTGAGGGCTTTGGGGGCTCCAAACGAAGTTTGGCCATCAGCCTGAACAACCTCGCCCTTATTTACTACCGCCAAGCCAGGTACAATCTGGCCGCGTCGCTGTTCGAACGCGCTTTGGCGATTCGCGAGAAAACGCTGGGACGGGACCATCCGGATATCGCTGAAAGCCTTAACAATCTTGCGGGACTGTACGTCACCCAAGCCAGGTACGATCAAGCTGAGCCGCTATGCAAACATGCACTGGCAATCAACGAGAGGGTGTTGGGTCCGGATCATTCGGACGTCGCCGCCAACCTGCACAATCTGGCCGCAGTTTGCCAAGGCCAGTCCAGGAACGATGAGGCTGAACAGCTGTACAAAAGGGCGTTGGCGATGCGCGAGAATATCCTTGGACCGGAGCATCCGGATGTCGCCGACACCCTGAGTCACCTTGCCAGCCTGTATTTCAGACAGGCCAGGTACGATCAGGCCGAGCCGCTGGATGATCGCGCGTTGGCGATCCGCGAGAACGCGTTGGGGCCGGATCACCCGGATGTCGCTGAAAGCCTGAACAATGTTGCCTTGCTCCATGCCAACCAGACAAGGTATGAGCCCGCCGAGCCGCTGTTCAAACGTTCGCTGGCGATCCGCGAGAACGCGCTGGGACCGGATCATCCGGATGTCGCCGCAATCCTGAGCAATCTCGCCTCGCTCTACACCATCCAGGCCAGGTACAGGGACGCCGAGCCGCTGCACAAACTCTCACTAGCGATTCTGGACAAGGCGTTGGGGCCAGATCATCCCACTGTCGCCATCGCTCTCGACAGCTATGCCGCCCTGCTGAAGGCGACGAATCGAACGGCCGAAGCCGAAGCGATGATCAAACGTGCGACAGCCATTCGCGAGCGTCGCGGGACCAAACCGTAGCACCATACCTCCGAACAAGAAAAGCCAGGAAACGACCCCGTCGCGACTCGTCCGCAAGCACCACGCCCCGCTTCGCGTCTTCGTGTTTAATCCCGCTCGCCGACCACGCCACAGTCCATTAATTGTGCGGATTTGTCTATTGACAAGCCAAGGCACTTGTGTTAGGTATTGATCCGTAGTGCTGCTCAGAACCTCTTACGGCGTTCGTGTGGCTTGAGGCTCAGACACGGTCTCATTCCTGCTCTTTAACACCCGAATAGCCTGCGTCCGCTCGCACTTTCCCTTTGCCCTCGCCAAGCGATGCGAGTCCCGTCACTTCTATGTCAGTTCCGGTCATTTCCATGTCACTTTCTGTCATTTCTATGTCAATTCCTGTCGAGTTGGACTAAACGGCTGTCGCCGTGGCGGGCGTGGGAGGGCCTTGCGTGGCGGGATTGTGTAGACTTTATGGCAGAGAGGCC